>NZ_JBHWFG010000005.1:0-191040 GCF_042733745.1 Streptomyces sp. NPDC059696
AGCCTGGCTCCATCACTACAATCACCACCGCCCCCACACCGCGACCGGCGGCAAACCACCCGTCACCAGGTTGACCAACGTCCCTGGGCAGTACAGCTAGAACAGCGCCGCCCCCCGCTCGAAGTCCAGCAGGCGCTGCTTGCGTTCCAGGCCGCCGCCGTAACCGGTCAGGCTGCCGTTCGCGCCGATGACGCGGTGGCAGGGGACGATGATGCCGATGGGGTTGCGGCCGTTGGCGAGGCCGACCGCGCGGGAGGCGGTGGGCGTGCCGAGGGCGTCGGCGAGTTGGCCGTAGGTGCGGGTGCGGCCGTAGGGGATGCGGCGCAGCTCGTCCCAGACCCTGCGCTGGAACGGGGTGCCGTTCAGGCGCAGGGGGACGGTGAACTCCTGGAGCTCGCCCGCGAAGTAGGCCTTCAGCTGCTCCTCCGCCTCCGCGAAGAGGGTGTCGTCGCGGGTGCCGAAGGTCTCCTGTTGCGGGCGGTGGCGCTGGTCGGTCATGTAGAGGCCGCACAGGACGCCGTCCTCGGCGACGAGGGTGAGGGGCCCGTAGGGGCTGTCGGTCACGGTGTGCTGCTTCATCGGAACGTCCCTATACCGGAAGGAAGTTGATCGGGTGGCTGTCGGTCGCCCAGAGGTACTGGACCGCATAGGCCCGCCAGGGGCGCCAGGCCGCCGCGCGGGCGGTGAGGGCGGCCGGGGTGGACGGCAGGCCCAGGTCCCGGGCGGCGCGGCGGATGCCAAGGTCGGTGGGGAGGAAGGCGTCGGGGTCGCCGAGGGCGCGCATGGCGATGACGTCCACCGTCCAGGGCCCGAACCCGGGCAGGGCGAGGAGTTCGGCGCGGGTGCGGGGCCAGTCGCTCTCGACGCCGAGGCGGAGGTCGCCGTCGGCGAGCCGGCGGACCAGGGTGGTGAAGGTCGTGCGGCGGGTGCGGGGCATCGCCAGCGTCTCGGGGTCGAGCGCGGCGAGGGCCTCGGGGGCCGGGAAGAGGTGGGTGAGGCCGCCCTCGGGGTCCTCGACGGGTTCGCCGTGCGCGGTGACCAGGCGGGCGGCGTGGGTGCGGGCGGCGGCGGTGGAGACCTGCTGCCCGAGCACGGCCCGGACGGCGAACTCGGCCTCGTCGACCGTGCGGGGCACGCGCCGTCCGGGCGCCTTGTCGACCAGGGGTGCGAGGACCGGGTCGGCGCGCAGCTGGTCGTCGATCGCGACGGGATCGGCGTCCAGGTCGAGCAGGCGGCGGCAGCGGCTGATGGCGACGGTCAGATCGCGCAGGTCGCTGAGGGTGAGACGGCAGGCGATGTGGTCGGGGTTCGGGGTGAGGGCCACGATGCCGTGGCCGTAGGGCAGGCGAAGGGTGCGGCGGTAGGAGCCGTCGCGCCACTCCTCCACGCCGGGTACGGCCGTCGCGGCGAGGTGGCCGAAGAGGTTGTCGGGGTTGAGCGGGGCGCGGAACGGCAGCCGCAGGGACAGGGCGCCGGGGGTGCTCGTGCCCTGCCGCTTCGGGGCGCGGGCGCGCAGCTCGCTCGGCGGGAGGGCGAAGACCTCGCGGACCGTGTCGTTGAAGGTGCGGATGGAGGCGAAGCCAGCGGCGAAGGCGATCTGCGCCATGGGCAGCGCCGTCGTCTCGATGAGCAGCCGGGCCGTCTGGGCGCGCTGGGCGCGGGCGAGGGCGAGGGGGCCCGCGCCGAGCTCGGCGAGGAGCTGGCGTTCGACCTGCCGGGTGCTGTAGCCGAGGCGGCCGGCCAGGCCGGACACGCCCTCGCGGTCCACGACTCCGTCGGCGATCAGCCGCATGGCGCGGGCGACGAGGTCGGCGCGCCGGTTCCACTCCGGGGAGCCGGGGCTGGTGTCGGGCCGGCAGCGCTTGCAGGCCCGGAACCCGGCCTGCTGACAGGCCGCCGCGCTGGGGTGGAAGACCATGTTCTCCGGCTTGGGCGGCACCACCGGGCAACTGGGACGGCAGTAGATGCCGGTGGTCAGGACGGCCGTGAAGAACCAGCCGTCGAACCGCGCGTCCTTCGACCGGACGGCGCGCACGCAGCGCTCGGTGTCGGTGTGCATCCCCATCTGCATGCGTCCAGCATCCGGCACCGGACGGGTCGGGGGCTGGCGAGAATCCGACATGGACGTGGCGGCGCGCAACCGTCCCGACGCCGGCAGAGGAAGACCCGACGCCGACAGATGAAGATTCATTCATGTGTTCGTGCGGGGCCGGTACGATGGCGTCATGGGTCATGGAGCCGTCACCCCCGCGCAGGAGACCGCCGAGCGCGTACGCCTGGACGCGGACAACGTCGCGAAGGTCGCCACCACCCTCCAGGCCCTGTCCACGCCCTCCCGGCTGATGATCCTGGCGCGGCTGCGCGAAGGGCCGCTGCCGGCCACCGAGTTGGCCGCCGAGGTGGGCATGGAGCAGTCGGCCTGTTCGCACCAGCTGCGGCTGCTGCGCAATCTGGGCCTGGTCGTCGGTGAGCGGCGGGGCCGCTCGGTGGTCTACGCGCTGCACGACCACCATGTCGCGGAGCTCCTCGACCAGGCCGTGTACCACGTGGAGCATCTGCGGCTCGGCATCAGCGACGCCGCCGGCTGAGGCGGCGCCGCTGTCCCACCGCCGGTGCTAGTCGGTGGCGGTCGGCCGGCGCGAGGCCTCCATCGCCTCGCTCACGCGCGTCAGCGGACGCAGCCGGTAGGTGTACGCGTAGTCGCGGTCGGCGAGCAGCTTGAACTCGTCGTGCGTGTGCGCGCCCCAGCTGTTGTCGCCGCCCACGCCCATCTGGCGGTGGTTGATCCGCAGCACCACCGCGTCCCGGGGGGTGAGCTGGTAGTCGTGGCGGGCCCCGACCGAGAGGTCCTCGGGGGTGAAGTGCGAGGCGTTGACCTCCACCAGCGGCTCACCGCTCACGAGCAGGCCGCGTCCCCGGCCGTCGGTCAGCGCGGCCCAGCGGACGTCGGTCTTGTTGCCGTTTTCCTGGGGGCGCACGTAGGGGGTCCACTGCCCGGAGACGGTGCCGGAGTACAGGCCGACGTCGGTGGCGTCGTGGCGGTCCCACATGTTCTCCTCGGGACCCCGGCCGTAGTAGTGCAGCCGGTCCAGGCCCCGCGGCAGGAACAGCAGGGTGCCGACCTCCGGGATGTACGGCAGGTTCGCCGCGCCCGGGTGCAGGGTGTTGTCGACCTTGATCTCGCCGTTGCCGAAGACCGTGTACGTCGTGCTGTACGCGGACTCCGTGCCGGTGGGCAGCGTGCCGGTGACGGTGACCTCGACGGCACGGTCGTCCAAGGGCCGCACCCGCACGTCGGAGATCTTCCGGCGCGCTCCGGCGTCGCGCCAGATCTGGTTGCGGGTGTGCTGGCCGTTGCCGCGGTCGTTGTCGGTGGGGGCCCGCCAGAAGTTCGGGACGGGCCCGGAGGTGAGCAGACGGGTGCCGCCCGCCTCGTAGGAGGTGATGGTCCCGGTGCCCTTGTCGACGGTGACGGCGAAGCCCTTGCCCTTCACGGTGACGGTCTTGTCCCCGTCGGTGTGGCTCAGCGCGGGCACGCTCCGCAGCGGGGCGGGCTTGACGGCCGGAGCGCCCGCGTCGAGGGCGAGTTGCTGCTTGGCCACCTCGAAGCCGGCCTTCGCCCACGGGGTGGCTTCCCTGGTGGTGAAGGAGAGCTGGAGGAAGTACTCCGCGCCGGGCCCGGGCCGGGCCGGGAGCCGCACCGGCACCTTGATGTTCTTGCTGCTCAGCGGGGGCACGTTCAGCTGGTCGCGGGTCAGCCGGCCGCGCTGGACGACCGCGCCGTCGGCGACAAGGGACCAACGGCCCTCGAACTCCCGGAGGTTGGTGAACAGGTATTCGTTGGTGAGGGTGACGGCGCCGGGGGCGCCGGAGGCCGACGTGGCGTTGATCGCCTGGTAGATCTGCTTGACCTCGGCGGACTTGCCGGTGAGGGTGCGGTCGGGCAGGAGGAGGCCGTCGGCGGCGAAGGCGCCGTCGTTGGGGTTGTCGCCCCAGTCGCCGCCGTAGGCGTGGAACGTCCTGTCGCGCGGGCGCTTCTCGGTGAGGCCGGCGGTCGCGGCGTCGAACCAGAAGCGCACGCCCTCGTCGTCGGGCCCCCGGGTGGCCGAGGCCAGTTCGGCGGCGCTCAGCGCCCGGGCGTACACGCGGGCCCGGCGGACGGTGCCGCTGAACTCCCGGGTCGGGTTGTCGACGTCGGTGGCGAGCGAGAGGGACGCGGTGTTGTTCGCGGGGCGCCGGGTGGTGGTCCGGGTGCCGCGCACCTGGCCGTCGACGTACAGGGTGAGCGTGCCGGCGTCCGCGTCGAAGACACCGGCGACGTGGTGCTCCTTGCCGGTCCAGCCGTCGGGCAGCGCCCAGCTCGCGGTGACCCACTGGCCGCCGCCGTGGATGAAGAACTCCAGGGTCCTGTCGGTCTGCTTGAGGGCGTACTGGGTGTCGCCCTTGGCGATGACGGGCTGATGGCCGCCGGTGACGTGCGGGGTGACCCAGGCCTCCAGGGTGAGGGAGCCGGTGAGGTCGAGGCCGGTGTCGCGCGGGAATACGGTGCCGCCCGAGACGCCCTCGGCCCGGTCGAAGGTGCCGGCGGGCGCGATGACCTCGCCGCGCAGCGTGCCCGGACCGGACTCGGTCAGCAGCTTGCGCGAGGGGGTGGGCCAGCGCAGCGCCTGGTCGACGAAGTCCCAGATCCAGCCCCCCTGGAGGACGTCGTGACGGCGGACGATGTCCCAGTACTTCTTGAGGTTGCCGCTGGAGTTCCCCATCGCGTGGGAGTACTCGATCATCACGTAGGGCCGGGTGTCGCTCGTGTCCTTGGCGCGCTGCTCGACCCGCTGCGGACTGTCGTACATCTCGGAGCGGATGTCGCTGATGCCCGGGCGGTCGTCGCCCTCGTACTGGATGACGCGGCTGGGGTCGTAGGAGCGGATCCAGTCGTGCATGGCGTTGAAGGTCGTGCCGCCGCCGGCCTCGTTGCCGAGCGACCAGATGACCACCGAGGCGTGGTTCTTGTCGCGGTGCACCATGTTCCGGGCGCGGGCCACGCAGGCCTCGGTCCACTCGGGGTGGCCGCTGCCGGGGAACCTGTCGCGGATGCCGTGGGTCTCCAGGTTGGTCTCGTCGACGAGGTACAGGCCGTACTCGTCGGCGAGTTCGAGCCACAGGGGGTTGTTGGGGTAGTGCGAGGTGCGGACGCTGTTGATGTTGAGGCGCTTGATGATCCGGATGTCCTCGACCATCTGCGCGCGGGTGAGCGCCGAGCCGGTGTCGGGGTGCATCTCGTGCCGGTTGGTGCCGCGGAAGGAGACCGGTCTGCCGTTGATGCGCATCAGGCCGTCCTTGAGCTCGAACTCGCGGAAGCCGACCCGGTGCGAGAGGGTCTCGACCACCTTGCCGGACGGGTCGCGCAGGCGGAGCACGGCGGTGTAGAGGTTCGGGTGCTCGGCCGACCACAGCCTGGGCGAGGGGACGGCCCTGGACGCCTCGGTGGTCGCCTCCTCGCCGCCGGGCACCTCGACGGAGCCGTTCAGGGGGCGGGACCAGACGGCGTGGCCGCGTGCGTCGTAGAGCTGGGTCTCGACGGTGTAGCGGCCCGCGCCCTCGCCGCCGTAGTCGCGGACGTGTGCGGTGACCTTGAGCTCGGCGGAGGTGTAGTCGTCGCCCAGCGGGGTGTCCAGGCGGAAGTCGCGCAGGTGCACGCCGGGCGTGGAGAACAGGTGGACCGAGCGGAAGATGCCGCTCAGCCGGATCATGTCCTGGTCCTCCAGCCAGTCCGCGTCGGAGTAGCGGTACACCTCGACGGCGATCTGGTTGGTGCCCGGCTCGAGGTACGGGGTGATGTCGTACTCGGCGGAGGTGTAGGAGTCCTCGTGGTAGCCGGCCAGCTCGCCGTTGATCCACACGTAGTGGGCGGACTTGACGCCCTCGAAGTGCAGGAAGGTGCGCCGGCCCTGCCAGTCGCGGGGCAGGGTGAACGTGCGGCGGTACTGGCCGACGGGGTTGTAGCGGGTCGGGGCGGCGGGCGGCTGGGCGTCCTCGCCGCCGCCGTTGGGTCCCCACCAGGGGTAGGTGATGTTGACGTAGACCGGGAAGTCGTAGCCGTGCAGCTGCCAGGCCGAGGGCACGGGGATGCTGTCCCAGCCGGAGTCGTCGACGTCGGTGCGGTGGAAGTCCTCGTCCCGGTCGTCGGGGCGGTCCGCGTAGGCGAACTTCCAGGTGCCGTCGAGGCTCAGCCGGTAGGGGGAGCGCTCGCGGTCGCCCTTCAGGGCCTGTCCGAGGTCCGCGTAGGGCATGAGGGTGGTGTGCGGCGGCTCGGTCCCCACCCGGTACACGCTCAGGCCGTCGTTCCACTCCGGGGGGCCGTCGGCCGCCGGGCGCCGGCCGGCCGCGTGCGACGCGGTGGGCGACGCCGAGAGGGCGAACGCGCCGAGCACGGCGGCGCCCCCTTCCAGCAGACGGCGGCGGCTGACGACGGGCCGGTCGGCGGGGGACGGGTGCGGGGGGTGCGGCATGAACGTGGCCTTCCTCGGTTCGACAGGTGCGGTGCTGCACGGACTGAGGGCACGTCAGATACGCACGTCAACTACGCACCCAGGATGGGTGTTTCTGTGGAGTCGCGTGACAACTGACGGTGAGGGAGCAACTGCTGAGCAGGCACACCCTAGGACCCGCACACAATCGAAGCAATGACCGCGTCGGACTTTGTGCGGTCCTGATGGTTCAGGCCGAGAGGAAGGCGAGCAGTTCGCTCGTCAGACGGGCGGGGGCGTCCAGCGGGACGAGATGACCCGCGTCCGGGACGGGCACCAGCCGCGCACCCGGGATCAGGCCCGCGAGCTCCTCCCCCTGGGCGAAGGGGATCCAGGTGTCCTCGGTGCCCCAGCACACCGTGACGGGCAGGTCGATCGAGGGGTACAGCGGCTGGATCTCGTCGGTGTAGCGCTGGTCGGCCTGCGCGATCTGCCGGTAGAACGCCGCCTGCCCCTCCTCCCCCGTCCAGGGCCGCACCAGCGCGTCGAGCGTGGCGGGGCGCAGGCCGACGTGGCTGGCGGAGGAGACGTACTCGCGCACCAGGGCCGCGTGCAGCGCCGGCGGGAGCTGCTCGAACACCCGGCTGTGCTCCCCGACCAGGCGGAAGAACGGCGAACCCCAGGGCTTCAGGGCCACCGGGTCGACCAGGGCGAGCTTCCGGTAGCGGGCCCCGTGCAGCAGGTGGGCGCGCAGCGCCACGCAGCCGCCGAAGTCGTGCGCGACCACGGACGGCTCCCGCAGTCCCCAGTGCGCCAGCAGCTCGGTGAGGATCCGGCCCTGGGCGGCCAGTGAGACGTCCTGGCCCACGTGCATGCCGGAGGCGCCGTAGCCCGCCATGTCCCAGACGTGGACGTGGTGCCCGACGGCGGCGAGGGCGGGTGCGATCTCGTGCCACACGTACGACGAGAAAGGCGTCCCGTGCAGCAGCACGACCGGCTCCCCGCCGGGATCGCCCCACCGGTCCCAGCGCACTGTCCCCGACCCCGTGAGCAGGCTCTCCCGCAGCGTCCAGCCCTTCACGATGCCGCTCCCTCCCTCTGCGGATGCCGACCCGCGCTTTTTGTCATTTCGACGCGACAGTGCCGCTGCTCCGACCGTAATGTGACCTCATCGGACAGCGCACAACAGATCATGGCGGTACCCTTGCCGCGCCGGAAGGAGCGGCCCGCATGAACGGCTACGCGACCTCGGACCGCGACGCCGTCACGGCCGCGCCCGGCGGGCTGCTGGACCTGCTGAAGGTCGCGGCCGTGGTCCTCGACGCGGGCGGGCACATCGCGCTGTGGAGCCCCGAGATCGAGCAGCTGCTCGGCTGGACCGCCGAGGAGGCCCTGCGGCAGCGGGCCGACACCCTCCTCGTCTCACCCGAGAACCGCTCCCGGGGCCGGGAGCTGTTCGCCCAGGTCAGCACGGGCGCCCGGTGGGCCGGTGTCTTCCCGCTGCGGCACCGGGACGGCACGGAGCGGGCCGTGGAGTTCCGTACGATGCGCCTCCTGGACCCCGAGGGGCAGCCGCACCTGCTGGGACTGGCCACGGACGCGACGACCGTACGGCAGGTGGAGCGCGACCTCGCCCTCTCCCACAGCCTCGTCAACCAGACCCCGCTCGGTATCGCCGTCTTCGACAACGACCTGCGCTGGGTCGGCGTCAACCCCGCGTTGGAGCGGATCAACGGCCTGCCCGAGGAGGCCGTGCTGGGACGCCGGGTCGGGGAGGTGCTGCCGGACCTGGACGTGGCGGCCATCGAGGGCCGGATGCGGCACGTCCTGGAGACCGGCAGACCCCTGCTCGACCAGCAGACCGTCGGGCGTACGGCGGCGGACACCCAGGACCGCGCCTACTCGGAGTCGTACCACCGCATCGAGGACACCGACGGCCGGGTCCTCGGGCTCGCGATGGCCGTGCTGGACGTCACCGAGCGCCAGCAGGCGGCGGCCGAGGTCGCGCAGGCACGCCAGCACCTGTCGGTGATCGCCGACGCGGGGGTGAAGATCGGCACGACGCTGGACCTCCAGCAGACCGCCCGGGAGCTGGCCGGCGTGGTCGTGCCGCATCTGGCCGACCTGGCCGCCGTGGACGTCCTGGAGTCGGTCGTGTCCCGGGGCACCATCACGCCCGTGTCGGGCGGCTCCCCGGCCGAGTTCCGGGCGCTGGCCGTGGCGTCCGGCTACCCCACCGACGCCATTCACGCCGCCGACCCGGTGGGCGAGGTCGCCACGTACGGCTCGTCGCGGGTCGTCACGCAGTGCGTGCGCAGCGCCCGTCCGGTCCTGGTCGAGCGGGTGGACAGCCGGATGCTGCGGCGCCTCGCCCGGGACGCACGCGCCGCCCAGGCCCTGCACGAGGCCGGGGCCCACTCCTACCTGGCGCTGCCGCTGATGGCCCGGGGCAAGGTGCTCGGCACGCTCTCGCTGTACCGCACGGTCAACGAGCGCCCCTTCGACGACCGGGACCAGGTGCTCGCCTCGGAACTCGCCGCGCGCGCCGCGATCTGCATCGACAACGCGCGCCTCTACGGCCGCGAACGCGGCACCGCCCTGACCCTGCAGCGCAGCCTGCTCCCGAGCACGCCCGCCGAGCGGGAGGGCCTGGACATCGCCGCCCGCTACCGCCCGGCCCTCAGCGAGGTCGGCGGCGACTGGTACGACGTCCTGCCGCTGGGCCCGGGACGCACCGGGCTGATCGTCGGGGACGTCATGGGCAAGGGCGTCCAGGCCGCGGCGATCATGGGGCAGCTGAGCACGGCGACACGGGCGCTGGCCCGGCTGGACCTGCCGCCCGCCGAGCTGCTGCGCCACCTCGACGACATCGCAGGCTCGCTCGGGGACGCGATCGCCACGTGCGTGTACGCGGTGTGCGACCTGGGGCGCGGCACCTGCGAGCTGTCCAGCGCCGGGCATCTGCCGCCGGTGCTCGCCGGGGCGGACGGCAGCGCGGCGCTCGTGGACGTGCCGGGCGGTGTGCCGCTCGGGGTCGGCGGCGTGGAGTTCGGCACGGTGGAGGTGGATCTCGCCCCGGGATCCCTGCTCGCCCTGTACACGGACGGTCTGGTCGAGAACCGCGGGGAGCCGATCGACACCGGTCTCGGCACGCTGACCCGGCTGCTCCAGCACGCGGGGCCCAGTCTGCAGCGCGCGAGCGACAGTCTGCTCAGCGCGCTGAGTCCCGAGCCGGACGACGACGTGGCCCTGCTGCTGGTCCGCACGCGGACCTGAGCGCGGGGAGCGGGCGCGGCCGCGTCCGTCCCTTCCGGGCGGGTACGGCCGGCCGGCTCTCAGATGTCGCTCTTCTTCACGGTGCACAGGGCCCAGATGATGAACCCGGTCAACGCGATCATCACCACGGACCAGACCGGGTAGGAGGGCAGGGAGAGGAAGTTGGCGATGAGGACGAGTGCGGCGATCCCCACTCCGAGCACGCGCGCCCAGGTGGATGCCTGGAACAGTCCCACGCTGACGAGCACGGCGACCACGCCGAGGGCGAGGTGGATCCAGCCCCAGCCGGTGAGGTCGAAGGAGAAGACGTAGTTGGGGGTCGAGACGAAGACCTGGTCTTCGGCGATGGCCGAGATGCCCCGCATGATCGCCAGGACTCCGGTAATCATGAGCATGACGGCCGCGAAGACCATCAAGCCCGCGGCGGCGGTTCCGTGCCTCGCCCTCGGCGTTCCGTGCGTCGGGTGTGTAGCGGTCATCCTGCTGCCTCGATTCTGCTGCGTCCGGCGCGGTCGGCGACCGGAGGCGGGGGTACGGGGCCGGAAAGCCCGGCGCGCGGGAGCCGTCCCCCTCGATCCCAGCCTGCCCACGGCCCCTCCGGGCCGCCTCACCCGTGGCGGGTGATCCCTGTGCGGCGGTGTCGCGCTGAGGTGGTGGGACAGGCCTTGTGGTGCGCCCCGGTGCCGGAGGCAGACCCCAGACCGAGAGTCGCGCGATGGACGAACCAGTAACGCAGCCGCGCCGGCCACGGCGTGCGGCGGTCTCGGCCCTCGTACGGGCGGTGCTCGTCGCGGCCGGGCTCGTCACGGTCTATTACGTGATGCCTCTGGACGGACGCGGCACGACCCGCGACTCGTTGCTGCTGGCCTGCGGTCTGCTGCTGGTGGTCGTGGTGTTCTGGTGGCAGGTGCGGGCCATCGTGTCCTCGCCCCACCCCCGGCTCAAGGCCATCGAAACCCTGGCCGTGACGCTGGCGCTCTTCCTGTTGCTCTTCGCGGGCACCTACTTCCTGGTGGAGCGCACCACCCCGGGCTCGTTCAGCGAGCCGCTGACCAAGACGGACTCCCTGTACTTCACGCTCACCACGTTCACCACCGTCGGATACGGCGACATCACGGCCCGTTCCCAGACCGGACGGGTGCTGACGATGATTCAGATGGTGGGCGGCCTGATGCTGGTGGGCGTGGCGGCACGGATCCTCGCCGGCGCCGTGGAGGCGGGCCTGCGCCGGCAGGGGCGGAAGCCCTCGGACGACTTCCCCGCGCGGCGGAAGGACTGAGCCATGACCGTACCGAGCCCTTTCACGACCTTCATGTCACCGTCCGAGCGGGCGGCCGTCGGCCGGGGCGCGCGGCGGCGGGTGCCGCGGTCGTCCCACGCCGGGTTCGAGGCGGGGCAGGACCGGTTCGACCCGGTCGACGTGCTGGAGCGCCAGTCCGCGACCCGCGTACCGGAGTTGGTGCCGATCCGCTACGCACGCATGCTGGAGTCCCCCTTCCGCTTCTACCGCGGCGCGGCGGCGATCATGGCGGCGGACCTGGGATCCGGCACGGACACCGGGCTGCGGGTGCAACTGTGCGGGGACGCCCACCTGCTGAACTTCCGGCTGCTGGCATCACCCGAGCGCCATCTGGTCTTCGACATCAACGACTTCGACGAGACGCTGGCCGGGCCGTTCGAGTGGGACGTCAAGCGGCTCGCGGCGAGCTTCGTCATCGCGGGCCGCGCCAACGGCTTCTCGGCGGCCGAGCAGAACAGCGCGGTCGAGACGTGCGTCCGGGCCTACCGCCGGCGGATACGCGACTTCGCCGGGATGCGCAACCTGGACATCTGGTACGCCCAGGACGACGCCGACCACATGCGGGAGCTGATGTCCGCGTCGATGTCCAGGGAGGCGCGGCGCCGCACCGCGAAGGCCACGGCGAAGGCCCGGACCCGCACCCACATGCAGGCCTACGAGAAGCTCACCCGGAACACGGCCGTGGGCCGGCGGATCACACCGGACCCGCCACTGATCACCCCACTGCGGGACCTGGTGGAGGACGACTCGGCGCACTTCCGGGAGAAGGAGCTGCGGGCCGTTCTCGAGGGCTACGCCAGGACGCTGTCGTCCGAGCGCCGGCACCTGCTGCGCCGCTACCGCCTGGTGGACATCGCCCGCAAGGTGGTCGGGGTCGGCAGTGTCGGCACCCGCTGCTGGATCGTGCTGCTGCTCGGCCGGGACGACGACGATCCGCTGCTGCTCCAGGCCAAGGAGGCGCAGGAGTCGGTGCTCGCAGCGCACAGCGGCGGCGACCACTACGACAACCAGGGGCGCCGTGTGGTGGCCGGCCAGCGTCTGATCCAGACGACCAGCGACATCCTGCTGGGCTGGACGCACACGGTGGGCCTCGACGGGCAGGAGCGGGACTTCTACGTGCGGCAGCTGCGGGACTGGAAGGGCATCGCCCAGCCGGAGACCATGGATCCCGGCCTGCTGCGGCTGTTCGGGCGGCTGTGCGGGGCGAGCCTGGCACGGGCCCACGCCCGCTCCGGCGACCCCGTCGCCATCGCGGCCTACCTGGGCGGCGGCGACCGCTTCGACCGTGCCCTCACCGTGTTCGCCCAGGAGTACGCCGACCGCAACGAGCGGGACTTCGAGGCGCTGGGCGCCGCCGTCCGCTCGGGCCGTGTGCACGCGGCGGCGGAGTGATGACCGGCCGCGAGCGGGGCCGGGTCACGCCCTGGTCCCGGCCCCCGGCGGGGCGCGTCGCCGTCACCCGCCGCGGGCCATGCGCCCCGGGCGTGTCCCGGGATTCCCTGAGGTCCACGCACACCACTACGGAGCCGCGGGCCCGGCCCGGGCGGCTCGGAACAGGGGTACGGCCATGTGCCGCTGGCTCGCCTACTCGGGCACTCCGGTGCTGCTCGACGACGTCCTCTACCGCCCGCAGCACTCGCTGATCGACCAGAGCCTGCACGCGCGGATGGGCGTGGAGACCACCAACGGCGACGGCTTCGGCGTCGGCTGGTACGCGTGGCACCTGCGCACCCCCGCGGTCATCCGCGACACCGGCCCGGCCTGGAGCAACCGCAACCTGCGGGAGATCGCCGACCACGTCCGCTCGCCGTTGTTCTTCGCCCATGTGCGCGCCTCCACCGGGTCGGCGGTGCAGCAGACGAACTGTCATCCGTTCCGCCACGGGCGGTGGATGTGGATGCACAACGGGGCGATCGACGGGTTCCGCGAGCTGCGCCGGGACCTCATGCTGGCCGTCGACCCGGGGCTGTTCCCCTCGATGGAGGGCACGACGGACTCCGAGGTGATGTTCCACGTGGCGCTCACCTTCGGGCTGGACGGCGATCCGCCGGGTGCGGTGGCCCGGATGACGGGGCTGATCGAGCGGCTGGGCCGCGAACACGGGGTGCCGCAGCCGCTGCAGATGACCGTCGCGGTGACCGACGGGGAGCGGGTGTGGTTCTTCCGCTACTCCAGCGCGGGCCGGTCGCGGTCGCTGTACTACAGCAGCAAGGTGGAGGACGTGCGCGCCCTCCACCCCGACCTCGGGTTCCTGAACCATGTCTCCGACGAGACCCGGCTGGTCGTGTCGGAGCCGCTGGGTGACCTGCCGGGCGTGTGGAACGCCGTGCCGGAGAGCACCTACGGCGTCGTGCAGCCCGGCCGGGACCTGCTGCAGCACTTCGAGCCGGAGCCCGTCTGAACCCCTGCCGCGGCTCAGCGCAGCCGCGCGGCGAACGCCTCGTACGCCCGCTCGTCGAAGAGGACGAACCTGACCTCCTCGACCGTGGTCCCGGCCGCCCGCACGGTCTCGACCGCGATGCGGGCGCCGTCGTCCATCGGCCAGCCGTAGACGCCGGTGGAGATCGCGGGGAACGCCACGGTACGGGCGCCCAGTTCAGCGGCCACCCGGAGCGACTCGCGGTAGCAGGAGGCGAGCAGAGCGGAGCGGTCCTCGCTCGGACTGAACACCGGGCCGACGGTGTGGACGACCCAGCGGGCGTCCAGTTCGCCCGCGGTGGTGGCGACCGCCCGACCGGTGGGCAGGCCCTTGCCGAGGTGCGCCGCACGCAGCCTGCGGCAGTCCTCCAGGATCGCCGGGCCGCCGCGGCGGTGGATCGCTCCGTCGACCCCTCCCCCGCCCAGCAGGGAGGAGTTGGCCGCGTTGACGATCACGTCGACGCTCTCGCGGGTGATGTCGCCCCGGACCAGTTCGATGGCCGTCATATCCGCCTCAGCCACTTCCAGACGGCCTTCGCCGCGTTGTGTCCCGACATGCCGTGCACCCCGGGGCCCGGCGGGGTGGCCGACGAGCAGAGGAACACCGCCGGGTGCGGGGTGTGGTACGGGAACAGCGTGGGCCTCGGGCGCAGCAGGAGCTGGAGGCCGGAGGCCGCGCCGCAGGCGATGTCCCCGCCGATGTAATTGGCGTTGCGGGCGGCGAGTTCGGGCGGGCCCGCCGTGGCCCGGGCCAGGACACGGTCGCGGAACCCCGGGGCGAAGCGCTCCAGTTGCCGCTCGACGGTGTCGGTGAGGTCGCCTCTCCAGCCGTGCGGGACGTGCCCGTAGGCCCAGAAGACGTGCTTGCCGTCCGGGGCGCGGCTGGGGTCGACGACGCTCGGCTGGACCGTGATCAGGAACGGCTTGTCGGGGGCCCGGCCCTCGCGGGAGGCCGCGCGCAGGGCCGCGCCGATCTCCGCGCTGCTCGCGCCGACCTGCACCGTGCCGGCGACGCGGGCCTCCTTCGCGGTCCAGGGGACGGGGCCGTCCAGCGCGTAGTCGATCTTGAAGACCCCCGGCCCGTAGCGGTATCCGCCGTAGTGGTTGCCGAAGCCGGCGATGCGGGCCAGGGCGGTGGGTGAGGTGTCGAAGACGTACGCCCGGGCCGGCGGCAGGTCGTCGAGGCGCTTGACCTCGTAGTCGGTGTGGACGCTGCCGCCGAGGTCCCGCAGGTAGGCCGCGAGGGCGTCGGAGAGGGACTGGGAGCCGCCGCGGGCGAGGGGCCAGCCGCGGGCGTGCGCCGCGAGGGCGAAGACCAGGCCGATCGCGCCGGTGGCGAAGCCGCCGAGCGGTGCCATGACATGGGCGACGAGCCCGGAGAACAGGGCCTTGGCCGGCTCGTCGCGGAAGCGGCGCATCAGCAGCGTCGACGGGGGCAGCCCCGTCAGGCCGAAGCGGGCGAGAGTCACCGGGTCGCGGGGCAGCGCGGTCGTCGGCAGCGACATGAAGTCCCGGGCGAGGGTGTCCCACTTGGGCAGGAAGGGCGCGATGAGCCTGCGGTAGGCACCGGCGTCGCGCGGGCCGAAGGAGGCGGCCGTCTCGCCGACCGTCCGGGCCAGGACGGCGGCCGAGCCGTCCGGGAAGGGATGCGCCATGGGCAGCTCGGCGTGCAGCCACTCCAGGCCGTAGCGCTCGAGCGGCAGGGCGCGGAACGCCGGTGAGTTGATGCCGAGCGGGTGGGCCGCGGAGCACGGGTCGTGCCGGAACCCGGGGAGGGTGAGCTCCTCGGTGCGAACCCCGCCGCCCACGGTGTTCCGGGCCTCGAAGAGAGCGACGGAGAAACCGCGGCGGGCCAGCTCCACGGCAGCGGTCAGTCCGTTCGGCCCCGCACCCACTACGACGGCATCGAGCATCGACGGCACCTTCGGACCCCTTCGTCAGCCGACGGCCACTGGGGATCAGGATATGCCCGGGGACGGACAGTCACCGGCCGCGGGTGATTTCCGCCCCGGAAGGCCACTTCGCGACGCCCGGGACCCCGCACCCGCACACGCTGTGTGATCGCTCGGGTGCGAGAAGCGACCGCTTTGGTGTCAGGCCCCGTCCGACAGCAGGCCCACCACCCTGCGGGCCGTGGCCGCGTCGCGGGCGGCGGTGAAGGGCAGGGTGTTGCCGCCCTCGACGCGGAACGGCTCGCCCGTGAGCGTCAGGTGGGCACCACCCGCCTCCTCGACCAGGAGCAGACCGGCCGCGTGGTCCCAGGCCGCTTCCCAGCTGAACGCCACGGCGTCCAACTCGCCGCGGGCGAGGGCGAGGTACTCCAGTCCCGCCGAGCCGCACGGGCGCGGTGCCACGCCGTCGGTGCGCAGGCCGAGCAGGGCGTCCTTCTGCTCGTCCGTGGTGTAGTCGGGGTGGGAGGTGGCCACGCGCAGGTCCCGGCCGGGCTCCGGCACTCCGGCGAACAGCCGCTCCCCGTCGAGGTGGGCGCCCTTGCCCCGCAGGGCGGTGGCGAAGCGGTCGCGGGCGGGCGCGTACGTCCAGGAGCCGAGCAGTGTGCCGCGGTGGGCCAGCGCGACCAGGGTGCAGAACCCGGCCTCGCCGCGCACGAACTGGCGGGTCCCGTCGACCGGGTCGACGATCCAGACCGGGGCGTCGCCGCGTATCGCCTCGTAGGTCGCGGGCCTGGCGTGCACCGCCTCCTCGCCGACCACGACCGAGCCGGGCAGCAGGGCGGCCAGGGCCTCGGTCAGATACAGCTCGGCCTTGCGGTCGGCGTCGGTCACCAGGTCGTGCGGGCCGCTCTTCTGGTCGACCTCGTGCGTGGCGAGCCGGCGCCAGCGGGGCAGGATCTCGGTGGCGGCCGCCTTGCGGACCGCCTCTTCGACGTCGGAGGAGCGCTGTGCGAGAAACTCTTCGATGGTTTCGATGCTGTCGATCACCCCTCCATGACACCACGCGCCACTGACAGGACCCACCCGCCGGGTGCACCCCGGGTGGCATCGCGGTGAACAGCCGGGCGCCCCGGCCACGGCCGGACGGCCCCGCACACCGCCCCGGCCACGGCCGGACGGCCCCGCACACCGGCCCCGGACACGGTCGAACGACCCCGCACGACCGCCCCGGACACGGTCGAACGACCCCGCACGACAGCCCCGGACACGGTCGAACGACCCCGCACGACCGCCCCCGCGGGCCGGGTGATCACCGCCCGCTCCCCACTCCCTCCCCACCCGCTCACCGCCCGTTCACCGGCCCACCGCGTACCCCTGCATCCCGCGCGGGTTCGCGGCCGCCGACAGCACGCCCGTCTCCGGGTCCCGTGCGACCACGCACAGCCGGCCCTCCGACCAGGGGCCGCCCACGGTCACGTCGTGGCCCCGGCGACGCAGTTCCGCGACGACGGCCGGGTCGGTGCGGGACTCCACCGTCACACTGCCCGGGCGCATGCCGCGCGGGTAGAAGGAGCCGGGGAAGCTGTCGTTGTGCCAGTTCGGGGCGTCGATCGCGCCCTGGAGGTCGGGGCCGCCGCGTACGGGGCCGCGCAGGGCGACCGCGAGGAGGAAGTGCAGCTGCCACTGGTCCTGCTGGTCCCCGCCGGGCGTGCCGAACGCCATGACGGGCACGCCGTCGCGCAGGGCGATCGAGGGCGTCAGGGTGGTGCGGGGACGGCGGCCGGGCGTCAGGGAGTTCGGCAGGCCCTCCTCCAGCCAGGTCATCTGGAGCCGGGTGCCGAGCGGGAAGCCGAGTTCGGGCACGACCGGGTTGGACTGGAGCCAGCCGCCGCTGGGCGTGGCCGAGACCATGTTGCCCCAGCGGTCGACGACGTCGAGGTGGCAGGTGTCGCCGCGGGTGGTGCCGTCGGCGAGGATCTCCGGCTCGCCCGGCACGGGAGACGCCGGGCTCTTGGCGACGGTCGGTTCGCCGACCCCCAGGGCCTCGAAGCCCTCCTGGGCGGCGGCCGCCACGCGCGCGTGCGCGCACAGCCGTGGGGTGCGCCCGCCGGGGCTGCCGGGGCGCAGGTCGTTCTCGGCCCGCTCGCCGACGAGGGCGCGGCGGGCGGTGTTGTACGCGCCGGACAGCAGGTCGTCCAGCGGCACGTCGGCGGCGTCCCCGTACCAGGCCTCCCGGTCGGCCATGGCGAGCTTGCAGTTCTCGACGAGGAGGTGGACGTAGTCGGCCGAGCCGTGGCGGGGCAGCTCGGGCGGGAGCAGGGCGAGTTGCTGGAGGAGGACCGGGCCCTGGCTCCAGGGGCCCGGTTTGCACACGGTCCAGCCGTTCCAGTCGTACGACGCCGGTGTCTCGTAGGTCGCGGACCAGGCGGCGAGGTCGGCGGCCGTGAGGGTGCCGGTGTGGCGGGCGCCGCTGGTGTCCTTCGTGGGGCGTGCGGCCTGACGGACGAGGGCCTCGGCTATGAACCCGGTGCGCCACACCTCCCGCGCGGCGTCGATCCGCGCCTCCCTGTCCCCCGCTCCGGCGGTCTCGGTGAGCAGGCGCTTCCAGGTGGCGGCGAGCGCCGGGTTGGCGAAGAGCTCACCGGGGCGCGGTGCCTTGCCACCGGGCAGGTAGACGTCGGCCGACGAGGTCCACTCCGTCTCGAACAGCTCGCGCACGGTCTCGACGGTCTCGCCGACCCGCTCCACGGGGGCGTGCCCGTGCTCGGCGTATCCGATGGCGTAGGCGAGGACGTCGTCGAGGCTCTTGGTGCCGTGGTCGCGCAGCAGCATCATCCAGGCGTCGAACGCGCCGGGTACGGCGGCGGCGAGCGGCCCGGTGCCGGGGACCAGATCCAGTCCGAGCCCCTGGTAGTGGGCGACCGTCGCGCCCGCCGGTGCGACGCCCTGCCCGCACAGCACCCGCACCTCCCCGCCGGCCGGGGCCAGCAGGATCGGCACCTCGCCGGCCGGGCCGTTGAGGTGCGGCTCGACGACGTGCAGCACGAAGGCGCCCGCGACGGCGGCGTCGCAGGCGTTGCCGCCGCTCTCCAGGACGGCCATTGCCGACTGCGAGGCGAGCCAGTGGGTGGAGGACACCATGCCGAAGGTGCCCTGGAGGGTGGGGCGGGTGGTGAACATCTGACCTCTCACCGGGCCTCGGGACGCGGGACCGGGGGCCGGAGCCTACGGGTCCGGAACTCCCCTCCCCTTCGCTGCCCCTGCCCGGGCGACGTCAATCACAGGGACCGCCCCGACGGTCTTCACGCGCCCGGAAACCCGCAGGTCACAGTCCCTATGCGCGGCGGTTATGAATCTCTGGCAGATCAGGCATTGGACGCATGACACGCAACGTCACACCCTGGATCCCTGTTCATCGAGCGGGTCGGCCGACCCCGGCCGGGCCCGCCTCGCGCGGCCTCGCTCCCGCCTTCCGCCCGACCATCCGACCATCCGACCATCCGACCACCCGACCGCCCGACCACCCGACCGCCCGACTGCCCGACCGCCCGACCGCCCCGAAGGGACACGGCCTCATGACCCACGCCGCCGACACGCGACCGGGCCGTCCGCGCCGGATGTCACTCCCGTGGTGGTCGTGGCCGCTTCCCGTCCGCGTGCCCGGGCGGCTGCCCCTGGCCGCGGCGGCGCGAGGGGCCGTCGCGCTGGCGCTGCCCCTGCTCGTCGGGTTCGCCACCGGGTGGGTCGTGCTCTCGGCGATCGCCGCCATCGGTGCCCTGTGGGGGGTGAGCCAGGACGGTTCCGACCCGTACCGGGTCCGGGTGCGGCGGCTGGGCTGGACGGGCGTGTCCAGCGCGTTCGGTCTGCTCGCCGGTGAACTCGCCCTGCGCAGCGGGGAACCGGCGGCGGTGGCCGGGTGCCTGGTGGCGGCCGCGCTGGTGGCGGGCGGTGCCGGCCTGCGCGGGCGGATCGCGTCCGTGTCGGGCATGCAGCTGCTGCTCGGCGTGACCATCGGCGGCGGCATCCCGGTGCCGGGACCGTGGTGGCGGCCGCCGCTGGCGCTGCTCGCCGGTGTCCTCCTCGTCCTGGTGCTGTCCGCGGCCCCGTGGCTGTGGCGCCGGCACCACGTCGAGCGGGCCGCCGTGCTCGCGGTGTACCGCAGCGCGGGCGAGGCCCTGGCCGCGGCGGGCACCGGCACCGCCGAGGAGGCCCGACTGCGGATGACGCTCGCTCTGAACCACGCCCACGAGGTGATGGCCCCTCATCTGGCCCCGCGCGGGCGGCGACAGGGCGGCGCCGGTGACCTGGTCCGGGCGTTCCACTACGCCGTACGGCTGGGCGAGGCCGTGACGGCCCTGGTGTGGGAGGGCCGTGCGCTGCCGCCCGGCCTGACCCGCGTACCGCGGCACCTGGCCGGACGCCTGCTGCCGGGGCGGCTCGCGGCGCCGGAGGACCGCCCCGCGCTGCCGGCACCGGTGTCCGGCTCGCCGGGCGGGCGGGCCCTGGCCGACCTGGTCACCGCCGTCGACGGTGAACCGGAGGCGCTCGACCTGGAGTTGCGCCTGCCCGCGCACGAGGGACCGGGGCGCGCCGCGCGTGTGCGGTACGCGCTGCTGCTGGCCGGGTGTGTGCTCGCCGCCCATGTGCTCGCGGAGGTGCTGCACCGGCCGCGCGGCTACTGGCTGCCCATGACGGTGGCCTTCGTCTACAAGCCGGACTTCGGGCCGCTGTTCCCGCGGGCCCTGCACCGGTGCGTCGGGACGATCATCGGGGTGGCCGCCATCGGGGCGGTGTCCGCGGCGGCCACGGGCACGTACGCCGTGGTGGGTGTCGTGGCCGTGTTCGGCGCGCTCATGGCCATCGGCGTGCGGCACCACTACGCGCTCGCCACGCTCGGACTGACCGCCGTGGTGTTCGTGCTGCTGGACCTGCTGGGCGACCACCGTCCGCTGTACGGCACGCGGGTGGTGGACACGGCGCTGGCGTCCGCGCTGGTGCTCGTCGCGCACTTCGCGGTGTGGCCGGACTCCGCCGCCCACCGGGCCGAGGCGCAGACCGAGGCCGCCGTCGCCGCCGCCCGCCGCTACCGCGACGCCGCGCCGGAAGCGGGCCCGGTCCAGCGGCAGTCGCTGCGCAGGACGGCCTACCACCAGCTGGCCGAGGCGCGCCGGACGGTCGCGCACGCACGCCGTGAACCGGCCCGCCGAGGGCGTCCGCTGCCCGACTGGGAGAGCGCGATCACGGCAGCCGAACAGCTCTGCGACCAGGTGACCGGGCACGTGGTCGCGGGTGCGGCGCGTCCGGTCCGGTAGCGCCTCCCGGCGCGCCGGGGTGACCCATGCTGCCGCCGCCCGGCTCGTCGGCGAACCATGAGGGGGAAGAATGGAAGCATGGATCTCCAGGTGCTGCGTTCCTTCCAGGCCGTCGCGGAGGGGACGACGGTGACCGACGCCGCGGCGGACGCCGGTATCACCCAGCCCGCCCTCTCCCGGGCCTTGGCCCGGCTGGAGGACGAGGTCGGCGCCGAGCTCCTGCAGCGCGTCGGGCGCGTCCTGCGCCTCACCCCGGCGGGGCGGGTGTTCAAGGAGCACGTCGACGGGGTGCTCGACCACTACGACCGGGGCCGGCGGGCCGTGTCCGAGATCGTCCACCCCGACTCGGGCGTGGTGTCGCTGGCCTTTCTGCACACCCTGGGCACCTGGCTCGTCCCCCGGCTCGTCACCGGCTTCCGGCGGACCTTCCCGCAGGCGCAGTTCGAACTGCACCAGGACGGCGAGCTGGGCCTGACCCGGCACCTCCTCGAAGCGACCGCGGATCTGGTCATCACCAGCAGCGACCCCGGCCATCCCTTCATCACCTGGCGGCGGCTGCTCGAGGAGCCGCTGCTGCTCGCCGTGCCGTCCCGGCACCGGCTGGCCAGGCGCCGCCGGATCCGCCTGGCCGAAGCGGCCGACGAACGGTTCATCCTGCTCAAGCGGGGCTACGGGCTGCGCGACGTCACCGCGGAGCTGTGCCGCGAGGCCGGCTTCACCCCGGTCGTCGCCTTCGAGGGCGAGGAGGTGCAGACCTTGCGCGGTCTGGTCGCCGCGGGGCTCGGGGTGTCCCTGATCCCGTCGTCGCCGGACATCACCGCGGCCACCGAGTCCCCGGTCCGCTACCTGGAGATCACCGACGTACGGGGCGCCCGGGACATCGGCATCGCCTGGCTGAGTTCCCGCGCCGTGCCGCCCATCGCCCGGAGCTTCCGCGACCACGCGCTGCGGTCGTCGGCCGGGCGGTGAATGTCCCTCCTGTCGCGGGAAGTCGAGGCATGTCCGGCCTTGTCCGGGCGGACGACGGGGCGTCGCGCTGCGCGCAGCGCGACCGCGTCGGCACGCGCCGTGTCCCCGTGGACTTGTGAGGGAGGCGGCCCTTCCGCACCACGGGGACGCGTGTGACACTGGCGTCCCCGTCCGCCGTGCGGACCCGCTCCGCACCGTCCGTCCCCACTTGAAGGGCGCCGTGCGTTCCGTATCCCTGCCCCTGGCCCTGACCGCCCGTCTGTCCCCGGTGGTGGTGCTCGCCGCGGCGGGCTGGGCGTTGTCGTCCGGTCCGCTCGCCGCGCCGCAGGCCGCCGAGCAGCAGCCCGCCGAGCAGAAGACCGAGAGCCGGTCCGCGTCCGCCCCGTCGACGACGACGGTGTCGAAGGCGTACTCGGCCGCTCCCGCCCCCTGCGAGAGCGTCGCCAAGAAGACGGTCGAGTCGCTGGTGCCGGGCGCCAAGACCGCCGGCAAGGAGATACCGTCCACGGACACCGAGCTGCGCCGCACCTGCTCGTGGAACGCGCTCAAGGGGTACGACTACCGCTGGCTCGACGTGTCCTACGAGATCCTGCAGTCGGACGAGGCCGCGCGGACGTCGTACGCGGCCGGCGTCGAGAAGAGGAGCGGCGGCGGGGCCGTCCCCGGTCTGGGGGACAGCGCGTACTCGGTCGTGAACCTCACGACCGAGGACAAGCAGGAGACCCGCGAGGGCGTCGTGATCGCCCGCGCCTCCAACGCGCTGGTGACGATCACCTACAACGGCAGTGACTTCGAGTCGAAGAAGGCACCGAGCACGGACACCATCAACAAGGGTGCCATCAGGGCCGCGAAGGAAGCGGTGGCCGCGCTGGAGAGCGACAAGGGCTGATCCGCCGCCCTCCAGCGCCGGTCCGCGTCAGACGGGCGCGCGGTCCCGGCCCCGCAGGGCCATCAACGCCAGGTACAGGACCATCGACGTGCCGAGGCCCACGGCCCAGCCGTAGTCGGCCAGATCGGCCAGCGCCGGGATCGGCCGGCCGTCGATCAGCGGCTTGAAGCTCGCGCCGCCCACGGCGAGGACGCCGCCGACCGCGAAGGCGACGACGGCCCGCCAGTTCCAGCCGCCCTCGTACCAGTAGCGGCCGCCCGGGCGGTACAGGTCGGCGAGGTCGAGCCGGGAACGGCGCAGGATCCAGTAGTCGGCGATGAGGATGCCGGCGACCGTGCCGAGCAGGCCGCCGACCAGGCCGAGCCAGGTGAAGATGTAGCCCTGGGGGTCGGAGTACAGCTTCCAGGGGAGGATCAGCACACCGAGGACGCAGGTGGCCAGGGCACCGGCCCGGAAACTGATGCGGCGGGGCGCGATGTTGGAGAAGTCGAACGCCGGGGAGACCAGGTTGGCCGCGACGTTGACGGACAGCGTCGCCACCAGGACGGTGACCAGCGCGAAGAGCAGACCCACCGTGTTGTCGGTCTTGGCGGCGAGCTGTACGGGGTCCCAGATGGCCTCGCCGTAGACGGCCTGGGAGCCAGAGGTGACCATGACCGACAGGAAGGCGAACAGGGTCATGGTGGTCGGCAGGCCGAGGGCCTGGCCCCGGGTCTGCGCCTTCTGGCTCTTGCCGTAGCGGGTGAAGTCGGGGATGTTCAGCGACAGCGTCGACCAGAAGCCGATCATGCCCATCAGGGCGGGCGCGAACAGTTTCCAGAAGTCGGCGCCCCAGCCGAGCTCGGAGGGCTGGTCGAACAGCGGGCCGAAGCCGCCCGCCTTGTCGCTCATCCACCACAGCATCACGAACGCGCCGACGAGCACGAAGGGCGCCGCCCAGTTCTCGAAGCGGCGGATGGTCTCCATGCCCCGGTAGATGATGACGACCTGGAGCGCCCAGAAGATCGCGAACGACAGCCACATCGTCCAGGGGTGGCCGCCGGCCTTCGCGGCGTCGCTCCAGCCGGAGCCGATGAGCTTGCCCGCGAGGAAGTAGATGGCCTCACCGCCGATCCAGGTCTGGATGCCGAACCAGCCGCAGGCCACCAACGCCCTGACGACGGCGGGCAGGTTGGCGCCGCGGATGCCGAAGGAGGCACGGGCGAAGACCGGGAAGGGTATGCCGTACTTGGGTCCGGCGTGCCCGGTGAGCAGCATCGGTATCAGCACGATGACGTTGGCCAGGGCGATGGTGAGCACCGCCTGCTTCCAGTCCATGCCGACGGCGATGAGCCCGGAGGCGAGGGTCCAGGAGGCCGTGTTGTGGGCCATGCCGACCCAGAGGGCGGAGAAGTTGTACGTGGTCCAGGTGCGCTTGTCGACCGGGACCGGCAGCAGGTCCTCGTTGGCGTAGGGGCCGGTGGGCGCGGGGGCGCCCGGGGCGATCTCCACCCGGCCGTCGGCCAGGGTGACTTGGGTGGTCGGCGGTGGAGCCGTGGGAGCGGTATCGGTCATGGGCCGGGCCAATCAGGCGAGGTGGGACGGGAAAGGCCGTGCGGTGAGCCGATGGGGGGTGCGCTCGGGAGCGTCCTGGCCCCCTTCCCGAGCCGCTGGGAAGGGGGAGTTCACAGGGGGTGGCGCGGCGGAGGAGGTCAGCCGTTGACGGCCGGGATCACCCGGGATCCGTAGGCCTCGATCACGGCCTCCTGCGCGTCGTGCATGTCGTAGACGGCGAACTGGTCCACGCCGAGCGCGCGCAGCGCGTCCAGCTTCTCGATGTGCTTCTCGACCGGGCCGATCAGGCAGAACCGGTCGACGATCTCGTCGGGCACGAACTGGGTGTCCGGGTTGCCGGCGCGGCCGTGGTGGGAGTAGTCGTAGCCCTCGCGGGACTTGATGTAGTCGGTGAGTTCGTCGGGGACGGCCGCGGAGTGCTCGCCGTACTTGGAGACGAGGTCGGCGACGTGGTTGCCGACCATGCCGCCGAACCAGCGGCACTGCTCGCGCGCGTGGGCGAGTGCCTCGGGCGAGTCGTCCTCGGTGACGTACGCCGGTGCGGCCACGCAGACGGTCACCTCGGCGGGGTCCCGCCCGGCCGCCACGGCCGCGTCCTTCACGGCCTTGACCATGTACTCGGTGAGATAGAGGTCGGCCAGCTGGAGGATGAAGCCGTCCGCCTCCTCGCCGGTCATCTTCAGGGCCTTGGGCCCGTACGCGGCCATCCACACGGGCAGTTCGGCGCCCGGCTTGATCCAGGGGAAGCGGACGACGGTGCCGCCGCCGAGGTCGGCCTCGCGTCCGCCGGCGAGGTCCCGGATGACCTTCATGGCCTCGCTGATGCGGGCCAGGGTGTTGGGCTTGCGGCCGGCCACCCGCATCGCGGAGTCACCGCGGCCGATGCCGCAGACCGTGCGGTTGCCGAACATGTCGTTGAGGGTGGCGAAGGTGGAGGCGGTGACCTCCCAGGTGCGGGTGCCCGGGTTGGTCACCATCGGCCCGACCTTCAGGGTCGTGGTGTTGGCCAGGATCTGGCTGTAGATCACGAACGGTTCCTGCCACAGCACGGCGGAGTCGAAGGTCCAGCCGTACGAGAATCCGTTCCGTTCCGCGCGTTTCATCAGGCTGATCACCCGCGAGGCCGGCGGGTCGGTCTGCAGGACGAGTCCGAAGTCCATCTGCGCCACTCCTAGTTGAGGTACTGACAGGTGGAACGCGGGGTGAACACGCCGTGCCCGGCGCGCCCGGTGTACTCCCGCTCGGTGATGACGGGTTCGCCGCGCGAGAGGACCGTCTCGACCCGGCCGGTGGTGCGTTTGCCCTCGTAGGCCGAGTAATCGACGTTCATGTGGTGCGTCCGGGCGGACATGACCTGCTCGGCGTGCGGGTCGTAGATGACGACGTCGGCGTCGGCGCCCGGCGCGATGGTCCCCTTCTTCGGGTACAGGCCGAACATCCGGGCCGGGGTCGCGCAGGCGATCTCGATCCAGCGGCGGCGCGAGATGTGACCGTCGAGGACCGCCTGGTGGAGCAGGTCCATGCGGTTCTCCACGCCCGGCAGGCCGTTGGGGATCTTGGAGAAGTCCCCGCGGCCGAGTTCCTTCTGGCCGACGAAACAGAAGGGGCAGTGGTCGGTGGAGACGACCTGGAGGTCGTTGGTGCGCAGTCCCCGCCACAGGGCGGCCTGGTGTTCCTTCGGCCTCAGCGGGGTGCTGCACACGTACTTCGCGCCCTCGAAGTCCGGCTCGGCGAGGTTGTCCGTGGACAGGAACAGGTACTGCGGGCAGGTCTCGCCGAAGACGTTGAGCCCCTCGTCGCGGGCCCGGGCCAGCTCGGCGACCGCCTCCGTCGCGGAGACGTGCACGACGTACAGGGGTGCGCCGGCCACCTGCGCGAGCTTGATGGCGCGGTGGGTGGCCTCCGCTTCGAGGAGGGCCTTGCGGACCTCGCCGTGATAGCGGGGGTCGGTCTCCCCGCGCGCCAGCGCCTGCTCCACCAGGACGTCGATCGCGATGCCGTTCTCGGCGTGCATCATGATCAGCCCGCCGTTCTCGGCGGAGCGCTGCATGGCGCGCAGGATCTGGCCGTCGTCGCTGTAGAAGACGCCCGGGTAGGCCATGAACTGCTTGAAGGAGGTGATGCCCTCCTCCACGAGATGGTCCATCTCCTTGAGGGTGTGGTCGTTGACGTCGGAGACGATCATGTGGAAGCCGTAGTCGATCGCGCACTTGCCGTCGGCCTTGGCGTGCCAGGTGTCGAGGCCCTCGCGCAGGCTGTGTCCGACGCTCTGCACGGCGAAGTCGATGATCGTCGTGGTGCCGCCCCAGGCGGCGGCGCGGGTGCCGGTCTCGAAGGTGTCGGAGGCGAAGGTGCCGCCGAAGGGCAGCTCCATGTGGGTGTGGGCGTCGACGCCGCCGGGGATGACGTACTTTCCGGTGGCGTCGATGGTGCGGTCGGCGGTGAAGGTGTCGGCGGCGGGTGTCCCATGGGCTGCGAGGGCGGCGATTCTGCCGTCCTCGATCAGGACGTCGGCGTGGATCTCGTCGGATGCGGTGATGACGAGGCCGCCGCGGATGACTGTACGGGTCATTGGTCGCTCCTCGCGGTGTGCACGTGACAGTTGTTCGTGGCTGGTCGCGCAGTTCCCCGCGCCCCTTTCGGGGCGCTTACGGTGCTGTCAGTGGCCCGTACGCGCCCGGTGCCCGGTCCCGGTAGAACTGCCAGCGGTCGCGGACCTCGCGGAGTTTGGCCATGTCCAGGTCCCTGACCACCAGTTCGGGCTCCTTGTCGCTCGCCACCTCGCCGACGAACTGGGCCTCCGGGTCCACGAAGTACGACGTGCCGTAGAAGTCGTTGTCGCCGTACTCCTCGACCCCGACCCGGTTGATCGCGCCGACGAAGTACTCGTTGGCGACGGCCGCCGCCGGCTGTTCCAGCTGCCAGAGGTAGCCGGACAGGCCGCGGGAGGTCGCCGAGGGGTTGAAGACGATCTCGGCGCCCGCGAGGCCCAGGGCGCGCCAGCCCTCCGGGAAGTGGCGGTCGTAGCAGATGTACACGCCGATGCGGCCGGCCTTGGTGTCGAAGACGGGCCAGCCGGAGTTGCCCGGGCGGAAGTAGAACTTCTCCCAGAAGCCCCTCACCTGGGGGATGTGCGTCTTGCGGTACTTGCCGAGGTAGGAGCCGTCCGCGTCGATCACGGCGGCGGTGTTGTACAGGACTCCGGGCTGCTCCTCCTCGTACATCGGCAGCACCAGGACGATGCCGTGTTCCTTCGCGAGGGCCTGGAAGCGGCGGACGACGGGGCCCTCGGGGATCTGCTCGGCGTACTCGTAGAAGGCCGGGTCCTGCACCTGGCAGAAGTACGGTCCGTAGAACAGCTCCTGGAAGCACAGGACCTGCGCACCCTGAGCGGCGGCGTCGCGGACCGCCTGCTCGTGGACCTGGATCATCGATTCCTTGTCGCCCGTCCAGGCGGTCTGGAAGACGGCGGCGCGGATCACTTGGCTCATCGGGACCTCCGGTCGCTCGGTGTGCCGTGAGCCTAGGAAGTCGCGTGGTCGTCTTTGAGGTGCACCGTGTCACGTCCCGGGGCGTGCGGCGTGTCACCGTGTCACTCGTTCGTGGATCCATGTTTCACCGCCGTTTTCCCAGGTGGTGGCGTGTTTCACTGCTGTTGCGCGTCGTGCGCGAGGAGCGCGATGTGCACCGAGGCGGCCTGCTCGAAGTCGTCGAGGTCCACCCCGAGGCGGGCCTGTATGGCCTCCAGGCGGCGGTAGAGGGCGGGCCGGGAGACGTGGTGGAGCTGGGCGGTGCGGGACTTGTTGCGGCCGGTGGCCAGATAGGTGCGCAGGACCGACAGCAGGCCCTCGTCGCTCTCGCGCAGCATCCCGTCCAGCTCCCGCTCCGCGAAGGACTGCACGTGCGGGTCGTCGCGCAGCAGCCGGATCAGGCCCCGCAGATGGACGTCCTTCAGGCGCACGACCGGCGGGAGGTCGAGGACGGCGGAGGAGTCGGCGACGGCGTCCGAGACGTGCTGCGCCTCGCGCAGTCCGGTGGGTACGTCGTCCCAGGCGGCGCGGGGTTCGGCCGCGGCGACGACCGTGTGGTCCGGGCCGGACTCGGTGCGCAGGCGGGTGGCGAAGTGCGCGGTGAGGGCGCCCGCGTCCTGGTCCCGGGGGACGCTGAGCAGCACGGCGGTGGCCCCGTCGGCGAGTTCGGCGACGAGCCCGGGCAGGCCCAGCAGCCGCAGGAGGCGTTCGAGCCGGGCGGGGTCGCCGTCGCGGACGACCAGCGGCACGAAGGTGCGCCGGTTGACGGGAAGCCCGGCCGCACGCGCCCGGGGCAGCAGGTGCCGTGCCGGTACGACGCCGCTGACCAGGTCGGTCAGCAGGCTCTGCGCGGACTGCTCCTCCCAGGAGCCCGCGGCGCCGCCGCCGAGCATGCGGTGCAGGACGAGGGCCTCGGCGGCGCGGTCGGCCAGCAGCCGTCCGGTGGCGGTGTCGCCCCGGTAGCCGCACAGCACGATCCGGCCCCAGCGCTCCCCGCGCCCGCCCAGTTCGGCCCGGATCCAGCCGTCGCCCTCGGTGCCTCCGGCCTGCCGGGCGATGCGCTCCCAGTCGCGCAGCACGTCGTCGACCGCGGGCCGCTCCCCCGCCGTGCCGAGGACGCGGTGGGCGAGGTTGGTGACGACGACCGGGCAGGCGCTGTGCCGGGCGACCTCGTCGAGCAGGCGTTGCAGGGGTGCGCCGGCGGTGATGAGGGCGGTGAGCTCGGTGCGGACGGCCTCGGAGAGGCTGACGGCGGCGAACTTGCGCCGCACCAGGCGCGACTGGACCTCCTCGGTCAGGTCGGCGAAGGGGAACGGCCGGTGCAGGACGACCATCGGCAGTCCGCACCGCTCGGCGGCCCGGCGCATCACTTCCGGGACGGTGGGGAAGGCGCGGCCGAGTCCGAGGACGACGGCGGCCGCCTCGGCGCGGTGCAGCGACCGGACGTACTCGGCCTGCTTGTCCTCGTCGCCGGCGAGCAGCACCCCGGTGGTGAGGACCATCTCGCCGCCGCTGAGCATCACCCCGACGTCGGCCGCCTCGGCGACGTGCACCCAGCGCACGAGCCGGTCGAGATGGCCCGCCCCGGCCACCACCTCGGGCTCCCCGGCGAGGACCCGCTCCAGGGTGAGGACCCGCCGCACCGACAGCGCGGGCTCCAGGGAATCCAGGGTGATCGTCATGGCGGGCCCCTTGTTCAGTGCTCTGCTACGGGATGCTCCGCAGAGCGTTCTCGAGGATCGCGGCGCCCTCCTCGGCCTCCGCGACGTTGAGGGACAGCGGCGGGGCGACGCGCAGCGCGCTGGTGTTGTGCCCGCCGCCCTTGCCGATCAGCAGGCCGCCCTCGCGGGCCGCCTCCTGCACGGCCGCGGCGGTCTGCGGATCGGCCTCGTCGGTCCCCGGCTTCGTGATCTCGATGCCGATCATCAGCCCGCGGCCGCGCACCTCCCGTACGGCCGGGACCTGCGCGGCGACGGCCCGCAGCCGCTCGATGAGCAGGCCGCCGACGCGCCGGGCGTTGCCCTGGAGGTCGTGCTCCAGCAGGTAGGTGAGGTTGGCGAGGCCCGCCGCCATGGTGATCTGGGTGCCGCCGAAGGTGGAGATGCTGTTGGAGTCCAGGCAGTTCATGATCTCGGAGCGGGCCACGACCCCGCCGATGGACATGCCGTTGCCGATGCCCTTGGCGAAGGTCATGATGTCGGGCGGTCCGTGCTGCCCGTGGGCCTGCCAGCCCCAGAAGTGCTCGCCGGTGCGGCCCCAGCCGGTCTGCACCTCGTCGGCGATCCACAGGATGCCGCGCTCGTGCAGCACCTCGCGGAAGGCGGCGTACAGTCCGTCCGGCGGTGCCGTGAACCCGCCGACGCCCTGGACGGGTTCGGCGATCAGCGCGGCCGGCGCGCGGGTGTGTCCGAGCAGGTCCTTCAGGTCCTCGACGCAGGCCGCGATGTAGGCCTCGTCGCTGAGGGCGGCGAACGGGCCGCGGGTGCGGACGCCGCCGTGCACGTACAGCGTCTGGAGCGGGGACAGCGAGGTCGGCGACCAGCCGCTGTTGCCGGTGATGCCCACGGCGCTGAAGGAGCGGCCGTGGTAGCTGTTGCGCATCGCCAGGATCGTGTTGCTGCGCCGGTAGGCGGTGGCCAGCAGGAGGGCGGTGTCGTTGGCCTCGGTGCCGGAGGTGGTGAAGAAGACGCGGGCGTCCGGGATGCCGCTCAACTGGGCGATGCGCTCGGCGAGTTCGACCATCGGGCGGTTGAGGTAGAGGGTCGAGGAGTGGATGATCCGCCCGGCCTGCTCGCTCACCGCCTTGGTCACCTCGGGCAGCGCGTGCGCCGTCATGGTGGTGAGGATGCCGCCGAAGAAGTCGAGGTAGCGGTTCCCCTGGGCGTCCCAGACGTGGCGGCCCTCGCCGTGGGTGATCTCGAGGGGCTCCTCGTAGTAGAGGGCGAGCCAGTCGGGGAGCACGGCCCGGTGGCGGCCCAGGAGGTCGTTGGTCACGGCTGCACCAGCCCTTCGTAGGCGTCGGGGCGGCGGTCGCGGTAGAAGGCCCACGTCTGCCGCACCTCTTCGATGAGGTCGAGGTCGATGTCCCGGACCACGAGCTCCTCCTCGCTGTCGCTGGCGACGTCCCCGACGAACTGCCCGCGCGGGTCGACGAAGTAGCTCGTGCCGTAGAAGTCGTTGTCCCCGTACTCCTCCTGGCCGACCCGGTTGATCGCGGCGATGTAGTACCCGTTGGCGACGGCCGCCGCGGGCTGCTCCAGCCGCCACAGGTGCGACGACAGGCTCCGGTGGGTCGCGGAGGGGTTGTAGACCAGCTGGGCCCCGGCGAGGCCGAGCTGCCGCCAGCCCTCCGGGAAGTGGCGGTCGTAGCAGATGTACACGCCGACCCTGCCGGCCGCGGTGTCGAAGACGGGCCAGCCGAGGTTGCCGGGCTTGAAGTAGAACTTCTCGCGGAAGCCCTTGAGCTGCGGGATGTGGTGCTTGCGGTACTTGCCGAGGTAGGTGCCGTCGGCGTCGATCACGGCCGCGGTGTTGTAGTAGAAGCCGGGCTGTTCGGCCTCGAACACCGGCGCGACGACGACCATGCCGGTCTCGCGGGCGAGGTCCCGCATCCGCCGCACGGTCGGCCCGTCGGGGACGGGCTCGGCCCAGCGGTAGTGCTCCGGCTCCTCGACCTGACAGAAGTAGGGGCTGTTGAAGACTTCCTGGAAACCGATGATCTTCGCGCCCCGGCGGGCCGCCTCGCGGGCGTGCTCCTCGTGTTTCGCCACCATGGACTCGGTGTCGCCGGTCCAGGTGGCCTGGACCAGAGCGGCACGTACGACGTTGGCCATGAGCTGCTCCTTCGACGCGACGTCTGCGCCTCTACGCCCGTAGAAGCGGGCCGTAGAGCCACGAACGTAAGCCTCTGGCACGGGGTTGCCAAGACCATCGTCGCCAACCCGCGGGGCATTGCGCGATTCGCACTCCTGTGGGTGAGTCGCCCGGGGTGCCCTCCCGCCGGTCAGGTGGCTGATCCGGCGACCCGCAGGGCGTGCACGAGGTCCCAGTACCGCTCGTCCGAAACACCCCGCGCGGCCTCCAGCAGGAGCGGTACGAGGCGCTGCGGTTCGGGTTCGGCGCTGCGTGCGGCCTCCTCGGGCGTACGGGCCCTGACGCAGGCGTCGAGCAGCACGCGCACCTCGCGGTGGCGCCCCTCGGCGACCAGGCCGAGCACGGCCCGGCCGAGCTCGGCCGCCGGCCGTGCGACGCCCTGCCGCAGCATCTGCCGGCCGTCGTCCGCCCGGCCGGCCGCGACCAGCGCGTCGGCGGCGGCGACCAGCCGCCCGGCGGGCAGCGAGGCGGCCTCCCACAGCAGGGTCTGCCAGTCGGCGTCCAGCCCTGCCTGGTGCAGCCGCGCCGCGAGGAGCGGAAACCGGCCGGGCTCCCAGGCGGCGACCTCGGCCAGCAGCGCGTGGGCCTCCCCACTGCGCCCCTCGCTCCGCAGGCACGCCAGCGCCTCGACGGTCCGTCCGACCTCGGCCGAGTCCGCGGCCCCGACGGCGTCCCCCTCCCCCGCCGGCCGCTCCACCACAGCCTCCCCGGCGGCCCCGGCGAAGCGCGCCCCGCGCGGGGTGCGGCCGGTGGTCACGGAGGCGGAGGCGGGTACGGGCAGCGTCGGCACGGCAGCGGGCGGTACGGCGACGGGCATGTCCTCCTCATCGGCCATCCCGGCGAAGCGGGCACTGCCACGACGCCGTTTGCGCTGCTTGGGGGCGGCGGGGCCGGGACTCGGGGGCGGGGGGTCGGGGGCGGCCGGGCCGGGTGCGGCCGGGCCGGGTGCGGCCGGGTCGGGTGCGGCCGGGTCGGGTGCGGGGGGCGGGGGTTGGAAGGCGGCCGGGTCGGGAGCGGGAGAGGGTGCGGGTACTGGTGCGGGTGCGGGTGAGGTCGCAGGGACTGGAGCTGCGGCCGGGGCGTGATCTGCGGCTCGGGCTGCGGCCGGCGCATGGGGTGCAGCTGCGGCGGGTGCTTGAGCCGCGGCTGGAGCTTGAGTTGCAGCTGGAGCTTGAGCCGCGGCTGGAGCTTGAGTTGCAGCTGGAGCTTGGGCTACGGCTGGAGCTTGGGCTGCGGCTGACGCTTTCGCTGCGGCTGCGGCCGGTGCCTCGGGGGCGCCCCAGGGCACCACGGGTGCCTCCCGGCCACGCCGGTCCACGTAGGCCATCCGTGCCCGGAGTTCCGCGCATCGCGCGCTCGCCCGTTCGTGGTCGTCCCGGGCCCAGGCCAGGTCCAGGCGCAGGGCGTCCGCCTGCTCGCGGGTCGTGGCCGAGGTCAGGTGCCGGGCGAGGGCGGCCTCCCGTTCGGCGGCGTACCGCTGTTCGCGGAGCATGACGTCGAGACGGTCGCCGAGTGCCTCGCGGCCCCCGGGGCGGGTGTCGTGCGCGGCGAGCACGGCGGCGTGCAGGGCGCGGGCCCGGTCCGTCTCCGGCCCGGCTCCCCCCGGGCCGTACTGCCCGGCGAGGTCCTGCAGCAGGGCCTCGACCACGTCCCAGGGCGGTATCTCGCGGCCCTCCAGGCAGGCCCGCATGCCGTCCGGGTCGCGCCGCCAGAACACGCCGCACCAGCCGCCGGACGGGTCGAGGCGCGCCAGCAGGCCGTCCAGGTAGGTCGCGAACTTCCCGACTTGAGCCGGGAGTTGATCCGCCGCCATCGCTCAACTCCCTGAGACCGGAGCACTCCGCCCCGTAGGCAACACGAGTCGTGTTACGGGAGTGCTACAGGGAGTTTTCACGCGCGGCGCAAGGGCCTCAAAGGGCCACCGGCACGCACTGCCCGGCCAGTTGGTCCATGGACAGTCCGAGGACTCCGGCCAGCGCGGCCACCGTGAAGAAGGCGGGGGTGGGGGCCCGCCCGGTCTCGATCTTCCGGAGGGTCTCCGCGGAGATGCCCGCGCTCGCCGCGATCTCCGTCATGCTCCGGCCACCACGCGCCTCGCGCAGCAGCCTGCCGAGCCGCTCGCCGCGTTCGCGCTCTTCGGGGGTGAGAGGGGTGCGCACCATGCCCCCATTCTAATACCGGTATAGTAATTGGCATGGTGGAGCTGAAGACAGACACTTCTATCGACGCGATGCACGAGGCGGGCCAAGTCGTCGCCCGGGCCCTGACGGCCGTACGGAAGGCCGCCGGCGTGGGCGTCTCCCTGCTGGAACTCGACGAGGTGGCGCACGGCGTACTGCGCGAGGCGGGTGCGTCCTCACCCTTCCTGGGATACCGGCCGTCCTTCGCGCCCACCCCGTTCCCGGCCGTCCTGTGCGTCTCGGTGAACGACGCGATCGTGCACGGCGTCCCGGACCGGTACCGCCTGCTCGACGGCGACCTGGTCTCCATCGACTTCGGCGCCGAACTGGGCGGCTGGGTCGGCGACTCCGCACTCAGCTTCGTCGTGGGCACGCCGCGCACGGCGGACCTCCGGCTGATCGAGACCGCCGAGCGGGCCCTCGCGGCCGGCATCGGGGCGGCCGTCGTGGGCAACCGCATCGGCGACATCGCGCACGCGATCGGCACGGTCTGCCGCGGCGCCGGGTACGGCATCCCCGACGGCTTCGGCGGCCACGGCATCGGCCGCCGCATGCACGAGGATCCCGGGGTGCCGAACGAGGGCCGCCCGGGGCGTGGCATGCGGCTGCGGCACGGCATGGTCCTGGCGATCGAGCCCATGGTCGTCGCGGGCGGCACGGACGGCTACCACGCGGCGCCCGACGGCTGGACCCTGAAGACGAACGACGGCTCCCGGGCGGCTCACGCGGAGCACACGGTCGCGATCACGGACGCGGGACCGAGGATCCTGACCGCGCGCTGACACCCGGTCGACGTGCCGGGATCGCCCGGCTTCGCCCCTGAGGTGCCCCTGGTCGGCGATCGTGCGAAGGTGTTCTACGAGCGCGCCCCAGGTGTAACCGGCTGCCACCCGGGTTACCCGACCCCGGCACGTCGACCAGCCAGGGCGTCCCCCGCCCGCGCCGGGGACGCCGGGAACGGAAGGCCCATGAGCAGCGGCTTCACCAGCCCGGAGGGCTACGGCTCGGACCCCTTCGGAGAATTCCTCGCACGGTTCTTCGGCGGACCGCGTCCCGGTCCCCGCCAGATCGATCTCGGGCGGCTGCTCAGTCAGCCGGCCCGGGAGCTCGTCCGCGGCGCCGCCCAGTACGCCGCCGAGCACGGCAGCCGAGATCTCGACACCCAGCATCTGTTGCGGGCGGCGCTCGCCACCGAGCCCACCCGCACCCTGCTCAGCAAGGCCGGTGCGAACCCCGACTCGCTGGCGTCGCAGATCGACGACCGGTCGGGGCCGGCCCAGCACACCCCGGACGACGCCCCGCCGCCGACCGCGCTCTCCCTCACCCCGGCCGCCAAGCGGGCCCTGCTGGACGCGCACGACATGGCCCGGGCCCGCGGCTACGGCTACATCGGCCCGGAGCACGTCCTGAGCGCCCTGGCCTCCAATCCCGACTCGGCCGCCGGGCACATCCTCAACGCCGCCCGCTTCGCCCCGTCGGAGCCGTCCGAGGCGCCCGAGGTCCCGCAGTCCGAGCGTCCGCGCCCGACGAACACGCCGACGCTCGACAAGTACGGCCGCGACCTCACCGAGCTGGCCCGGCAGGGCCGGATCGACCCGGTGATCGGCCGGGACCAGGAGATCGAGCAGACCGTCGAGGTCCTGTCCCGTCGTGGCAAGAACAACCCGGTGCTGATCGGTGACGCGGGCGTCGGCAAGACGGCCATCGTGGAGGGCCTGGCGCAGCGCATCTCCGAGGCGGACGTGCCCGACGTGCTGATCGGGCGCCGGGTGGTCGCCTTGGACCTGACGGGCGTGGTCGCGGGCACCCGCTACCGGGGCGACTTCGAGGAGCGGATGAACAACATCGTGAGCGAGATCCGCGCCCACTCGGACCAGTTGATCATCTTCATCGACGAACTGCACACGGTCGTGGGCGCCGGTTCCGGTGGCGGCGACGGCAGCTCCATGGACGCCGGCAACATCCTCAAGCCGGCCCTCGCCCGGGGCGAGCTGCACATCGTGGGCGCCACCACGCTGGAGGAGTACCGCCGGATCGAGAAGGACGCGGCGCTGGCCCGCCGCTTCCAGCCGATCATGGTGCCGGAGCCGACCGCCGAGGACGCGATCGAGATCCTACGCGGGCTCCGGGACCGCTACGAGGCCCACCACCAGGTCCGCTACACCGACGAGGCCCTGGTCGCCGCCGTGGAGCTCTCCGACCGCTACCTCACCGACCGCCGTCTGCCCGACAAGGCCATCGACCTCATCGACCAGGCCGGTGCCCGGGTGCGGCTGCGGGCCCGGACCAAGGGCACGGACGTACGGGCCCTGGAGCGGGAGCTGGAGCAGCTCACCCGGGACAAGGACCAGGCCGTCGCGGACGAGCAGTACGAGCAGGCCACCCAGCTGCGCGACCGGATCGTGGAGCTGAAGCAGCGGATCACCGAGGCCGGCGGTGAGGGCGAGGTCGACGAGGGCCAGGACCTGGTGGTCGGGGCCGAGTCGATCGCCGAGGTCGTGTCCCGGCAGACCGGCATCCCGGTCGCCAGCCTCACCCAGGAGGAGAAGGACCGTCTGCTGGGTCTGGAGGAGCATCTGCACCAGCGGGTGGTCGGCCAGGACGAGGCCGTGCGGGTCGTCTCCGACGCGGTGCTGCGCTCCCGCGCCGGGCTCGCGGCCCCCGACCGCCCGATCGGCAGCTTCCTGTTCCTCGGCCCGACGGGCGTCGGCAAGACCGAACTGGCCCGGGCGCTCGCCGAGGCCCTGTTCGGCAGCGAGGACCGCATGGTGCGGCTCGACATGAGCGAGTACCAGGAGCGCCACACCGTCAGCCGGCTGGTCGGCGCCCCGCCCGGTTACGTCGGCCACGAGGAGGCGGGGCAGCTCACCGAGGTGGTGCGCCGTCACCCGTACTCGCTGCTCCTGCTGGACGAGGTGGAGAAGGCCCACCCGGACGTCTTCAACATCCTGCTCCAGGTCCTCGACGACGGCCGGCTGACCGACGCCCAGGGCCGCACCGTGGACTTCAGCAACACGGTCATCGTGATGACGAGCAACCTCGGTTCCGAGGCGATCACCCGCCGGGGCGCCACGACGGGCTTCGCCGCGGGCGGCGCCGACGCGGACGAGGAGGCCCGCCGCGAGCAGATCCTGCGCCCGCTGCGGGAGCACTTCCGCCCGGAGTTCCTGAACCGCATCGACGAGATCGTCGTCTTCCGCCAGCTCACCACGGAGCAGCTGCGCCGGATCACCAACCTCCTGCTGGAGCGCACCCGGTCCCTGGTGCGGGACAAGGGCGTCACGGTGACCTTCACCGACCAGGCGGTGGAGTGGCTGGCCGACCGCGGCTACCAGCCGGAGTACGGCGCCCGCCCGCTCCGCCGCACGATCCAGCGCGAGGTGGACAACGAGCTGTCACGGCTGCTGCTGGACGGCAGGGTCGACACCGGTGGCAGCGTCACGGTGGATGCCAAGGACGGCCAGTTGACGTTCGAAACGCAGAGTTCGGCGACGCCCTCCTAGGGGCGTGGGACTGCGCGCTCCCCACCCCAGGGGCGTGGGGACTGCGTGCTCTTCAGGGGCGTGGGGACTGCGTCTGAGTCCCCACGCCGCACCCGGCACTCACCGCACCGGCCGCACCACCATCGCCGATCCCCCACCCCGCCGCACGGTCTCGGCGGCTGCCAGCCACTTCCCGCCCGGCAGCCGCTGCACACCCGTGGCCGCGCCGATCTCCGGGTTCGCCTTGAAGGAGTGCCCGATCGCCTCCAGCTGCTTCCTGACCTCGCTGTCGAGGCCGGGCTCCGCCTCGGTCTGCGCGGCGTTGCGCTGACTGACCCGGGGCGCCGCGATCGCGTCGACCAGCGGCATCCCCCGGTCGACGAACCCGGTGAGCGTCTGGAGGACGGTCGTGATGATCGTCGCGCCACCCGGCGACCCCAGCGCCACCACGGGCTGGTGGTGGCGGTCCAGCACGATGGTCGGCGAGATCGAGGACCGGGGCCGCTTGCCCGGCCCCGGCAGGTTCGGGTCGTGCACGGCCGGGTTCGCCGGGGCGAAGGAGAAGTCCGTCAGCTCGTTGTTGAGGATGAACCCCCGGCCGGGGACGGTGATGCCGCTGCCGCCCGTCTGCTCGATGGTGAGGGTGTAGGCGACGACGTTGCCCCACTTGTCGGCCACCGTCAGATGCGTGGTGCTGTCACCCTCGTACGTCGTGGGAGCCGCCGTGCCGCCGGAGCCGCACCGCTCGGGATGGCGCGGATCGCCCGGCGGCACCGGGCTGGTCAGCACGGCGTCGTCCTTGATGAGGCACTCGCGCGAGTCGGCGAACCTCTGCGACAGCAGCTCCTGCGCCGGCACGTCCTCGAAGGCGGGGTCGCCCACCCACCGGCCCCGGTCGGCGAACGCGATCCGGCTGGCCTCGATGAAGCGGTGCAGATAGCGGGCCTTGCTCGCCTTGGAGAGGTCGGTCCGCTCCAGGATGTTGAGGGCCTCCCCGACGGTCGTGCCGCCGGAGGAGGACGGCGCGATGGAGTAGACGCCGAGGCCGCGGTAGGAGGTCCTCGTGGGCGCCTGGACCTTGGTGCGGTAGCGGGCGAGGTCCTTGGCGGTCAGGTCGCCGGGCCGGGCGTTCCAGCCCGAGCCGGGGTCGACCGGCGGCTTGTTGACGGTGTCGACGACGTCCCGGCCCAGCCGGCCGTGGTACAGGGCGTCGACCCCCTCACGTCCCAGCTCCGCGTAGGTGCGGGCGAGGTCGGGGTTCTTGAAGGTGGAGCCGACGACGGGGAGCCGTCCGCCCGGCAGGAACAGTTCGGCGGTGTCCGGGAAGTAGCGGAAGCGGGTCTCGTTGGACGCGGTCTGCGCGCGGAAGGTCTCGTCCACGGTGAAACCGTGGCGCGCGAGCCGCTCGGCCGGCTTCAGGACGCTCGCGAGCCGCTTGCTGCCCCACTGGTCGAGCGCGGTCTGCCAGGTGGCCGGTGTCCCCGGGGTGCCGACGCTCAGGCCGCTGCTGACGGCGTCGGCGAAGGCGAGGGGCTTGCCGTTCTCGAGGAAGAGGTTCTCGTCGGCGCTCAGCGGCGCGGTCTCGCGGCCGTCGATGGTGCGTACCGAGCGGGACTTGGCGTCGTAGTACACGAAGTAGCCGCCCCCGCCGACACCGGCGGAGTAGGGCTCGGTGACGCCGAGCGCGGCGGCCGTGGCGACGGCGGCGTCGACGGCGTTGCCGCCCTTCCTCAGGACCTCGATCCCGGCGGCCGAGGCGTCGGGGTCGACGCTGGAGACGGCACCGCCGTACCCGACGGCCAGCGGGGTCTTCCCCCCGCCCGGACCCGGCGGCGCGGAGGGCGGCGCCGCCGCTCCCACCGACACCACCACGGCGGCCGAAACCGCCAGGACCGTCAGATTCCGTGCGACAGGGCGACGCATCCGCACCTCCAGTCAAAGGCCGTCCGCGCAGCTTAATTCATCGCCATGGCCGCGTCAGGCAGGCGTCGAACACCGGTGCGTCGGGCCCGCTACCATGCGCGCCCATGAATGACGACGTGCGCAACATCGTTCTGGGTGTGGTCGCGGCGGGCATCAGTGCCGCGCTGGGCTGGGTGGCCCGCACCTATCTGTGGAAGCGCAAGCTCCGCAGGAAGCAGGCGTTCTTCGGGCTGCCCGACAACTCCGAGTCCCTGCTGGTGGTGAACCGCGGCGCGACCGGACCCGAGTTCGCCGTGATGCGCTACGACGTGTTCGCACTGCTCGAACTCGCCGCGCTGATCAAGGACTGCAACGCCCACGCCCAGATACTTCCGCACGACACCGCACGTCAGGGTTTCGGGGAACGCACGGAGTTCTGCGTGGGCGGCCCGGCGTCCAACCGGAGGATGGCGGCGCATCTGTCGTCGCTGCTGCCGGGCGTACGGGTGGACGTGGACGCGGAACCGGGTCCGGACCGGGGCGCGTTCCAGGTCGGCACCGAGCGCTACCGCGTGGACAACGGCAGGGAGGAGTACGCGCTGCTCGCCCGGCTCACCGCGGACCGCAGCCAGAACACCCGTCCGGTCTTCCTGTTCTGCGGCCAGACGTCGATCACGAACCAGGCCACCACCCGCTACCTCGCCCGCAACCACGAGCGCCTGACCCGCAAGTACGGCAACAGCTCCTTCGTGCTGCTGCTCAAGGTGATCAACTCGCAGGCGTACGGCCCGGACGTGGTCGAACTCGTGGAGGACGTGACGCGGGCGGCACAGACCGCGGTGCCCGCCGCGACGACACCGGCCCCACGCAACACACACCGCGCCTCCTAGACTCCTGCACCGCTCAACAATCGTTACTGGCACGTAACTTACCGATGGGTTACCACTGGTAAGGCGCCGCGGTTACCGTTCGGTCACTTTGCACTGACACGAGTGAGGAGTGACCCGTGGGACACCACCGCAAGGCCCTGCGCACCACCGCCGTAGGCGCCGTCTCTGCGACCCTGGTCGCCGGCACCGCCCTCGGGCTCGCCCCCACCGCCCAGGCGGCGCCGCACCCGGTCCGCTTCGTCGACATCGCCGGCGACGGCGGAACGGTCCTCAAGGCCAACGTCGTCACCCCGGCCGGGGCCGGCGGCACCGACCGCTACCCGCTGCTCGTCATGCCCACGAGCTGGGGTCTGCCCCAGGTCGAGTACCTGGCCCAGGCACAGCAGCTCGCCGACTCCGGATACGTCGTCGTCACCTACAACGTGCGCGGCTTCTGGCAGTCGGGCGGCGAGATAGAAGTGGCGGGCCCGCCCGACGTCGCCGACGCGTCGAAGGTCATCGACTGGGCGCTCGCCCACACCCCCGCCGACGCCGGGCACATCGGCATGGCGGGCGTCTCCTACGGCGCCGGCATCAGCCTGCTCACCGCCGCGCACGACAAGCGGATCAAGGCGGTCGCCTCCCTCAGCGGCTGGGCCGACCTGATCGACTCGATCTACTCCGGACGCACCCAGCACCTCCAGGCCGCTGCCCTGCTGGACGGCGCGAGCGTGGTGACGGGCCGCCAGAGCCCGGAACTGCGGCAGACGTTCAACGACCTCTACGGCTCCAACCTGGCGAAGGAGCCCGAACTCGTCGCCTGGGGGAAGAAACGTTCCGCTGCGACCTACGTCGACCGGATCAACGACCACGGCGCGGCGGTCTTGCTCGCCAACACCTGGGGCGACAGCGTCTTCCCGCCCAACCAGTACGTCGACTTCTACGAGAAGCTGACCGGCCCGAAGCGGCTGGAGATGCGGTCCGGGGACCACGCCACCGCCGAGCTGACCGGACTCTTCGGGCTGCCCAACGACGTCTGGACGGACACCGCGCGCTGGTTCGACCACTACCTCCGCGGCGAGGACAACGGCATCGACCGCGAGCAGCCCGTCCAGCTGAAGTCCCGTTCCGGGGGCGGCTACGAGGGCTATCCGGACTGGAAGTCGGTCGGCGCGAACGACCGGAAGATCACCCTCGGGGACACGAGGACGATCCGCGCGAACGTGAACTCCGGGGCGGACGGCGGTGTCGTCTTCCTGTCCAGCATCCTCGACCAGGTGGCCCGCATCCCGCCGATGGCCTCGATCCCGCTGCTCCCCCGCCGCTGGGCCGCCGTCTGGCAGTCGGAGAAGTCCGCCGCGGCCCAACAGGTGCGCGGCACGACGAGGTTGCACACGACCCTGACCCCGACCAAGGAGAGCGGCACCCTCATCGCCCACCTGTACGACGTGGGGCCGCTCGGCCTCGGCAAGCTGGTCACCCACGCGCCGTACACCTTCCACGGGCGCACCCCCGGAAAGCCGTTCGGCGTCGACCTGGAGCTGTTCTCCACGGCCTACGACGTCCCGGCCGGGCATCGCCTCGCCCTGGTCGTCGACACGGTCGACCCGCTCTACATCGAGCACAACCCGTCCGGCGCGCAGCTGACCTTCTCCTCGCCGGCGAACGACCCGTCGTACGTGTCGGTTCCGCTGCGCGAGCAGTGATCTCCGGCTGCCGCCGGACGGGCCTGGCCGATGTGAACCGCCGCCCCCGTGGCCTTCGGGTCATGGGGGCCGCACCCGGTGGGGACGCCCCGCGGACCGGGCATGCGGTCTGCTCTCCCCGGCGGGATCGGCGGCCTTCGGCGAAGTCCCCCTCTCCGACAGGGATGAAGGGCACATCGTAGTCGAGGTCCGGTGCGACGATCCGTCCGGTGCCGGTCCGTTCAGTGCTTGAGGATCTTGGAGAGGAAGTCCTTGGCGCGGTCGCTGCTCGGACGGGTGAAGAACTCGTCGGGCGTGCGGTCCTCCACGATCCTGCCGTCGGCCATGAAGACCACGCGGTTGGCGGCCGAGCGGGCGAAGCCCATCTCGTGCGTCACGACGATCATGGTCATGCCCTCGCGGGCGAGTTGCTTCATGACCTCCAGCACCTCGTTGATCATCTCCGGGTCGAGGGCCGAGGTCGGCTCGTCGAAGAGCATCACCTTGGGCTCCATGGCCAGGGCACGGGCGATGGCCACGCGCTGCTGCTGGCCGCCGGAGAGCTGCGCCGGGTACTTGTCCGCCTGGTCGGCGACGCCGACCCGGTCGAGGAGTTCCCGCGAGCGCCTGTCGGCGTCCTCCTTGCCGCGCCCGCGGACCTTGACCTGCCCCAGGGAGACGTTCTGCAGCACGGTCTTGTGGGCGAAGAGGTTGAACGACTGGAAGACCATGCCGACGTCCGCGCGCAGCCGGGCCAGGGGCTTGCCCTCCGCCGGCAGCGGCTGCCCGTCGAGGACGATCTCCCCGGACTCGATGGTCTCCAGCCGGTTGATCGCCCGGCAGAGGGTCGACTTGCCCGACCCCGACGGGCCGATGACCACGACCACCTCCCCCCGGCCGACGGTGAGGTCGATGCCCTGGAGGACATGCAGCTCCCCGAAGTGCTTGTTGACGTCACGCAGCTCGATCAGCGGCTCGACGGCCATGCTCAGCCCTACTCACTCTCAGCTGTGTGGTGGTGGCCGCAACGTATCCAGGCAAGATCGAACGTGGCGGGCGACACGCACTTTTCGATCATTAGCCGTATTTACGTCGGCCTTTGGGCCAAAGGTTCTGGCCAGGGCGTTCATGATTCGGCGACTTCCGCGTACAGCTGCGACAGCTCGGGCACCCCGAACGCCGCCCATTCGTGGCCCGAGTCGACGACGTCGAACTCGCGGCCGGAGTCCAGTCGTACGACCGGCTGACCGTCGGAGCGGATCTCCCAGGCGGCCCCGGGCACGGTGCGCACGATCACGCTGCCCAGGTAGAGACCGGCGTCGTTGCCGAGCCAGGTCAGGGTCTCCTCGTCGTCCCGCCAGCGCGGCAGCAACTGGTCCAGCGCCTCCAGCGAGTCCGCCGTGTCGTCCAGCCGGACACCCGCCCGGGACGCCTGGGAGCGCAGCAGTTCGCACTCGGCGAGGAGTTCCGCGATGCCCGCCGGGTCGGGAATCCCGACCTTCTGGCGCCGGTGGCCCAGGAAAGGGATGTTCATACGTCCAGCGTGTCATTCGTACCGCCGTACGCACCACAGGGCGCGCGGACCCGTCGATCCCGGTCATGTTCAGGCCGAGTTCACGTTTCGCGCGTTGACGCGTCACTCCCGTCTCTCTAACTTCACCGTGCGTCTTGTGTACCGGCCGTCGTTACCACGTCAGTTCCGTCCCTGCGTTTGATGTTGTCGCGTCGTGTGTCGCTGAGCGGGAGGAGTCGGCTGTGCGCCGATGTGTCCGGGGGGTCCTGATCGCCTTGGCCTTGTGCGGGTCGCTGGTCCCGGCGCTGCCGGCGGGGGCCGTCGAGGAGAGACCGGCCGCCGCCGCGGTGCCGCTGGAGCGGCTGTTCGACGACGTGGCCGTCAGCGACGACGGCTCCCCCGGCCGGGCCGACTTCGGCGGTTCGGGCGCCTCCCTGTCCGCGCAGGACCTCGCAGCGGCGGGCTGGACGCCGGGCCGCGCCCTCACCGTGCAGGGCGCCCGGCTGACGTGGCCGAAGCGGCGGCCGGGCGAGCCGGACAACGTACGCGCCGCCGGGCAGCACGTCCGGGTCACGGGGCGCGGGGACGCCCTGGCCTTCCTGGTCGCGGGTACCGCCGGCACCGAGGTCGGCGGCCCGGGCACGATCACGTACGCGGACGGCTCCCGCTCCGGGTACCGGCTGACCGCCTCCGACTGGCGCACCGGGCCGCTCGCCACCAAGGCGGTGGCCCTGCCGCACATCAACACGCCGGCTGGCCAACTCGCCCAGCAGGCCCGCCTGTACGTCGTGACGGTGCCGCTGGCGCCGGGCCGCACGGTCACCTCCGTCCGGTTGCCGGACGCGGCCGGGCTGCACGTCTTCGCGGTGTCGGTCCGGACCGCCACCCGGGGCTGGACGGGCAGCTGGACGACGGCCACGGGCGGCTACGCCGCCGTGGGGCCCTGGACGGACCGGACGCTGCGGCTGGTCGTGCACACCTCGGCCGGGGGGCCGCGGGTGCGGGTGCGGTTCGACAACACCTTCGCGGCGGCTCCGGTGCGGATCGGCAGCGCCACGGTCGCGGTGCAGGCGACGGGCGCCGCCCCGCGGGGCACACCGGTGACACTGTCGTTCGGCGGTGCGGCGGGCGTGACGATCCCGGCCGGGGCCCAGGCGTACAGCGATCCGCTCGGCTTCTCCGTCCCCGCGGACGCCAACCTGCTGGTGAGCTTCCATCTGCCCGGCACGGTGACCGCGGCGCCCGTGCACGGCCTCGCCCAGCAGCGCTCCTACGTCAGCGAGCCCGGTGATCACGCGGCGGACGGCGCCGCCGGGGCGTACACCTCGGTGATCACCCGCTGGCCGCTGCTCTCCGGGGTCGACGTGAGCGGCGGGCCCGGGTCGGTGGTGCTGCTCGGGGACTCGATCACCGACGGCGACAAGTCGACCGTGGACGCCAACCGGCGCTGGCCGAACGTACTGGCCGGCCGGCTGCTGAGGCAGGACACCGTCCCGCGCTACGGCGTGCTGAACCTGGGCGTCTCGGGCAACCGCGTCGTCACCGACCGGTACCCGGGCGACGGGGTGTCCACGGACACGGCCGGGGTGAGCGCCCTGCACCGCTTCGACCGGGACGTCCTCGCCCAGCCGTCGGCGCGCACGGCCGTCGTCTTCGAGGGCGTGAACGACCTGCGGTGGGGGACGTCCGCAGAGCAGCTGATCGAGGGACTGCGTGCCCTGGCGGAGCGCGGGCACGCCCGGGGTCTGCGGATGCTCGCGGCGACGATCGCGCCCTGCGAAGGCGAGGCGCGGTGCACCGCCGCCGTCGACACCGAGCGGGTCGCGGTGAACGAGTGGCTCCGCGAGAGCCGGGTCTTCGACGGGGTGCTCGACTTCGACGCCGTGGTCCGCGACCCGCAACGGCCCGCCCGGATGCTGCCCGCCTACGACAGCGGGGACCACCTGCACCCGGGCGACACGGGGCTCGCGGCCCTGGCGGACTCGGTCGACCTCAGGCTGCTGCGGCCCTAGACGTCCAGGTCCACGACGACGGGTGCGTGGTCCGAGGCGCCCTTGCCCTTGCGCTCCTCGCGGTCCACGTACGCGTCGCTGACGGCCTTGGCGAAGGGCGCGTTGCCGTACACCAGGTCGATGCGCATGCCGCGGTTCTTCGGGAAGCAGAGCTGGCGGTAGTCCCAGTACGTGAACGGGTGGTCGTACTTGAGGGGCCGCGGGACCACGTCGGACAGGCCCGCCTCGCGCAGCGAGGCCAGGGCGGCACGCTCGGCGGCGGTGACGTGGGTGGAGCCCTCGAAGAAGGCCGGGTCGAAGACGTCGTCGTCCGTCGGCGCCACGTTGTAGTCGCCCATCACCGCGAACGGGCGGCTGCCCGCCGCGTCACCGGCGACAGCGGCCTTGAGCGCCTCGAACCACTGGAGCTTGTAGGCGTAGTGGGGGTGGTCCACCTCACGGCCGTTCGGCACGTAGACCGACCACACGCGGAGCGGGCCGCAGGTCGCGGAGATGGCGCGGGGCTCCACCGAGCCGTCGAAGCCGGGGTCGCCGGGCAGGCCCTTGACGACGTCCTCGATGCCGACGCGGGAGAGCACCGCCACGCCGTTCCAGCGGCCGGTCGCGTGCACCGCCGACTCGTAGCCCAGCTCGCGCAGCTGCTCCGCCGGGAACTGCTCCTCGGCGACCTTGGCCTCCTGGAGGCACAGCACGTCCGTGCCGCTGCTCTCCAGCCAGGCCAGGAGCCTCGGCAGGCGGGCGGTGATCGAGTTCACGTTCCAGGTCGCGATGCGCATGCCCCACAACCTACCCGGCGGGTCCGACAACGCCGCCCGGCCCCGTCAGACCTCGGCGGACTCCCCCGGTGTCAGCCGCAGGTGCTCCGAGCCGCCGAGCTGCCCGATCTGCCGGTCGTAGATCGGGCGGGCCAGGTCGGTGAGGAGGGCGTCGTGGATGTCGTAGGCGCGCTGCGGCCTCAGCTCGCGCACGTAGTCGATGACCTCGGAGATCTTGCTCCAGGGGGCCATGACCGGGAGCATCAGCGTCTCCACCGGGTGGTCCGGGACGGTGAGCGCGTCGCCGGGGTGGAAGACCGTGCCGCCGTCGACGAGGTAGCCGACGTTGGTGATGCGCGGGATGTCCGGGTGGATCACCGCGTGGAGCTCGCCGTGGACCTGGACGTCGAAGCCGGCGGCGGTGAAGGTGTCCCCGTGGCCGACGGTGTGCACGCGGCCCGGGAAGGCCGCCGAGATCTTCTCCGCTACCGCCTTCAGGGTCCAGATCCGGGCGGCCGGGTTGTGCTCCATCGCGGCGCGCAGCCGCGACTCGTCGAAGTGGTCGGGGTGCTCGTGGGTGACGAGGATCGCGTCCGCGCCGAGCGCGGCGTCCCCCTCGCTGAAGCCTCCGGGGTCCAGGACGAGGGTCCGGCCGTCCTTCTCCAGGCGGACGCAGGCGTGCGACATCTTCGTGAGCTTCATGGGTCCATCCTGCCTCCGCGGCTGCCGGGGGCTCACTCCTGGGGCGTGGTCTCCTCACGAATGACCTGCTGGGCCACCTTGAACGCGCTGTTCGCGGCCGGGACACCGCAGTAGACGGCCGCCTGGAGCAGCACTTCCTTGATCTCGTCCGGGGTGAGGCCGTTGCGCAGGGCGGCCCGGGTGTGGAAGGCCAGCTCATCGAGGTGACCGCCGGCCACCAGGGCGGTGAGGGTCACGCAGCTGCGGGTGCGCCGGTCCAGGCCGGGGCGATCCCAGATCTCGCCCCAGGCGTACCGGGTGAGGAGCTCCTGGAAGTCCCCGGAGAACTCGTCGGCCCGGGCGAGCGCCCGGTCGACGTGCGCGTCGCCCAGGACCTCGCGGCGGACCTTGATCCCGGCGTCGTACGGGTCGGGCCGCCCCTGCGGCTGCAGCGGTACGGCGACGGGGGCGATCTCGGCGACCGGCCCGGCCTGCGGGGGCTGCGGCGGGGCGGACGACAGGACCGGCTTGAGGGCGGCCTGGGGCAGGACGTTCTGGCCGGTGGAGGTCTCGTAGGCGGGCTGCCAGGCGGTGGAGAAGTGCCGCACCAGCAGGTCGGTGACCGCCGCGGGCTGCTCCACCGGCACCAGGTGGGAGGCGCCGGGCACGACGGCGAGGCGGGCGTCCGGGATGCCGGCGACCAGGGTGCGGGCCTCGGCGGGACCGGTGACCTGGTCGTCCGATCCGACCAGGACCAGGGTCGGTACGCCGACCCGCCCGAGTTCGGGGCGGACGTCGAAGGAGGCGAGCGCCTCGCAGGAGGCGATGTAACAGCCGGGGTCGGTGGTGCGCACCATCTGCACGGCCCACTCCGTGATCGCGGGCTGCGCGGCGGCGAATCCGCCGGTGAACCAGCGCTCGGGCGCGGTCCGGGCGATCGGGTCGAGGCCGTTGGTGCGGACGATCACGCCTCTCTGCCGGAACTCGTCGGCCGTGCCGAAGCGGGGCGAGGCGGCGATCAGCGCGAGCGAGGCGAGCCGCTCGGGGTGGCGCAGGGCCAGCTCGATGCCGACGGCGCCGCCGAGCGCGCAGCCCGCGTAACCGAAGCGGTGCACGCCGAGCTCGTCGAGGGTGGCCAGCAGCCGCGCGGTGAGCTCCCCCACCGAGCCCGCCGGATACGCGGGGGCCCCGCCGTGTCCGGGCAGGTCGAACCGGAAGACCCGCCACTGCTTGGTCAGTTCGGGGATCTGGCGGTCCCACATGTGCCATGTGGTACCCAGTGAGGGACCCAGGATCAGGACGGGAGCGTCTTCTGGCCCGTCAAAGCGGTATTGCAGGGTGTTCGGTGGTGTCTCGCTCACCCGTCTGAGCCTCTCATCTGTCACGACAGCCCCTATGAGCGGGGGTCTGGCTGTAGCTGTTTGACCAGGTGGAAGACCTCGCGGGCAGCATAGCGTTTGAGGCAACGGACGATTTCACGACGGGTCTTGCCCTCCTTGATCCGCCGCTCGTAGTAGTCCTGGGTGCGCGGGTCGACCCGCAGGCGGGTGAACACAATGCGGTGGAGCGCGGCGTTGGCCTGACGGTCGCCGCCGCGGTTGAGTCGACGGTAGTGTCGGCGTCCCGAGGAACGCTCGACTGGACTGACCCCGCACAGCGCTGCGAAGGACGCCTCGCTGTCCAGGCGTTCCGGGTTGTCCCCCACCGTGATCAGCAAGGCGACCGCCGTGTCCGGACCGATCCCCACCACGTCGAGCAGCTGGGGCGCGTGGCATTCCACGATCCGGGCCAGACGAGCGTCCACATTGCGGATCTGCTCGGAGAGCTGGCCGATGCGGAGAGCCAGCAGACCCAGGGTGATCCGAGTGGCCTGCAGCACAGACTCCTCGCCGACCTCTTCGCGGCCGCTCACGTCGACGAACCGCGCACAGGTACGGAAGAGTTCGGCATTGCCCAGTCCGGCCAGTTCTTCCCGCAAGGCGGGGTCAGCGGTGATGAGGACGGACTTGAGCTGGTTGATGGCCTGAGTGCGGGCCTTGACTGCCGACGCCTTCGTGAGTTTGTACATTCTCGCGATCTGCACCGGCCCGTCCCCTGTCTTGGCCCGGGCACGGGCCCGACCGCTCAGCACAGCTCGCGCCGCATTCTGCGCATCGAGCGGATCCGATTTGCCACGCCGACGGCGATCCGCCCGGTCCATCCAATTCACGTCAAACACGTCCACGCCCTGGGTCAGCAGGTAGCGGGACAAGGAGGCCCCGTAGGAGCCGGTCCCCTCCACTCCGGCCCGCCTCACGGCTCCCGACTTCCTGGCCCACTTCAGCAAGTCGCGGTATCCGGTCGCGGTAGCCGGGAACTCGTCGGTGGCCAGCACGGTCCCCATCACGGACAGCACCGCAGCCACGTGGGCATCCCGATGCGTGTCCACTCCCAGCACCACCTCCCCCGCAGGGCGACGGCGGCGAGCCTGCGGAGCAGGCGGCGTACTGGGCATGGTCGAACTGGACATGCCCGCTCCCCTTCCGGTCCGATGCCGGGTCGCGCTGCCGGTACCGGGCAGCAGCAGGCGGTCGGAATCGTGAGGACGCCACAACAATCGGCAGGCCCCTATCGGGACACACCCGCCAGCCCGGTACCAGCAACGCACCATCCCCGGCCGACAGCCGACGCCGTGTGATTTAGACGCCCTGGTCAGGCATGTCATGAGTCAGACTCCAGACCCGGGATAGCACTCGCCCATCCTCCCGCCTCCATCCCACCCCCGCTCAAGGGACGCAGAACATGCTCAATTCCCCTCACGCAACGCCCAGAACGTGATCCCGATCGACCACAACAGCGCACGAAGTCAAGCAACGCGTTCAGAGGGCGGGGTTGTACATGGTCGCCGTCGTACGGATGTGGCGGTCGCCGGGGCCAGCGGAAAGAAGATCGGCTACGAGATCCAGATCTCACCGATCGCGAGCGGTTCTGTGGACAACAGGACGCTCACCGCGGTGAACGACGGCCTGACACCACTGTGGCTCGTGACGAACGAGATCTTCCTCGCCATCGACCGGGCGCCCTGGGCCAGGCTGAACGTCCAGCGATGGCAGGACGTGGGCAGTCGGGATGCCTTGCGCATTCGAGGAGGCGTGAAGGCGTTGCGCATGGTCCGCTGCGACTGGACCACTCAGCGTCAATGCCCGAGGACTGGTACGCGCTGTGGTGGTTGGCACGCCACGTGGGAATCAACACAGGCGCACTACGACAACATGGTGCGCATGACGGCCACGGGCGAGCTCGTGACGCTGTTCATGCAAGCGCGCACCGGGCCGCGGCGCGTCTGGCACATGTGGGTGAAGCCGTCGGACAAGGCCGAGTTCCTCCAGGGCCGTCCGGAACCGGTCCCTATCTGCCGGCGTCGGCTGCCGGCTCGACCGCCACGCCCCTCCCCGCCGAGCCGCTTCCGCCCGACCCACACTGCCACTATGGCGAGGGCACCGGGATTCGTGCGGAACTCGCTCGGCCCCGTGACAGTGGCGATCCCATCGATGCCTCCCACTGGCTGTCGAAGGAGCCGCCGCCGGAGTACAGGTCCACGTGGACCGTGGACGGCTGGGAGATTCCCGACGATGCAGTGGCGGCAAGGCTGACGCTGGACTCCGCCCTTCAGTGCCTTGGAGCACTCGCCGACGCCCTCCCAGCGGGAGTGGACATCGCGGCGGGACGAGCCGACGTCGCCCACGCTGAACGCGAGCAGTGGCTCGCAGCCCAGGAAGAGTGCAGGCGGCTGGCCGCCGCTCTCGGTACCCACCCCTGGCTGCACTCAGGCCACGACCCGTTCAGTGCCCGCAGGGCTGCCTTCGCCGCCGCGCGCCAGGCTCAGGCCATGGAACTCACCACCGCCTCGCAGCAGCCCTAACCCTTTGAGGTTTGATCACAAACGCGAGACGTACTCCTGACCTGGAACGATAGGACTTCTCGAGGGTCCAGATCGTGCCGTGGGAAGAAGCACTTCTCAGGTGAAGAAGCGTAACGGGTCATACCCGCGCGTTTGCGTGAGGTCAGCGGTCGTGGAGTGGTCTCGCAGGCCGGGACCGTCCGGCTGGTGGAGTCGGTCCGCAAGACGGGACTGGATGCTGGGATCTCTGCGGCTATGGCACCCTGGCGCAAGCTGCAGGCGGTGCACGATCCGGGCAAGATCCTTCTGGGTGTGGCGCTCGCGGTCGCCCTCAGTGGCGACAGCCTGGCCGACGTCGGCATGCTGCGAGCCGAGCCGACCGTATGGAAGTTGGCCGGGGAGGCGGCGCCTGAAGCGGCCGGCTCTTGTGACCGTGGACCTGGATGGCGTCCTGGTGATCGCACACTCCGACAAGGGGGACACGGCTGCGACCTGGAAGAAGACTTTCGGCCAGCACCGGCTGGTGGGCTTCATCGACCACGGGACGGGCGGGTCCGTCGAGCCGGTGGCCGCTCTGCTCAGGCCCGGAAACGCCAGCGGCAACACCGCCGCCGATCACATCACGACCACCCAACACAGAACGAGAACGCGGTGCACTCCCTGGAGCACGGCGCGGTCTGGGTCACCAACCACGACAAGGCTGCCGACGCAGACTTCAAAGCGCTCGCCGCCAAGGTCGCCAAGACCCCGTACACGCTGATGAGCCCGCTCCAGGCCAGTCCTCGCCGATCACGCTGTCCGCCTGGGGGTCACCAGCTGAACATGACAAAGCAGTCCGATCCCCGAGTGGCCGAGTTCCTCGATGAGGTTCGCCGCGCAGGGTCTCAACTTCCTGGCGCAGGCCGAGGAGCTCCTGCTCCCGCCGCCCGAGGGGACGATGCCGTACGGCATGCGCCGTGACGCCGCGCATACGCATCCACACCTGATGTGATGTTCCTCCCATCACGGGGTGGGGACGCCTCCTAGTGGCGATTTCGCTACCAGGGCCGCCTATGGTCGTGCAGCGTGATTTCAGGCCAGATCCGTCGCGGCCACCGCACAGGAGCGTTGCTGCTGGCAACGATCATCGCGGTGGTACTTGCCATGTTCGCGATGCACGCCCTGACCTCACATCAGCACGCCCATAGCAGGCACGCCGCCGCGGTGCCGCTCATCGACGCAGGGGACAGAACTCAGCACGCTCACTCCGACGTCGCCCCCAGGGACGCCACCAAGACACCGGACAGCCCGGACGGCGAACCCCCCTGCGACCACGGTGGAGCCGGGGAGATCTGTCTGGCGCTGCTGTGCATCGTCGCCGCCCGGCTCGCGTTCGCACTCAGGCGCGGGGGCTCCGACCGCGTCCTCTACGTACTCGGCCGATGGGCAGCACCCACGCACCGCTGGATCAGCCGCATCGGCGACCCACCGTGCCTACATCGACTTTCGATCCTGCGCTGCTGAGAGCTGCACCAGCATGACGCCGCACCACTGGTGTCGGCGCGGCTGCTGCCTGCTCTCACATACCAAGATCTGAAAGGCCCTACCCGCGTGACCACCGTTCTCAAGCCAGAGCGCCACCAGACTCCCGCCTCGAAACACCGCCGCCCCACCTTCGACAAGAAGTCACTCCCGGCTCGCTACAGCGGCCAGATGCTCTACTTCATGGGCGCCGCCCTCATCGCCGGCGCCGTCGTCCACTACCCGATCGATCCGCCGCTGTACACGATCATCTGCGTCGTCGGCGCCTTCGTGTTCCTCCTCGGCACCATCGTCAACGAGTTCGTACTGGCCGACGAGCGTCCGGCGCTGAGCAAGGCAGTCTCGCTGGTCGCGTTCTCCCTGCTGCTGTCCTTCGGCGTCGGCCTGGTCGGCGGCGGCATCCAGCACTTCGAGCAGTTCCCCGAGCGCAGCGCCTGGATGACCCCCATCGGCCTGCTCATGTCGTACGTCGCGTTCGTCGCCAAGGACTCGAAGGGCCGCTGGCGGCACCTCGTCAGCCCGTTCGCGGCCGGCGTCGTCGTCATCTCGGCCCTCGCCTGGCTGGGCATGACCTCCCTAGCCGGCACCATCAGCTCCGACGGCCACAGCCACGACCACGGCTCCACGACCGACACCCCCGCAGAGCGAGACAACGCTCCCGCACAGCAGGACCGGGCTCCCGCACAGCAGGACCGGCCGACTGAGGCACCCGCCGAGTCGGCAGAGGATGGCCATACGTCCCATAGCCACTGACCCGGGCGCGGCTGGCACCTCGTAACCGTTCTCTCCTGGGCCCACGCGTCGACCACGCTGGGCTCGTAGTCTCGCTCATGGCGCTTGCGCTTGCTGTCGGGCCAGGGATGCTGCGTGCTCTTGCGGGCGCGCAGCTCGGCGAGGCGTTCCTCCACCCGGTTCTCCTCGCTGGTGGTCTTCCCCGGCTCACTGCGGCGGGGCCAGCCTTTGACCAAGTACGTGGACGTGCGGCGGCTGGCCCAGGGCATGGTGGAGGGCCAGAAAGCCGAGATGCAGCTGACGACCGACATGCTCGAGGCACCTGGCGCGAAGGCATGACCGGGAGACGGCCGTGAGGGCCGGGTGCCGCAGCGCGCAACGCGGTCGTCACGGCCGTACGGCGGTCCCCACGATGTGCAGCGTCTTCGGAAGGAACGCAGAGGGGGAGAATCCGAACCGGTCGATGTCGGTGATCGTGAAGCCGGCAGCACGGATGGCGGCTTCGGTGTCCCGGTTGGGGTGGCAGCCGCCGGCGGCCCGGCTCCACAGCGGGGTGATCGCGTCTTCCAACCGGCCCGCCCAGCGGTTGGGCGAGCGCACGTGCTCGTAGAAACGCAGCTCTCCGCCCCGCCGCAGGACGCGGGCGATCTCCGTCAGCGCACGGCGCACGTCGGCGACCGAGCAGAGCACGAGGGAGGCGACAGCGGCGTCGAACTCGCCCGTCTTGCCGGGCAGTTCGGCGGCCTCACCGGCAACGACCGTGACCCGTACCGGTGCCGAGGCCGCGGCCTGCTCGGCCATGGTGCGCAGGGTGTCTTCGGGTTCGAGGGCGACCACCTCGGTCACGGTGTCCGGATAGTGGCCGAAGTTCCGGCCCTGCCCTGCGCCCACCTCCAGCACCCGTCCGGTCAGTCCGGCGAGCAGCCGGTCGCGGTGTGTGGCGCCGCCGCGCCGGTCGGACTCGGCGGCGACTTTCAGATACTGGCGGGCGAAGCGCGGGTGTTGCAGTTCCTTGCGCCCGGTGGTGGTCATGCACCCTCCTTCGCGGCTGCTTGTCTGCTGCAATGCAGTGGATGGCCGGGATGAATTCCCCACAGGGCCATGATCTCGCTCGAAGGCGCCGTCGGCCTCAGCACGAGGCGGTCTCACGAGAGGGCTCGGCGGGCCAGGTGTCCCGTGCGACCGCGTCGGCAGGTGCGCTCACAGGCGCAGTGTGCGGCGCAGGGCGCCGGTGAGTTCCTCGAACTTTTCCTCGGCGTGGGCGGGGTCGGTGCGGGCGGCGTCGGTGACGCAGCCGCGTACATGGTCATCGAGCAGGCCGAGGGCGACCTCCTGCAGGGCGCGGCTGGCGGCGCTGATCTGGGTGAGGACGTCGATGCAGTAGCGGTCGTCGGCGACCATGCGGGAGATGCCGCGAATCTGGCCTTCGATCTTGTGCAGCCGGGCGAGGTGGTCGGCCTTGTCGTCGGCGTATCCCGGTGTCGGGATGTGCGGTTCCTGGGCGTGGCGGTGGGTGGTGGGTGTGGTGGTCACCGGGGTTCGCCTCCTTCCTGCGTCGCGCCGGACACGGGGCCGGTAGAGCGCCCCGGGTCGGCGTCGAATGCGGCGGCGCAGTGGGCGGAGCAGAAGTAGTAAGTGCCCGTACCGGTGTTCCGCGAGTGCGCCGCGGCCCCCTCCTCGATGCTCATGCCGCAGACGGGATCCGTAATCGCGCTGCCGTCGGCGCGATGCTCGTGGGCATGGTCGTGCGGGGCAGCGTGGCGGGGTGCAATGGCCGCGGTGCCGTCGGTCGGAGGACGGTCGGTGGCGGATTCGACGCGGGGCCGGACGCTCGCGTACCGGGCGTCCGGCAGCGGCTGGGCGTGCCAGCGGCGCAGCCGAGAAGCGTTGGTGACCACCGACAGGGAGCTGAGCGCCATGGCGGCGGCGGCGATGATCGGGCTGAGGCGCAGGCCCCACAGGGGGTACAGCGCGCCTGCGGCAAGGGGGAGGCCGACCGCGTTGTAGACCAGGGCGAAGAACAGGTTCTGCCGGATGTTGCGCATCGTTGCCCGCGACAGCCGGATGGCGGTGACCACGCCGCTCAGCGAGCCGGAGATCAAGGTGATGTCGGCGGCCTCGATGGCCACGTCGGTGCCGGTGCCGATCGCGAGGCCGACGTCGGCGGCGGCCAGGGCGGGCGCGTCGTTGATGCCGTCTCCGACCATGCCGACCGTGCGGCCCTCCCCCTGCAGCCGGCTGATCTCGTCGGCCTTGTGCTCGGGCAGCACCTCGGCCAGCACCCGGCCGATGCCGACCTGGGCGGCGATCGCGGCGGCGGTGCGCGCGTTGTCACCGGTGAGCATGACGACCTCGACACCCAGGCGCTGCAAGGCGGCGATGGCGGCAGCGGAATCGCGCTTGACCGTGTCCGCCACGGCGAGCACGCCGGCAGGCCTGCCTTCGACCGCGGCGAGGACGGGGGTCTTGCCCGCAGCCGCGAGGTCGGCCGCGACGGGATCCAGTGCGCTGGTGTCGATACCGACATCGCCCAGCAGCCGGGCAGTGCCGACCAGGACGGCGCGTCCGTCGACGGTGGCCTGGACACCCTTGCCGGTGACCGAGTCGAAGCCGGTCGCGGCCGACCACGCCAGCCCACGCTCGCGGACGCCGGCGACGATGGCCTGCGCGAGCGGGTGCTCGCTGTCGGCCTCGGCCGCCGCCAGCAGCCGCAGCAGCCCGGTCTCGTCCATGCCGTCTGCCGGGCGGACGTCGGTCAGGACCGGTTTGCCCTCGGTGACGGTGCCGGTCTTGTCCAGCACCACGGTGTCCAGCTTGTGCGCCGTCTCCAGGGCTTCGGCGGAGCGGATGAGGATGCCCGCCTGGGCGCCCTTGCCGGTTCCGACCATGACGGACAGAGGCGTCGCCAGTCCGAGGGCGCACGGGCAGGCGATGATCAGCACGGCGACCGCCGAGACCAGGGCCAGGGTCAGTGCTGGCGACGGGCCGAGGATGAACCAAATGGCGAAGGTGCCGATCGCGACGGCGATCACCGCGGGCACGAAGTAGGCCGACACCGCATCGGCGAGCCGCTGGATGGGGGCCTTGGACGCCTGCGCCTGCTGAACGAGACGGACAATCTGGGCGAGCATCGTGTCCGCGCCGACCTTCGCCGCCCGGACCCGCAGGGAGCCGGTGCCGTTGACGGTCGCGCCGACGACCATGTCCCCCGCGTGCTTGGTGACCGGCATCGGCTCACCGGTGACCATCGACTCGTCCACCGCGGACGAGCCGGACAGCACCTCGGCATCGACAGGGATCTTCTCCCCGGGCCGGATGACGATCTCGTCCCCAACCGCCACGTCCTCCACCGGAATCTCCGTCTCGGTGCCACCCCGTACGACACGGGCGGTGCGGGCCTGAAGACCGAGCAGGGCCCGGATCGCCTCGCCGGTGCCCGCCTTGGCGCGGGCTTCCAGCAGGCGGCCGAGCAGGATCAGGGTGAGGATGACGCCGACGGCTTCGAAGTAGACCTCGCGTACGTCTTCTGGCAGCAGGCCGGGGGCGAGGGTGACCAGCAGGCTATAGCCGTACGCCGATGAAGTGCCCAACGTGATCAGGGAGTTCATGTCCGCGGCGCGGTGGCGCAGGGTCAGCCAGCCCGTCACGTGGATCGGTCGGCCGGTGTAGAACATCACGGGGGTGATGAGCGCCAGCTGCAACCAGTGGTTGAGCATCGAGCCGGGAACCCAGTCGGCGCCGAAGAGTTCGTGCGCCATCACGGCGAACAGCACCGGGGCGGTCAGCACCGCTCCTACCAGCACTCTGCGGGTCAGGTCCTTGATCTCCGCCTGCCGCTCGGCGGCGTCCGCCGCCTCCGCCTCGGCCGCCGTCCGCTCCTCTCCCCCAGGCGGCCCTTCGACCGTCGGAGCCTCAGGCGTGGTGCCGGTGTCGTGGCCGTCGGCGGAAGGCGGCGGGCCTGCGGAGACGTCGGCGGGTTCGACGACGAGCGTGCCATGGATCATGTTCATGCCGCACGCGAAGCCGAACGAGCCCGGCCGGTCCGGGTTCAGCCGCACGGTGGTACGTGCGTGGGCCGGCAGCCCGGCACCGACCTTGAGGTCGGGGAAAACCACGCGGGAGGTGCACTCACCCGCCTCCTGCCGGTCGAAGACCAACTCCACCGGCGTGCCCTCACGGACTTTGATCAGGTCGGGGCTGTAGCCGCCCCGCACCGTGACCTCCACCCGCTGCACCCCGTCCTCGATCCGGGCGGCGCCTGCCCGACGTGGCCCGAAGAAGAACCAGCCCAGCCCCCCGACCGAGAGCACAGCGGCCACGACCACCACGACGTCGAGGGCATCCATGAGCTGCTCGCCTCCCTCGTCGATTCCTCACTCCACCCTGCGCCGGAGTACCCCTGCCGGGTAGGGGCTGAGCGGCCCACCAATCCGGGACCGTCCGGCCCCAGACCGCCTCACCAGACAGCGGGACGATGAAGGTGAAGGCAAGAAGTCCCGGGAGCCCGTCCAGCGCCCGATCGCCGATAAGCCGAAGCAGGTGAGGGACGATGATGTTCTGGTACGACCACGATGTCAGCGGCTGGGGCTGGTTCGGGATGTCGGTCGGCATGGTCGCGTTCTGGGCGCTGATCATCACGGCCCTCGTGCTGGTCTTCCGTGCCGTCAACCGGCCCCACGAACACACCCACACCCCCGCCGCACCCACACCACAGCAGATCCTCAGTGAGCGGTTCGCCCGCGGGGAGATAGACGAAGAGGAGTACCAGCGTCGCCTGAACGCCCTGCACGCCGGCCCTCTCACCAAATCCTGACCACCGCCCGCACCCTGTTGCGGCCTCTGCCCTCCGCTGAAGGAGGCCCGTGATGAACGACAAGCGCAACTACGGCATGTATGCCCTTGCCGCTGCGATCGTCGTGGTCGGAGCCCTGATCGTCGGTGCGTCGCTGGAAAGCCTCGTCTGGCTCGCCCTCGTGGCGGCCTGCCCGCTGATGATGTTCTTCATGATGCGCAGCATGCACGGTCAGAACATGCACGGCGGCCACGATCAGCACCGCGACGACCGGGACGAAGACCCGCTGCGCAAGCACGACCACCACACCGGGCCGGGGCGGTCCTGACCGCCCCGGCCCGGGCGGGGAGTGAGTGCCATGGTCGCCCTGATCGCCTCGCTGGCCGGGGCGCTGATCCTGGCGGGCGTCGTCTATGACATCGCCCGCCTGATCACCCCGGACGAGCCCTGCCGCCCGCCGCTGGCCCGCCTGCGTGGACGGCGCGCCGCACTGGAGGAAGCCGAACGGTGGCTGGTGGGCCTTCGCCTCCACCACCGCGTCGACGCGGACACCTACCAGCACCGCATGAGCGGCATCGCCCGCGGACAGCGCCGCACCACTGCCGTCCCGACCCATCATGTGGGAGGACATCATGGCTGACGCCGCATACGGACTGTGGCCGCTGGTGGTGCTCAACACCCTGCTGTTCATCGCCTTCGCCGCGAGCTTCTCCCACCCCAAGAGCAAGCGGGACTGGCGGGCGATGGGCGCCTACAGCGCGTTCATGGTGGCGCTGTTCACCGAGATGTACGGCACCCCGCTGACGATCTACCTGCTCGGCAGCTGGCTCGGTTCCCAGTTCCCGCTGCTGAAGGACACCCACGCCGGCGGCCACCTCTGGAACGACCTGACCGGCTGGAGTGGCGACCCGCACCTGAGCCCCTTCCACCTGGCCAGCTATGTCGCCATCGGCGTCGGCTTCTGGCTGATCGCCGCCGCGTGGCGCGTCCTGCACGACGCCGCCCAGCACGACCGTCTGGCGACCACCGGCCCATACGCCCATGTGCGCCACCCGCAGTACGACGGCTTCCTGCTCATCATGATCGGGTTCCTGCTGCAGTGGCCCACCATCCCCACCCTGATCATGTTCCCGGTCCTTGTATACGTGTACGCCCGTCTCGCCCGCAGCGAGGAACGTGAGGTCGCCGAGAGGTTCGGCGCCAACTGGGAGGCGTACGCCGCCCACACCCCCGCCTTCTGGCCCCGCTTCGGAAAGCGCCACGGCGCCCCACCCGTGTCGCACGGCGACCGGCCGCCCACGCCTGAGCACCACACCAGCGCCCGGAGGTGAGGGCCGTGACCGTCCTGGTCTGGGTCCTGATCGCTGTCCAGCTTCTCGTCACCGGGCAGTACGCCTTCCGCATCAGGCGGGTGCGGCATCGCGGCGTGACCAACGCGTACCGGTCCCGGCGCGCGTCGGCACTCGCGGCCGTCTGTGTTCTCCCGCTCGCCCCGCTCCTGGCAACCGACGCACCGCCCGCGGCATGGGGGCTCTGGGGGATCGGCTACACCGCCGCCACACTGGTGCACGCGTTCGCCGACGCCTTCCGTGACATCCCCGCTCGCGCACCGAAGGCCACCGATTGACCACCGCATCCGCAAGTCCAGGAGGGGTCATGCTTCCCACGGGCCACGCCTCCCCGTCCCCGGCGCCACCGGTGCCGCAGCTACCCGTGTTGGAGGCCGCCGGGATCGAGAAGGCGTACCGGCGCGGTGTGTGGCCCGCCCGGCGGAGCCTGCAGGTGCTGCGCGGTGTCGATGTCTCGCTCGCGCCCGGCGAGGTCGTCGGCCTGGTCGGGGAGAACGGCTCCGGCAAGAGCACCCTGATGAAGATCCTCGTCGGCGCGCTGAGCGCGGACGCCAGCGCGGTGTCGTACCAAGGCCGGCTCGGCTGCTGCCCGCAGGAGCCCGTCGTCTACGAACGCCTCACCCGCGACGAGCATTTCGAGCTCTTCGGCCGGGCGTACGGGATGGCTCCCGAGGCGGAGCGCCGCGCCCGCCGGGAGATCTACGAGTCGCTGGGCTTCGAGCGGTATGCCGCGGCCGGTGCCGACCAGCTGTCCGGCGGCACCCTGTCCAAGCTCAACCTCGGGCTCGCTCTGCTGGCCGACCCGGAGGTGCTGATGCTGGACGAGCCGTATGCGGGCTTCGACTTCGACACGTATCTGAGGTTCTGGGAGCTGGTCGCCGAGCGGCGCCGCGCGGGGCGATCGGTGCTGATCATCAGTCACTTCGTGACCGTCGAGGAGCGCTTCGACCGCATCGTGCAGCTGAGGGGTCCTTTGGCCCGCGGCCGCGCTCGCCCTCGCCTGGACCGTCATCGCCGCCACCAGCCGCACCGCCCGCACGCACCGGCAGGCGGGCCAGCTCTCCACCGCCGTACGGATGGGGCTGCGCACAGCGGGCCGCAACCGCGTGCTGTGGGCCCTGCTGATCGCCGTACCAGCGATCTTCATCCTGCTCGCCGCGGTGACCACCCCGGAGAAATACCAGACCATGGTGCTGCCGGAGAACGGCCGCGAGATCACGGTGCGCTTCTGGTTCCCCGACGCCCATCCCGGATTCATGACGCCGGTCGCCATCGCCTCGCTGGCCGCACTCGCAGTCTGCTCACGGCGCGACTGTCCGTCGTCGCCCTGGGCGCGCTGATCGCCACGGCGGCCTCCGTGGCCGTCACGGCCGTTCTGTTCGACGCCCGCCAATGGGCCCTCTACCTCGCCGCCAACGCACTGACGGGCCTCACCTACGGCCTCATCGGCGTGCTGATCGGCTCGCTCTTCGGCCGGGTCGGCGGGGTGTTCGTCGCCTTCCTCGTGCCGTTCCTCGACCTCGGTATCGAGCAGAGCCCCATGCTCAACTCCCAGGTGTCCGGCCTGGACCACGCCCTGCCCGGCTACGGGACCTCCCGGGTCCTGTACGACGCCGCGCTCACCGCCTCCTTCGACGAGACCGGCCCACTACTCATCGCCCTCGCCTGGGTCACCGGCCTCGCCCTCGCCGTCGGCCTGCTGTTCCGCCGCGCCATACACACCGCCGTCAGCTGAGGGTGCGCAATGGACGATGGCGTCCCGCGGCCGGGCGCGCACTGCTGGAAGCAGAAGTGCCCATGCCATTGCTTGACCGCACCTACCGGCGCCTACGCAGAGGGGTCGTGGCGTCCGCCGTCGTGTTGCTGCTGGCCCTCATCGCGCGCACCGTCGAAGTACGGGCTTGGGAGGGCGCCACTGCTCGCCCTGCGAAGGAGAAGTGACTGTGCACGATCATCATCCGGAACACCAAGGCCAGGAGGGGAACACCGGACCCTCCGAGCCCTTGTACGCCCGCACTCCCAAGGAAAGCAGTACGGCGGTGCTGGACGTACGGGGCCTGAACTGGGCCTCCCAGCAGAGCACCGTCACCGCGGTCCTGGGCCGACGGCCCGGTGTGCTCGATGTCGAGGCCAACCCGGTGGCGCAGACGGCGACGGTGGTCTTCGACCCGAGGCGCACGTCCCTGGCGGAGCTGCGCGACTGGATACAGGAATGCGGCCTGCACTGCGCGGGTCAGTCCGTCCCGGCCCACCTCTGCGACCCGATGGCCGAGCCCGATTCACCCGCTCCGACAGCAACGGCACCGAGCGCACCGTCACCGGGCGCGCACGCGCGCCACGCGACCGCGAAGCCCGAGGCGACAGCCGAGCCTCGCGTCCACGAACCGACCGCGCCGACCGGCCCTGAGCATGAGGAAGAGATGCCCTCGCCCCACGAAGTGATGGGCCACGGCGGGCACGGCGCCATGTCGATGGCGGCCATGGTGGCCGACATGCGCAACCGCTTCCTGGTCGCGGCGCTCTTCTCGATCCCCATCGTGATCTGGTCACCGATCGGCGAGGACGTCTTCAACCTGGACGTGCCCGTCCCGTTCGGGCTGCGGGAGGACGTGTGGGCGCTGCTGCTGAGCCTGCCGGTGATCTTCTACTCGTGCACGATCTTCTTCGACGGCGCGATACGCGCCCTGCGGGCCCGCACCCTGGACATGATGGTGCTGGTCGCTGTCGCCGTGGGCTCCGGCTGGCTGTACTCCCTGATCGTCACGCTCACCGGTGGCGGGGACGTCTTCTACGAGGCGGCCACGGTGCTGGCCTCCTTCGTGCTGCTGGGCCACTGGTTCGAGATGCGCGCCCGCGGCGGCGCCAACGACGCCATCCGCGCCCTCCTCGACCTGGCCCCGCCCAAGGCACTCGTGCTGCGCGACGGCGAACCGGTCGAGGTACCCACCGCCGAGGTGGCCGTCGGCGACCTGCTGCTGGTCCGCCCCGGCGCCAAGATCGCCGTCGACGGCGTGGTCGAGGAAGGCACCAGCGAGATCGACGAGTCGATGGTCACCGGCGAGAGCCTGCCCGTGCACAAGGAGCCCGGTTCGCAGGTCGTGGGTGCCACCATCAACGCCAACGGCACGCTGCGCGTGCGGGCGACGAAGGTCGGCACGGACACCGCCCTGGCCCAGATCGTCAAGCTGGTCCAGCAGGCCCAGAACTCCAAGGCCCCGGGACAGCGGCTCGCGGACCGGGCGGCGTTCTGGCTGGTCTTCGTCGCCCTAATCGGCGGGGCCGCGACGCTGGCCGTCTGGCTGCTGGCCACCGACCGCTCCCTCGGTGCCGCCATGCTGTTCGCCATCACCGTCGTGGTCATCACCTGCCCGGACGCGCTCGGACTGGCCACCCCCACCGCGATCATGGTCGGCACCAGCCTCGGCGCCAAGCGCGGCGTGCTGTTCAAGAGCGCCATGGGGCTGGAGACCTCCGCCCGCATCCAGACCGTCGTCATGGACAAGACCGGCACCCTGACCAAAGGCGAGCCGGAAGTCACCGACGTGATCACCGCTCCCGGTATCCACGAAGACGAGCTGCTGCGCCTGGTCGCGGCGGTGGAGCGGGAGTCCGAACACCCCCTCGCCGAAGCCGTCGTACGCCATGCGGAGGCGACACAGCGCGTGACAGAACGCGCGCAGGGGTTCGCGAACGTCCCCGGTCACGGAGCCGTCGCCACCGTGTCCGGCCGCCGGGTCGTGGTCGGCAACCGCCGCCTGGCCGAACGCGAGAGCATCGACCTGACGGAACTCGCGGCGATGCGGGACGAGTTGGCGGCCACCGGCCGTACGGTCGTGATCGCCTCCATCGACGGGCGAGCGGCCGGCCTGATAGGCATAGCCGACGCACCCCGGGAGACCTCCGCCACCGCCGTGGCCGAGCTGCACGCCCTCGGGGTCGAAGTGGTCATGCTCACCGGCGACAACCGGGCCACCGCCGAGCGGATCGCCGAGCAGCTGGGCATCGACACGGTGATCGCCGAGGTCCTGCCGGGCGACAAGGCCGCCAAGGTCGCCGAACTCCAGGCCACCGGCCGCACAATCGCCATGGTCGGCGATGGCGTCAACGACGCCCCCGCCCTGGCCCAGGCCGACCTTGGCATCGCCATCGGCGCGGGCACCGACGTCGCCATCGAGACCGCCGACCTCGTCCTGATGCGCTCCGACCCCCTGGACGTGCCCGCCGCCCTGCGCATCGGCCGCGGCACCCTGCGCAAGATGCGCCAGAACCTGGGCTGGGCCATCGGCTACAACGCCCTCGCCCTGCCCATCGCAGCCGGCGTGTTCGAACCCGCCTTCGGCCTGGTCCTCCGGCCCGAGATCGCGGCCCTGTCCATGTCCGGCTCCAGCATCATCGTCGCAGTCAACGCACTGGCTCTCAAAGGACTGCGCCTGCCGGAAGCGGCCTCCCGCACCATGCCCGCCCCGCCGGCACCGGCCGCCGTCAGCGCCGACGAGCCCATCCGCCGAGCCGCCTAACCTGCGCAGCGGCGTCCGCCTCGCAATACATCAGCGTCGACTGGACCGGTATCTTCATCGGTCCGGCCACGTCTGGCAGTTACTCCTGCATCTGCACGGTCCCCGGGGCCGAGCAGCCGGAAGTTCCCGGCAGGCTCAACAACAGGGACCTCCCACACTCGCCCCCGCGTGCCGGCCGACGGTTCACCGGCCGGCGCACGAGACGGCCGAGTTCACGCCTGGTAGGCCACCAGCGCCATCATTCCGACCTCGCCGTGATAGGCGTTGTGGCAGTGGAGCATCCACTGGCCGGGGTTGTCCGCGTCGAACTCCACCGACAGCGTCTTCTTCGGCAGCACGATCGCGGTGTCCTTGCGCGGGCCGCCGCTGGGGAGCTGGTAGGTGTGGCCGTGCAGGTGCATGGGATGCCACATCTGCGTCGTGTTGACGAAGTCCAGCCGGACCCGCTCGCCCTCCTCGACGAGGATGGGGTTCGCGGACGGGTCGTCCATGTCGAACGCCTTGCCGTTGATGGCCCAGTTGTACCGGGCCATGCCGCCGGTCAGCTCGATGCGGTGCACCCGGTCCGCCTTCTTCGACGCCAGCCGGACGTCATCCGCCGCCTTCAGCTGGGAGGCGGTCAGGATCCTGCCGTTCAGTTCCTTCGGCCGGACGGACGCCTGCGGCGCGCTGCCGGATCCGGTGCGGACCAGGGCCATGCCGCTGGCGTCCTTGCCCTCCGCCAGGGCGATCAGCGGGAAGACGCCGTCGCCGAGAGTGATCAGGACGTCGTAGCGCTCGCCCATGCCGATCAGCAGGGCGTCGACCTGCTGGTGCTCGACCGGGAAGCCGTCGGTGTGGGTGATCGTCAGCTTGTGGCCGCCGAGCGCCACCCGGTACGCCGTGTCGCCGCCCGCGTTGATGATCCGCAGCCGTACACGCTTGCCGGGCTCGCCCCGGTAGACGTCCGGGTCCGCGGGGACGCGTCCGTTGACCAGGTGGTACGGGTACTTCACGTCGCCGGCGTCGCCGCCGAGAAGCTCGCTCTCGGCGCCCATCAGCATGAACTTCATCGACGTCCCGCCGGAGGAGGACGAGGCGGAAGGGGACGCGGAACCGTCGCCCATGTCCATCCCCTCCATGTCCCCCATGTCATGGCCGCCGTGGCCGCTGCCGGAGTCGGAGCCGTGACCCATGTCCATGGCGCCCATGCCCTGGCGCAGCTCGGCGAGGACCTCGTCGGGCGTGCCGGTGACACCGTCGACCCAGTCGTCCAGGACGACGACCCACTCGTCGTCGTACGACAGCGGCTCCTTCGGGTCCTCGACGATCAGCGGCGCGTACAGGCCCCGGTCGAGCTGGACACCTACATGGGGGTGGAAGAAGTAGGTGCCGGGGGCGTCGGTGAGGAAGCGGTAGGTGAAGTTGGAGCCCGCCCGCACCGCCTTCTGGGTGACCGGGGGCACGCCGTCCATGTCGCTGCGCAGGGCGAGGCCGTGCCAGTGGACGGACGTGGTGGTCCTGTTCGGCAGTTGATTGGAGAGTTCGGCGGCCAGCGTGTCGCCGACGGAAAGGCGGATCTCCTTGCCCGGGGCCTGACCGCTGAAGGCCCAGCTCTTGGCCAAGACGCCGCCGAGGTCGAGCGTGGCGGGCGCGGCGGTCAGAGTCACCTTCTGCGTCCTGCCGGTGCTGGGGCGCTTCTTCTCGGTGTCGGCGACGGCCGAGCCGGAGGGGCTGACCAGGGCAGGCGTAGTGCTCGGGCTGCCGCTGCAGGCGGCGAGCGCGCCCGCGCCCGCGGCGCCGAGGCCGGCCAGCAGGACGGAGCGGCGGTTGACGCTGTTCATATCGGTTGTCCTCGATCTCTGTACGCATGGGCAGACGCGGAGACGGCTCCTCGGCGTGAGAAAGCTGCGAGGAGACCGTTGGGCACGGCCTAAATGCGCAACTGAGAGAGAACGGACAGATCCGGGGGTGCCCGGCCCACGGTGCCGGCCGGCGCCGCACCAAGGACCACGGCGCCGTGGGCGTCGAGGCTCCCCGGCGCGGGCGAGTCCGCGGGCGGCACGAGGGTGACCTTGCTGAGGTTCACCGGCGCGCAGTGCTGCATGGCCATGCCGGCACACGGGGCATGCTCGGTGCGGTCCCCGGGGGATGCGGCGAGTGCGGCAGCCGCCGGCTCCGCGGCTGCGACTTCGTGTGCGTGCCCGGACATCCCCCCGGGCACCACGTGCGCGACGGCGGACGACAGTGACGAGGCCGGGGGCGCGGGCGTCGCCTCATGGTGGATCAGTACGGCCAGCGCGGCGAACAGCGCGATGACGGCAGCACGAGTCCAACGGACGATGCCACGAGGGGCACGAGTCCGTGAGGCGAGGGCTGCCGGGACTGCCGTCACTTCACTGGTGCTTCCTGTCGAAAGGACTGCCTGATCAATATACCCCGCAGGGGTAAGGCTGAACACTCGAGGCCTCCCTCACGTACCAAGGGCATCAGTAGTAGTCGGCCCTATACGGAGGGCAGCAATGGGAAGTCCGGCTCTGACCTGGTCACTCGTGGCGGTCTCCGTACTCGTCGCCATGGTGAGCCTGGCCCGGCTTGCGGCGGCCGACAGCAGAGAGGCCCGTTTCGCCGCGGGAGGCGACCTGGTCATGGCCGGGGGCATGGCCGCCATGTTCCTGCCCGCCACCTCGGCGTCCTTCGGGGACCACGGCGTGTTGTGGGTGACGGCGTTCGCCGCCGTCGGCCTCGGCGGGATCCTGCTGTCTGTGCGCCACACACTGCGACACGGCTGGCGCCACGGTCGGCACTGGGCACATCACATCATCGGCAGTGCCGCCATGGTGATCATGACGCTTGCCATGCCCGGCAGCACCTCAGGTCCCGTTCTCGCCCTGGGCACGTCCGGACACGGTCACGGTCACGGTGCGGCGAGCACGGAAGGTTCCCCGGAAGCGACGGGCGCGGCCGGAATGGCGGGGATGGGCCACTCCATGACGGGAATGTCAGGTAACGGCCATTCGGGGATGGCCGGTCACGACATGGCCTCCGCCGGCGCCCAGGCAGCGGCGTCCTCCGGCTCCGCCTCGGTCTGGCGTCTGGTCCTGTTCGGACTCGCCGTGTACTTCGCGCTCTCGATCGCCGCATCCCTGTGGACACGCTTCCGCAGCGCCGACCGGTCCGCCGCGGCGGCAGGCCGCCGCAGTGGCGGGTCCCGCTGGATGCGCCACGTTCTGGCCCTGCCCGACGCGGTGGTCGTGTTCATCGCGTCGCTGGCCGTCTCCGTGTGGGACAGGACCCGGCTGAGGAGCGAAAAGCACCGTTCCCACGCGGCTGCGGGCGGCCGACGCCGCCGACGGGCGCCGGGCACCTCCCCCGGTGCGGCACTGCTGGCCCACATCGGCATGGGCAGCACGATGTCCGCGATGCTGGTCATGATGGCCGCCTGAACCGGACTCCGGGTCGAGGCGCGCGATGCCACGTCATCCGGCGGTGATCTCCGGCTCGACGAGACAACGGCCGCTCGGCTCCGTCGGCGGAGGATCGTGACTCAGTCCTCCCCTCCTTGCCTCACGGGCGTAGAGCACCGGTACGCTGATGCGCCGCGACAGCTGCGGGGGTGTCACGTCGGCACGACGGCGAGATGACGGAGCGTATGAGCAACGGAGCCAGGGCAGGGCGAGGCGCGATCGGGCGTCTGCTCCTCCTGTTGCTGCTCGCTCTCGGTCTGATGCATCTCCTCGCCCACGCGGGCAGCGCCGACACCGGCCATGGGAGCGAAACCGCCGCCCATGTGCACGCACCGCAACAGGCGCAATCCATGCTCGGTGATTCGGCTCCACCTGTGGTGACGACTTCCATGGAGGAGGAGCATCACGGCCTGGAAGGGGCGGCGGAACTGGGCCTTTGTGCCACCGTCCTCGGCTGCTGCGCGCTGCTGGCGGCCGCCCGACGAGGAATCCGCGGACGCGCTGTCGCCCTGCGCAACTCGCTGGTGCGCCTCTACGGGCAACGTTCCGGCCTTCGTCGGCGTCTGCCACCGGCTCGTGCGGGCACCATCGCCCAGTTGGCCATTCTGCGGATCTAGGCCGTCGGCATCGCGCGCAGGCGGCGCGGTCTCCGTCCGAGCGGAGCATGGCCATCCACCGACTTCGGTGGTGCCATGTTCCCGGCTCGCGCGGAGCGTCCGCACGTCCCTGCACCCGAGAAGCGACGCAACCTGCCACGTAAGCCCCGGCGGTCCGGTCGCGTGACTCCGCGTGCCGGCCCACCCGCGAAAGGCCCTCTTCGTGTCTCAGCCCTACCTCGTCGACCGCGCCGGTCTCCCCACCCATCCGCAGGCGCACTCTCCCTACCAGCACCCGCAGCACCCCCACCCGCCGTACCAACCGCGAGCCGCCGCCCACGTCCGTCCGGCGGGTCCGCCCATCGAGGACCGGGCGCCGATGGAACCGCAGCCCGGATCACGTCGGAGCCGGACGTCGGAAGCTGACAATCTGCCACCGTCTGGTGGCCGTCGCGGCGGACGCCGCCGGGCGCCCAGGCGAACGCCGGTGATCGGTGACTACCTCGGCTACGCCACCACCTTCGTCGGCGCGGGCCTGATCAGTGGGGCGGTGGTGCACCACCCGCTGGACCCCGACCGCTACACGGTGATCTCCATGATCGGCGCGCTGGTCTTCCTGGGTTCAACCTTGCTGAACGAATTCGTCCTCAAGCGGCAGCGGCCCAGCGCCTCCAAGGTCGTCGGGGTCGTGCTGTCCTCGCTGGCGCTCTCGTTCGGTATCGGCATGCTCAGCGGCGGGATGCAGCACTTCGAGGACTTCCCCGAGCGGGCGGCCATGCTCATCCCCTTCGGTCTCGCCCTGTCGTTCGTCGCCTATGTGCTGCGCTACCAGACCGCACGCTGGCGCAGCATCGTCGGCCCGACGGGCATCCTCGTCCTCGTCACCGCGGGAATGGCGTTCTTCGGACTGCGCGGCATCGCCGCCGACATGGCCGCGAAGTCCGACGGCGGCGGACACAGCCACGGCCAAGAGGTCACTGGGGACGAGGAGAGCACGGGGCAGGAGTCAGGTCACGGCCACGCCGAGGAGAGCAAGGAGCAGGAGTCGGGGGACGGCCGCGCCGAGAAGAGCGGGACTACGCCATCCCAGTCCTCCCCGAGTACGGACAGCGAGGGAGAGGCCGGACACGCCGACGACAGCCACGGGCACTGAGTCCCTGCCTCGGAGCGACGAGCACGACGCCAGGAGCCGGCAGGCGGTCAGCCATCTGTCGGCTCCCGGCGGGCCGCCCCCGGCCAGCACCGGTCACTGCGGGTGCGGGCCGCCCGTCAGCAAGTCAGGGTCCGGCGGGGCGGGCGCCGTTCGGTGCCGGCCCCTGGACCTGAGGGACCGGGGGGCAGACCGGACAGGCTGCGGCCCGGGGGCGGGAGCCTTCAGGCGGCCGGTGCTGTGCAGGCCGTACAGCGCGGCGCCGCAGGCGAAGCCGAGCACGGTCAGGGAGATCCACGGCAGTGCGGGCATTCCAGCGGCGCGGGCCGCGTCGAGCGCGGTGAAGAGGTTGCCGAGGGTGATGCGGATGCCGCAGATGGTGTTGTGGAGCCCGTAGTGGTGGCGACGAGCCGGTCGCCGGAGAGGCGGACGATGGTGCCCATCTCGAACGGGTAGGCGATCATCGCGCCGATGGCCAGCGCCAGCGCGGCGAGCGTCGGCAGCACCTCGGCGAGCAGCCACAGCCCCAAGTCGGATCCGGTACGGGTATGGCGGTCGCGAGCAGCAGGGGCACGAACGGCAAGCCCATCAGCGCCAGGCCCCGCACGAGTGCCTGGCCGGGCTCGTAGCGGGCCTTGATCCCTGACCGCGGGCTCCGTTCCTGGTGCGCCAAGACGTGCACTCGGGGGTCGGCATCTATCCCGCCCCAAGCCTTGCGCGGCGCGACACCCCCGGGGAGAGGCACCCTCATCCGGCGCCATCTCCGCCACGGTTCTGCGGAGCATCTGGTGACCGCGAGTACACCCCGCGCCGGGCGACGACGCGTCTCCGCTCGTCATCTGCACGAACTGGGTTTGGGGCTTCAGGTCGCCACGGTTCAAGAACATGCGACGCGTGGACCCGCGAGGCGGGCCGGTCTCGGGCGGGGTTGGCGGTGTTCGTAGAGCACCCGTCTTGTTCGCCTCGATGCCGCAAACGGCGTAACCGGGCGGCGGCTGACGGCCGCAATCGCTCACCGGTCCCGGCCGCACCTGGCCCGGGCGGCACCGGCCCCTTGGAGAACCGGCATCACCCTTGCGTGATACCCCCAGGGGGTATATGTTTCGGGAGCGTTGACCCCGGATGGGGCCACGTCATCGGACGGGAATGGGGATAGAAGGTCATGGACCACAGCGCTCACCACGCCGGCCCCCCGCACAACCACACCACGCACGAGGGTCACGGTCATGTCGGCCAGACGGCTCACCATGCCGCCCATGCGGGGGCGTCCTGGGCCATGGCGGTGAAGGCGACGCTGCACTGCCTGACTGGGTGCGCCATCGGCGAGATCCTCGGCATGGTGATCGGCACCGCGCTGCTGTGGGGCAACGTACCCACCATGATTCTGGCGATCGCGCTGGCGTTCCTCTTCGGCTACTCGTTCACCCTGTTCGCGGTGCGTCGAGCCGGCTTGGACCTCAAGTCGGCGCTCAAGGTGGCGCTCGCCGCCGACACGGTCTCCATCGCTGTGATGGAGCTGGTCGACAACGCGATCATCGCCCTGACGCCGGGCGCGATGGACGCTCACCTGTCGGACGGCCTGTTCTGGTCGGCCCTGCTGGGCGGGTTCGCGGTGGCGTTCCTGATCACCACGCCGGTCAACAAGTGGATGATTGGCCGCGGCAAGGGCCACGCCGTCGTTCACGCCTACCACTGACGCACTCCACAGGACCGCGCGCTCGGGGCGCCCCTGGCAGAACAGGGGTGCCCCGAGCGCGTTTGTGTCACCGGGCCCGGCCAACCCGGCAGGGGCCGGCAAGGGGTAGAGGCGCGGCCGTCCCGGCCCGCCACCTTCCGGCACCGATCCGAAGGAGGCGACCGGTGATGACCACGGTCAAGGACATGCTCGCCACCTACCCGGCCGATCTGGGCCAGGTCGACCGCGACAAGCTCACCCGCTGTATCGAGGAATGCATCGCCTGCACCCAGGCGTGTACGGCGTGTGCGGACGCCTGCCTGTCCGAGGGCATGGTCGGTGAGCTCACCAAGTGCATCCGCACCGACATGGACTGCGCGGACATCTGCAACACCACCGCGTCCGTGCTGTCCCGGCACACCGGTTACGACGCCAACGTCACCCGCGCGATCCTCACCGCGTGCGCCACCGCCTGCAAAGCCTGCGCCGACGAATGCTCCGCGCACGCCGACATGCACGAGCACTGCCGCCTGTGCGCGGAAGCCTGCCGCTCCTGCGAGCAGGCATGCAACGACCTCATCCAGGCCCTCGGCTGACTTGGTGGGCCGGACCTGGGACCGCCGGGACCGCCGGGGCCGTCGGCAGGGTGATCCCGGCCGCCCCGGCGTAGACCCTCACGCCGCACCCTGGCACGGCGTGAGGGCTGCCCGGCTGCCGGTCCTCGACGGATCGGTTTGTCCCATGCCGTGTGGCCCGGGCGCCGGCGTGATCGGCTGCGATCTGCCCTCTTTCGGGTGAGGCGGTGCTGCGTTCCTTGAGAGGAAGGCAGCAGCTGGTGATCTCTAAGGACGTCGTTCGGTGACGTCGAGAGGACTGGGGTCTGCTCATGAGCCCGGATACGCATGCTGGCGCAGGGGCGGATACAGCCGGCTCGCAACGCCGCACGCTGACCATCGCCGGCGGGCTCATGCTCGGGGGCTTCCTTCTCAACGTCATCCTCACCGCTGCCCTTCATCCGTCCGGAGAGGAAGACGACCACCCTGCAATCTTCACCGAGTACGCGGACAGCAGCACCTGGATCGCCGTTCATCTCGGCCAGTTCATCGGCGTCCTGGTGACGCTGAGTGGCCTGCTCGTGCTGTACCACGTCCTGCGCTCCGCCGACCAGTCCTTCCTGATCACTCGGCTCGCGGCCGCGGCAGCTGTGGCAACCGCCGCAATCTGGGCTGTGCTGCAAGGGCTGGACGGAGTGGGACTGAAGCAGGCCGTCGACTCCTGGGTCAGCGCCTCCGGATCGGAGAAGCAGATCCGCTTTGCCAACGCCGAGACCGTGCGCTGGCTGGAATGGGGCTTCCAGAGTTACTTCCGCATCCTGCTCGGGCTGACCCTCGCGCTCTTCGGGACAGCGATTCTCACCAGTCGCCGGATCGCAGGCTGGCTGGGCTGGACCGCCCTCGTCGCCGGCGTGTGCTCGGTGATCTTCGGCATCGACGTGGGCTACAGCGGCCTGGCCAGTGGGCTCCAGGACGTCCTCGGTATCGCCATCTTCGTCCTCGTCCTGCTCTTCGCCGCCGGAGTACTCGTCACCGGAGTGCGCGAGCGCGATCAGCACCGCAGGTGAACGAATCACCCGCGCCAGCGGTCAGCGTGCCCCATCTCCCAGGGCGAATGGCTGACCCGCTGTGATTGCAGAGCCTGTCGGCTCCCGGTGGCACAGAAGCCTGACGCGGGCCGTCGAACCGGGCACCCGTCAACTCAGTGCACATGCGGTCCGCCGGTCATCCGCGGCTTGCCGCGCGGAACGAGCCCCAGGGCCACCGCGGCGCTGACGGCGGCCGCCACCGCGCACACCGTGAACGCGTCGGTGAATCCGCCGACCATGCCACGCTCGATGCCGGATACCGCGACTGTGGAGACGACCGCCACGCCGATCGAGCCGCCTACCTCGTGGAATGTGTTGACGACGCCGGACGCCAGCCCCGCTTCGCGGTGCTCCACCATCGCGAGTGCCGTGGTGGTAGCGGTGACGAAGACCGCGCCAATACCGGCCGACGCGATGACAAGGCCGGGCAGCAGACTCCCGTAGACGCTGCCCGTCTCCGACAGCCGGGTCAGCGGCACGGTCGCGGCGGCCGCGATCACCATGCCGGCGACGGCCGTGGTGCGGCTGCCGATGTGGCCGACGAGGCGGGAGCCCACGTGCGCGCCGACACCGGTGGCGACGGCCACAGGAAGGAAGAACAGTCCGGTCTTCAGCGGGCTGAAGCCTCGCAGGTGCTGGAGGTAGACGGACCCGAGGAAGAAGAAGGCGATCAGCAGGGCGGTGGCCATCAGCATCAGGAACGCCCCGGCAAGGACGGGCCGCCGGGTGAACATGCGCAGGTCCATCAGGGGGGCCCGGCCGGCCCGTTCGGCGACTGCGAACAGTCCGTACGCCACCACCGCGCCGGTCAGTGGCAGCAGCGTGGCAGGAGCCGCCCACCCCGAGTCGCCTGCCTTCACCAGTCCGTAGATCAGCGCGCCGGTGCCCGCGGTGACCAGCAGCGCCCCGGGAACGTCGAGCCGGGCTGGCTGCGGCGCCCGGGCCGCCACGAACGCGGGGAGGACGGCCAGGACGAGGAGGCCGACGGGCACGTTGACGTAGAAGACCCACTGCCAGCCCGGCCCGTCGGTGAGCGCTCCGCCGAGCAGGACCCCGGCGGCGGCACCGGACCCGCCGATCGCCGCCCACACGCCGAGGGCCTTGTTGCGCTCGGCACCGTGGAAGGTGGTCGTGACGATCGACAGCGCGGACGGAGACAGCAAGGCGGCGCCGACCCCCTGGGCGAGACGCCCACCGAGCAAAACCGGGGCGTTACCGGCCAGACCGGTGATCAGCGAGGCGGTCGTGAAGAGGGCGAGTCCGGCGAGCAGGGTGCGGCGCGCGCCGAGGGCGTCGGCGAGGCGGCCTCCGAGCAGCATCAGACCGCCGAAGCAGAGGGTGTACGCGGTGACGACCCAGGTCAGCGTCTCACGGTCGAGGTCCAAGTCGACAGCCATGTCGGGCAGGGCGACGTTCACCACGGTGACGTCCAGGATCAGCATGAACTGGGCCAGACAGATCAGCGCCAGGGCGACCCAGCGGCGCGGGTCGGGAGGCGAAGAGGCGGTGTGGTCCGGTGCGTGGGGAGTACCGGCAGTGGAGTGAGTCATGACAGGTCCTTGAGGCGAGGTGGCAGATGGGCGCGCGGGGAGGCCAAGCCCGGTGATGGCGGCCCTCGTGGCTATGGCCGACGCTGAACGCAAGCACACACATGAACTGTACTGTTCAGTTCATCTGAACTCAACTGTTCAGTTCAGGCGAGTGCTAGAATCCTGGTCATGGGCAGGGAAAGTGCCAAGCAGCCCCCAGTCGGCCCCCGTGCGGAGCTCAAGCGGCAGGCCATCGTGCGGGCCGCCCGCGAGCTGTTCCTGCGGGAGGGCTTCGGCGTCGGCATGGACGCCATCGCCGCCGAGGCCGGAGTGTCGAAGGTGACCGTCTACAACCACTTCGGCAGCAAGGAAGCCCTTTTCACCGCGGTCATCACAGGCGCCCTCGACGAGCCCCTCACAGGCGATGCGTCGACCGCGCTCGAACAACTGACCGAGGCCGAGGACCTGCGCACAGCCCTCCTCGACGCCGCTCGCAGCTGGGTGCAATCAGTGCGCACCAATCGCAAGGTGGCGGCGCTACGCAACCTCGTGGCCACCGAGGCCCAGCGCTTTCCCGAGCTGGGCCGGGCCTGGCGGCAGCACGGACCCGAGGGGCACCATCCCGCGGTCGCGAAGGCACTGCGCACCCTGGTGGACCAGGGCCGACTGGCGATCCCGGACCTGGAGGCGGCCGTCATCCAGCTCTACGCACTCCTGGTCTTCCCCCATATGATCTTCGGCTCCTACGGCACACATATCGACGACGACCTCACCGACCGTCTCCTCACCAGCGGCGTCGACATGTTCCTGAGCCACTACAGCCCACGGCCCACGTAACGGATACGCGGCCTACCCTCACGCAGACCGTTTCGCCCCTACGCCAGGACAGAACAAGAGGCAGAGCATCAAGCGGGCGGTACCCGCCGCCGGCCCGCAGCAGCACGCCCTGCACTGCCCGAGAGTGATCACCGAGGCCCTTGCGGCGCACGGCCGCGAGCTTCCTATTCACTGCGGCTCGCGGGACTCCCATGCGCGTAGGTTGGGTCACAAGCCATTCATACCCCTAGGGGGTATAGTGTCTGCATCGTTGGGAGGACCGCGAAGCAGCCCTTCCGACGGCAGACCCACGCAGTCACACCATGAGGGAGCACCCATGACCACCCAGACGAGTGCCGGATCCTGCTGCTCCTCCGACGGCTCCTGCGGCTCGGGCACCGTGACCGACGCCCAGGGCGCAGGGGTCACCGCCGTCTACAAGGTGTCCGGCATGACCTGCGGCCACTGCGAAGGGGCGGTCAGCCAGGAGATATCCGCCCTGGACGGCGTCACCGACGTCAAAGCCGTCGCCAAGACCGGCGAAGTCACCGTCACCTCCGCCGCCCCGCTCGACGAGGAGGCCGTCCGGGCCGCCGTCGACGAGGCTGGCTACGAGCTCGTCGGCCGGGCCTGAAGGCCCCGTTCGGGCATCAACCCCGAACCGCAGGAGATGCGCATGACCAGCACGGCTCCCGAAAAGAGGTCCCCCGGCGCGACGTCCGCGGCCGCCTCCGAGATCGAGCTCTCCATCGGCGGCCTGACAGGCGCATCCTGCGCCGCCCGCTTCGAGAAAGCAGGCTCAACCGGATGGACGGGTCCTTCAAGTAGAACTGGGGACAATCTCGTTGGCTAGTAGGGGCCCTGCCGGAAGGCAGGGCCCCTACTGCATCGCACCTCACTGTCACGCGTCGCTGGGGAGGTCAAATGCGCCGGTTCCCGATCGACATGGGAGTGAAGGCAGCACATCCCACGGCAGGCTTCGGGAGCATCCTGTCGTGACCGTGACCGCGGATCTGGCCATCTCCCTCGACGGCTACATGGCCGACCCCGACAATTCCCTCGACAACCCGGGAGGCGACGGCGTCGAGGCGCCCTTCGAGTGGATCCACAACTTGGCACGCCCGCAAGAGCGTCAAGGCATGACCGGTGAGGAGGAGAACCGCAACTCCGAGCTGATGCGGGAGTGGTTCGGCGCCACCGGAGTGGCCATCGGCCGGATGATGTAAGACACGGGTGAGGAGTTCTGAGGCGACAACCCGCCGTTCCGGACGCCGGTCTTCATGCCCACCCACCGCCTCCGGCCGGGTACCTGAGGGACGGGCTCATGGACGAGCTCCGGCTGCACGTGATGCCCGTACCCCTCGGCGAGGGGCTGCGGCTCTTCGAGGGCTGGGCGCCGGGCGGCGGAACCTCGAGCCGGTCAGGGTGGTCGACACGCCCTCCCCACCCACTTGAAGTGCCGCTTCGCGTGAGCCGGTACAGACAAAGCCCGGCTTCGGCAGCACCGCAGCTGCTGCCCGGACCGAGAGTCGGCGATCGACGCGTGGCGTCCGAAGAGGTTGGTGGCGCGTCTGGCGAGGGACCGTCCGCCGACGCCCTCCACGGCCGGCCCGTGCTCGGCCCGGCGAGCGGTCCAGCTGCTCCTCTCGCCGGGCCGATGCGGCGCACGGCGCCCTGTACCCGTCCAGGCGCTGCACTGACGCAGGAAGTCGACCGCGGTAGGCGCGGAGTGAGGCAGAGGGCGTCGTTCGGAGCCCAGCGCCTGAGTTTGCGGGAGGGGGAGGCTATCGGGTCTTCGCCCCGGTGCAGCGGCCGGCGCACGACGATCCGGCGTCGCCCCTGCCCTCGGTCGGGCGAGCGGCCAGGGCCTGGAGCAATGCCATTGCAGTCATGCGCACCAGGGGGTGCTCGGCTCCCCGGCGGACAGCTTCCTTGAACGATCGCGACTGCATGACTGATGTTCCCTTCTCGTAGCGCCGACGGGCTCACCGGACTCCGGGCGGAGGGAGTCTGCGGTGAGCCGGTCGGGTGGGTGGTGTGCCTGCGGGTGCGGGCCGACAGCCCATGGGTCAGACGCTTGCCTGCTCACCCGAGGCGGTCTCGCTCACCTGCTGTTGGGTGGCGACCGCCTTCTCCGTACGCATGGCCAGCAGCGTCACGGCCCCGCCCAGCGCGGCGATGCCCGCCGCTGCGAGGAACGCCGCGCTGAACCCGTCCGTCAGCGCCGACAGGTCACCGAGTGCGCCGGCGCCCTGGGAGGTGGCCAGTGCGGTGAGGGCCGCGAGGCCGAGCGCCGAGCCGACCTGGTAGGTGGTGTTGACGATGCCGGAGGCCAGGCCCGCCTGCTCGGCCGGAGCGCCGGACATGGCGGCCATCATCGCCGGGATGTACGCCAGCGACATCCCCAGCGCGGCCACCAGCGACGCGGGCAGCACATCGACCACGAAGGAGCCGGTCGGCTCCACGGCCGACAGCCACACCAGGCCGAGCGCGAGGACGAGCAGTCCGCCGGCGATCAGCGGCCTGGCGCCGAAGCGGGCCAGCAGCCGTGCCGTGATCGCGGTCATGAAGACCATGAGCAGCACGGTCATCGGCAGCAGCGCGGCGCCCGAGGCGAACGCCCCGTATCCGAGTACCTGCTGGAGGTAGAGGTTGAGGAAGTACCACATCGGGATCCACGCGGCACCGAGCAGTGTCATCGCCAGGTTGGCCGATCCCAGGCGCGGCACCCGCCAGATGCCGAGAGGCATCAGTGGCTCGCGCACGGACCGCTGGAGCACGAAGAAGAGGACCAGCAGGGCCGCTGCGCCGAGGAGTTCGAGCACGGTCCGGGTGGAGCCCCAGCCGATTTCCGGGGCCCGTACGACGGAGTAGACGGCGAGCGCGAGGCCCGCGGTGACCGCCGCAGCGCCGAGCACGTCGATGGCGCCGCGGCGCGGGGCGACCGCTGGCAGCAGCTTGGTCGCGGCGAGCGTGGCGACGCCGATGGGCACGTAGAGGATGAACACCCAAGGCCAGCTGAGCCATTCGGTGAAGACGCCGCCGAGGAAGACGCCCGCGGTGCCGCCGGCCGGGGCCGCGGCGCCGTAGAGCGCCATGGCCTTGCCGAGTTCCTTGGGATCGTGCGCGAACAGCGTCATGAGCAGGGTCATCGCGGCGGGAGCGATCAACGCGCCGCCGACACCCTGCACCGCGCGGCCGACGACCTCGACCCACGCCGTCTGCGCGGCGGCAGCGACGATGGAGCCGCCGATCAGCACGGTCCAGCCCGCCGTGAAGACCCGGCGGGCGCCGAGCAGATCGGACAGGCGCCCGCCGAGCAGGAGCAGCCCGCCGAAGGTGATGACGTAGGCATTGAAGACCCACTGCAGCTCGCCCTGCGAGAAGCCGAGATCCTGCTGCATCTCGGGGAGCGCGACCCCGATGATCGAGGTGTCCATGATCACCATGAACTGGGCGGCGGCGAGCACGACGAGCGCCCACCAGCGCCGCGGATTGACTGACGACATGGCCTTTCCCTTCCATCCGGAACAGACCCGAGGGCTATACCCCCAGGGGGTATCACGAAGCTGGAAGGTACAATACCCCGAGGGGGTATGCAAGAGTCGTAGCTGAGCCAGTCGGAAGGCACGAACCGATGCCGAGAGCTGCTGGATCCTCGGCGCCGTTCAACGAGCAGACGGGGTGGGAACCGCCACGCCCTGAGCGATCAGGGGCCGCAGTCACCAGTCCGCCACGGCGTGATCGGCTCTGGTTCGGTACTGTCGGGAGCGGAGGGCCACGGCGGCCCTCAACGGATGTCCTGGGAGTGGCCGTGAGCCGGTACGTACGAGCAGGAGGCGCCCTCGGGCACCTGCTGCTCGTGGTCGTGCTCGCGTTCGGCGTGTTCGTCATGCACACCGTCGGGCATCCCACCGACTCGCATGCCGCTGAGATGGGTCCGGCCTCCCATGTGTCGGCGCCGACGACCCATTCGGCCTCGGCGACGCACGAGGACGCTGCAGATCCGGCCTCGGCGGAATCGAAGCACGAGGCCGCCCCCGAGCAGGCACCGTCCACCGACATGCCCGTCATGGCGATGGACATGATGTCCCTCTGTCTGGCCGTCCTGCTCGCCGCTTGGGTGCTCACGGCGCTCGTCCGGTCGGCGCTCGCCCGTCACCCTGACTGGCTGGCGAACCTCCGTGCCCAGGTCGCCGCCGTGCTGCGCCCCAACCCTCCGCCACGCGGCCCTGATCTCACCCGGCTGTCGGTCCTTCGGCTGTAGGCCGAGACAACCTCGCGGGCGCGCACCACGCGCGATCCCGCTGTCTCACACGCCCAAAAACCGCCAGAAGAACCAGACACCACCCGAGGTGAAATCGATCATGACTGCCTTCACGCGTGCCCCGCGCCGCAAGTCCACTCGACGTATCGCGGCCGCGAGCATCGTCGCGACGGGAGCCCTACTGCTGACCGCCTGCGGCGGCGACGGCGACGACATGAGCGGCATGGACCACGGCAGCGGCTCGTCATCGGCCACCGCGAGCGCCGAGGCCGGGGCCAAGACCGGGGACTTCAACGACGCGGACGTCACGTTCGCGCAGATGATGATCCCCCACCACGAGCAGGCCCTGGAGATGGCCAAGCTCGCCGACGGCCGCGCCTCCGACGCGGAGATCAAGGACCTTGCCGGGAAGATCGAGCAGGCCCAGGACCCTGAGATCAAGACGATGAAGTCCTGGCTCACGTCGTGGAACAAGCCGACCGCGATGGAGTCCATGCCCGGAATGGACCACGGAAGCATGAACGGCATGATGTCCGACGCGGACATGAAGGAACTCCAGGCCATGAAGGGCAAGGAGTTCGACAAGATGTTCGCGGAGATGATGATCGACCACCACAACGGCGCGATCGCCATGGCCAAGGACGAGCAGAAGAACGGCAAGAACGCCGACACCAAGAAGATGGCCGGCGACATCGTCAAGGGCCAGTCCGCCGAGGTCGAGCAGCTCCAGAGCATCCTCGACCGGCTCTGAGCCGACACACACGGGCCGTCCGGGCTCCACGGCACGCTCGCCGAGGAGCCGGACGGCCCGGGCCCCGGCCCCCGCACGTCCCCCGCCGACCGCACCCTCACGGTCTTCACCGCCCTCCGCGCCGACGCGCGCCCGATGACTCCGACCGAGGAACCATGCACAAGCGCCATGCCGCCGCGACAGCGGCTGCCCTGACTCTCGCCCTGCCCCTGGCCGCCTGCTCGAATGACAAAGACGGCGCGGACTCGTCCGCCGCCCCCGCGACAACGGTGAGCCACATCCACGGCCTCGGCCTGGACCCCTCCGACCAGCGCCTGTACGTCGCCACCCACGAGGGCGTCTACACCCCCGACGCCAGCGGCGATCCTCAGCTCGTCGGCGACAGTAAAGACGACTTCATGGGCTTCACCGTGGCCGAGGACAACACCTTCTACGCCAGCGGCCATCCCACCTCCGGCGGCAACAAGGGACTGATCAAGAGCACCGACGCCGGCAAGACCTGGACGTCGCTGTCCCTGTCCGGGGAGTCCGACTTCCACGCACTGGACCACGCGCACGGCACGGTCTACGGCTACGACGCCACCAACGCCCTGCTGCGCACCACCAAGGACGGCACCACCTGGAAGGACGGGGCAAGCCTCGAGGCGCTCGACATCGCGGTCAGCCCGAACGACCCCGGCGTCGTCCTCGCCACCACCGCCGAGGGCATCGCCCGCAGCACCGACGGCGGCAAGACGTTCACCAAGGGCAAGGAGCCGGTGCTGGCGTTCCTCTCCTGGAAGGCAGCGGACGCCCTCTACGGCATCGACCCGGCCGGCGCCCTGAACCGCAGCAACGACGGCGGCACCACCTGGCGGAAGGTCTCCACCGCGCCGGGCGGCCGACCCCAGGCGCTCACCGCGGCCGGCGCCGAACACATCCTGGCCGCCACCCAGGACGGCGTCTACGAGTCGAAGGACGGCGGCACGACCTTCCGCAAGCGCCTCGACGTCGAATCGAGTGGCGGACACTGACGGGCGTATGGCGGAGCCGATCACCAGGGCCGGGCGCGCGGCACCGCGATGGGACGTCAACCCTGGGGACGCAGGCCGGCCAGGGTCACCGCGACGAGCCGCCGCACCGCGGCCTTGGACGACAGCGCTCCGGACCCGGCGAGGGCATGCAGGCAATAGCTCGCCAGCTCGTCCGGCGAAACGTCGTCCCGCACCTCGCCCGCCTGGACCTCCTCGGCCAGCAACCCCCGGATGAAGTGGCGCAGATGCTGTTCGGCGTGCGCCACATGGTCACCCCGGTGCAGGACGGCGGAGAGCTCTCCCCCATGGCCGTGCCGCTGCTGCTGGATGAACGCGTAGCGCTCCAGCACCGCCTCCAGCCGCTCCCCCGGCGCACCTGCGCGGTCCCCGAGTCCGGCGAGCTCGGCGAGGTGACCGGCTATCTGCTGCTCATGCCACGCGGCGATGATCGACTCGACGTCCGGGAAGGACGTAGACACTGTGTATCGATAAGAGCTGCCGCCTGCAGAGGGCCCGTGGCCCGCACCGTCCCGTCAGAGGGAACCCGCATCGCCGGGGGCGCCGTACTCCCACAAACACCGTTGCAGCACTAGCGATGACGTCCGGATCGTGAGCCGCAAGACGAAAGTGCCCTCTGGCCTGGGACGATAGGGGCTTGTCTAAGGCTTCTGTCGTTCCAGCAGGAAGGCACTACCGGTTCACGTCTCAGGCTCGTCGTGTCGGCCGACGGCCGGCACAACGGAGCAGGCCACCAACACACAGGCATTCGGGCCGATCCGCAGCAGTTGCCCAACCAGCGACACCGCCCGCTGCCGCCACGCGAGGCGTTGCAGACGCCGCACCAGTATCGAGCGGGCCACGTCGCTCATGAGCGCTGCGGCCCCCGCCGGGCACATGCCCCGGCGGGGGCCGCAGTGACCGTCAGGTGTCACTTTGCTGTCACAGCCCCTATGAGCGGGGGTCTGGCTGTAGCTGTTTGACCAGGTGGAAGACCTCGCGGGCAGCATAGCGTTTGAGGCAGCGGACGATTTCGCGGCGGGTCTTGCCCTCCTTGATCCGCCGCTCGTAGTAGTCCTGGGTGCGCGGGTCGACCCGCAGGCGGGTGAACACGATCCGGTGGAGCGCGGCGTTGGCCTGCCGGTCGCCGCCGCGGTTGAGGCGACGGACCTGTCGGCGTCCCGAGGAACGCTCGACGGGGCTGACCCCGCACAGTGAGGCGAAGGACGCTTCACTGTCCAGCCGTTCCGGGTTGTCCCCCACCGTGATCAGCAACGTGACCGCCGTGTCCGGACCGATCCCCACCACGTCGAGCAGCTGCGGCGCGTGGCATTCCACGAGCCGGGCCAGACGAGCGTCCACCTCCCGGATCTGCTCGGAGAGCCGACCGATCCGGAAGGCCAGCAGCCCCAGCGTGATCCGAGTGGCCTGCAGCACCGACTCCTCGCCGACCTCCTCGCGGCTGCTCGAACCGGCACCCCCGAACAGACCACCGTAGCGACGGCGTCACCGCTCCGGCGGCCTGGCGGGCGGGCCCTGAGAGCGGCCGAAATCGGCAGGGCGTCGGGCGGAGACAACAACTCGGTGAGCTGCGTCGTCCCGGTCTCCTTTACGGAGGACACCATGGCAGAAGAGCGTTGCAGGGCGACCTGGTCGAGGCGGACGCGGTCGCGACGCTGAACCTCGCGGAGAAGGTGAACGCATCGGTCGCCGACCTGCGGCTCACCCACCCCGACGCGGACGTCTCCGGGCGCGCCGCCGCAGGACTGCAAGTACACGGCTGGGGCAGGGGGCTGGGCTCGGCGGTGGACAAACCTGCTGGCCATAGCCTGGATCCACGACCGCGCCGCCGAAGGAGTCGCCCGAGTCGAGGTGACCCTGCGCCCCTCCCACGACCCGCTCAAGCAGACCGCGGTGCTCACCGTGGACGACCAAGGTCCACCGGCATCCCCGCCGAGCGCCGCGAAGATGTCTTCCAGCGCTTCCACCAGGGCCCGGACAGTCCCGGCACCGGCCTCGGTCTAACCCTCGTCGCCCAGCAGGTGGTCCTACACCGGGGCCGGATCACCGTGCCGGACCGCCCCGACGGTGGCGCCGGAACCCGGTTCGAACTGCGCCTGCCAGCCGTTGCTGCGCTGGGACTGGCTGACCGGCACAACCGGCCGCTGAAGCCCCTCACCAGTCCCCGGTGGACGTCCAAAGGCGTGCGGAGCGCGTCCGCGCTGCGATACACCGCGACTATCGCGTAGCCGAGCCTTCGCACCTGTACGGCACACCAACGGACGAGCCCTTGGGCGCAGCCGGCACCGGGACTTGATCAAGCAGGCCGAGGAGTAGCCCTGGCCGTTCTCAGACCTCCGTCCGCCGTTGCGACCGGACCAACTGTCGCCGTTACCTCTTGTCTCGCAGTATCTCGTCGAGCCGCCGGCCCACGCTGAGCGCCGATACGATGTGGCATGGTCCAGGACCTGATCCTCTGGGCTCTCCTTCGCGACGGGCGTGCTACGGAACTCACCCCACCCGATGCTCTCGCCGCTTGACAGACCGCATTAGGAATCACTGTCACCGACGAGTTCCGCCAACTGCTGGGGCCCGGAGATCCAGCCCGCCACCCGGTCGCGAAACGAAGGTCGGGCCCGGCAGAGCCGATGGCGAGGATCCCGCTTGCACCACCGAAGGGCGGTGGTCACAGCACGCCTACTCGTAGCAGGAGTCGAGGTACGTGGTCACGTCCCGCTCCCTGGACCTCAGGAGGCGACCGAAGCCCGCGTCGTCACCGCCTCGCTCCTCCGGGGACTCAAAGGGGGTGAGCCCGAGGACAACGGAGCCGTCAGCACGAGCACCGATCCATCCTGACCAGCCGCACGACGAAGCCCCGCCGGAGCAGACCGGCAGGGCTTCGTCGTGCTGTCAGGTGTCACGCGCGAATCACAGACCCCGTGGACACGCTCCGGCACAGGATCCCGAAACTGGACATACATGTCCGCATAAGACTGGATGGACGGTCCTGGACGGCTTCTACGACATGTGCCAGGTGGTACCCAGTGAGGGACCCAGGATCAGGACGGGAGCCTCTTCTGGCCCGTCAAAGCGGTATTGCAGGGTGTTCGACGGTGTCTCACTCACGCCCCAGACCCTCTCACGTCTCACGAAATCTCACACAGCCGGGGGAAACCAGTGACTCGATGCATCCGCGGCTCGACTCATCGAGCACTGGCGACGGCCCTCACCGATCGAGCCTGAGCCTCAGTTTGCACACGCGCCCCCGACGCGGCGTGTCCCATGGCCGCGCTCTCACCCTGTCCTCACATCGACGCGCTGCATCCTTCATCAGCGCAGCGGCCAGCCGTCCCGGGTTTGCAGCAAAGCATGTGGTGCCGTCCCGAAGGTCGAGACGACGTGGCGGGAAACCTTTCGAGCCCCTCCGATCAGCCCCTGATCACCACCCCTTGGGATACGCCGCCGAACTCAGGCGCGTCCCTCCGCCTCACCATGTAGGCCATCCCATGTGGTGGCGGCTTCGCGGAAGTCTTCCACGTCTGGCTTCACATACCACTTCTTCGTGGTCTTCACGTTCGTGTGCCCGGCCCACCGGGCGAGGATGTGATCTGGCACGCCGTTGTTGGCAAGGAAAGTGAGGCAGGAGGCACGAGCGTCGTAGGGACGTACTCTGCGCAGGCCAAGGACCTCGCAAAGGAAGATCACGTTCTCCGGCCATGGACTTGGTGTCCTTTTCCATGACGTATCGATTCCCCATCATCGTCCGGGTGTTGGCTATGGTGATCGTGGCTTGTCCAAGTCGACGTCCTTCCATCGAAGTCCACAGACTTCAGCGGGACGCAGACCCATGGGGGACAGCAGAAGGGGAGCACAGAGCCGTTCCGTCCTGACGCCGTGAATGAACATCTGGACTTCCTGGACGTTGCACGGCTTCCCCTCCTGCTTCTTCTTCCGGTCCTCTTTACGCGCCCTGCGGGGAATTGTGATGTGCTGGGCCACATTCATGGTCAGCAGCCGTCGCGGCGCTGGCCGATTCAAGGCATCCTTAAATCATGCGAGACTCATTTCCACACTGGTCACTCCGAGCGGAGTGCCGACTTTCCGCCGCGTGCGCGTCCATACCTCAACGCCCAATGCATCCACTCTTCTACGTCTTCCTCCGTGAGCTCTTGAAGCTGAATGTGGCCCAACTTCCCACGAACCCGATCCAAGGCAGATCCGCGCCACGCACACGGTCAGTGGTCCGGTGGCGCAGACACCGAGCCGGTACCGCGCTGCTTCACGCGCGGAGGCTTCCGGCGGCGTGAACCGGTCGAGGTCCACCCCATTGCGAACCACTGTCCACCGGGACCGGATGCCGGCGGCCACCCCGTGGGCACGCTCCCCCTCGCTGACGCACACCACCTGGTGCGCCCATCGCGCTCCCGCTCTCTCCCACTGCACCACCGCGGTCGACAGGGCAGCCGATACGGCATCGAACGACCAGGCGTGCGGCTGATAGACGGTGGGAACACGCCCGCGTATCGCGAGGCGGCCCGCGAGCCCCGCCTTCGCACTGTGCAGGTGCACCACGTCCGGACGCACCATGCCCCCCCCGATGCGCCGCACTTCGGCAACCTCGCGTCGCAGCGCCGGACCGGGAGAGCGTACGGCGTCCCACCGCACTACCTGGGCCCCGCGCTGCGCGGCTGTCCACCACTGCGTGCCCGCGAGCGGACACGCCACGGTCACCCGGTCACCTCTCGCGCACTGCCCGGCGGCCAGGTCCGTGACCACTCGGGCGACGCCTGCCTCGCTCGACTGGGCGATGTGCAGGATGGACCGCCTCACGGCGCTGTGCCCCTCGGCTGCAGGAGCCGACCTCCGGGGGCCGGGGTCTCGTGCGGCAGCGCACCCTGGCTCGGAACACCCTTGTCCGGACCGACCACGGCGCGCACCGGTTTCGTGAGTCGTCGTGCCACCGTGCCGCTGAAGCGCACCGCCACGGCAACCGCGGGCACGGGATCGTCCCAGCTCAGCCAGGCCCGTTCCAGGTTCCGCCGCGGCAGCGCGGACGGGAGCCGGCGTTCGCGCCAGGCGGTCACGGTGGCCGACACGGCATCCAGATTGCCCACGATGAAGCCCCGGCCGTGGATCTGTGTCACGTCCGGAACGTCCTGGCCTGTCAGGTCCAAGTACATCGCGCGGACCACGTCCAGTTCCTGCGCGGTGGTGAAGAGACGGAACTGCTGTCCGAACCGAGGGTTGAAGTCCACCAGCTTGTAGCGGCCGTCGCGCCGGTCGAACCGCCAGTCGAGGTCGGCGATCCCGCAGTAGCCGATCGCACGGCACAGTTCGGCGGCCAATGTCGCGAGGGCGGTGTTGGGCCGGGCCCGGGCCCGGGTGGTGAGGCCTGTCCTGGGTGGCCAGGAGCGGAGCTTCTGCCCCGTGAAGACGAGCCGGGGCATGCCTCCCGCGCTGCAGTAGAGGTGGGTGAACCACTCCTCGGCGACTTCGAGAGGGATGTGCTCCTGGACGATGACGGAGGGAGAGTCGGCGCTCCCGCACACGGCGAGCAGCTCGGCCTCATCGTGAACGAACACGGTGTGGCCCATGGCGGAGTCGTTCAGCTTGGTGAAAGGCTCCCTGTCCTTCAGAACCAGCGGGAATCCCCACTCACGCCCCACCGCGACCAGTTCGGCGCGGTCGACCGGCGACCGGGTCAGGGGAGTGGGCACCCCGTGCTCCTGGCAGGTCCGGTTCAGCCCCGCCTTGCTGGCCAACCTGCGGGGCAGCGCGGGCGGCACGGGGGACAGCACAAACCACTCAGCCAGGCGATCGGCGTTCTCCGCCAGCAGCACGGCGGCCTCGTCTCCCTCCGCCACGGCAACGGTGGGACGCCCGATCTGCCGGCCGATCTGCAGGAGGGCCAAGACCAGTTCCGACGCGTCCTCCGCTCCGGTCGTCGGGCGGATGAAGCGGCCGGCGAGATGGCGTGAGAGGGCGACCGGGGTGAAAGGGTCCTCGACCATGGCGTACGCCGGGACTCCCATACGCCCCAGGGTGCGCACCGCCCCAAGCCCCCCGTGGAGTTGGGGAAAACGCCCCAGCTTGACGAGCAGTGCCGGTACTTGGTCACTCATGGAGGCTCCGTAAGTTGTGAGGCGGCCCGGGAGGGCCGGATGTGGCGGATGGGGTCTTGCCAGTCGTGGCTCCGAAGGAGTGGCCGTCCGGCTCCCCGGGGCGCCCTGGCTGCTGACTGAGAGGTGCGCGCTTCGTGCGGTCGCCGTTGACGGAGACGACAGCGGGGTCTTCCTCAGGCCGACGGCATGCTGTTGGGGCCGGGGAGGGGCGAGCGAGCGACGGGCCCGGGTCTGGGCCGGCATCGACGCGGGCAGGGCCCGGCTGACCGCATGGCTCGCCAGCCGAGGCGTCCGGGGCGCCGACGTGGTCGCGGCCACCGCGCTGGAGGCGACTCAGGCCCAGCGGACCGCGCTGCCCGGCGAGGACGCCACCGCCCGGATCGTCGCCGGCCTGGCCGCACAGATCCTGGTCCTGGACGACCGCCTCAAGCGCATCGACAAACAGATCCGCGACACGTTCCGCAGCCACCGGCAGCTGGAGATCATCGAGTCCCTGCCCGGAATGGACCCGATACCCGGCGCCGAGTTCGCCGCCGGCGACCCTGCGGCCGCCGCCGACACCGGCCACCTGGCCTCGGCGGCCGGGCTGGCGCCCGTGCCGCGCGACTGCGGCCGCCGGACCGGCAACCTGCACCGGCCCGAGCGCTACAGCCGCCGCCCGCGACGGATGTTCTCCCCGTCCGCGCACCTGAAGAAGCGCGGTGAGGGCTGCAAACACGTCCGGGCTGTGATCACACTGGCCCGCCGACGAGCCGGTGCCCTGTGGGCACCGCTGCGCGACGGACGGACGTTCACCTCCGCCCGGTCGATCACACAAGCGGCTCGACCTCGTCATTGAGACTCCTTCGGGGGCGCCCGGTCGCCTCGGAAGTCACGCCGGTGACACGCGTCAGCAGGCGCCGGTCCGGCGCACGACCGCGGACGGAGTCCGCAGCAGGATCGACAAGGCCAGGCGGGCGACCAGTTCTCGACGTAGCTCATGTCGACACGGTCCGCTCCGCGGTCGGCAGGCAAGAGCGCCCACTGACCTGCCACAACCCGCTCATACCGGGCTTCACCAGATGCCGGTGGCTCGCGTCTTCGCTCAGGGCGGCGATCTCGTCCTTCACCAGGGGTCTCGGACCGACGAGGGACATATGGCCCGCCGCCACGTTGAACAGCTGCGGCAGCTCGTCCAGCGAGAACGAGCGCAGGAACGCCCCCGCTCCGGTGACGCGCGAGTCGCCGACGATCTTGAAGAACCGGTCGTTGCCGTAGCGATTGAGGTGGGCGAGTTCGGCCTTGCGCCGATCCGCACCGCGGCGCATCGTCCGAAACTTCAGAAGAGTGAATTCACGGCCGCCGCGCCCGGCCCTGCGCTCCCGGAAGAATGCGGGTCCTGGGCTGTCGAGCCGTACCCATACGGCGATCGCCACCATCAGCGGGGCCAGCAGCAGTATCCCCGACAAGGCCAGGAGACGGTCGGTCAGCTGTTTGGGGATGCGGGACAGCCTGGAAAGCCTGGGGGCGCGCAGGTGCAGCAGGGGCACCCCCGCGACCGGACGCACGGACAGCCTCCCGGCCGTGACGTCGGCGAGGACCGGCGCGAGCAGGAGGTCGACGTCCGCTGCCCGCAGTTCCCAGGACAGCCGCCGCCGTCTTTCGGTGCCCAGCTCGGTGCCCTGCAGCGCGATGACCGCGTCGCCGTCGGTCCGCCGTACCGTCTTGAGCAGGTCCACGGCATCGCAGGACACCCTGGCATTCCTGTCGGCACGGCCGTCGCGGGCTGCCGGGCCGGTGGGGCGGACGCCGACGACCCGCGGCTTGGGGCCGTGCCCTCTGCGCAGCGCCGTGATCAACTCGGCGGGGCCGAGCACGAGCACCCGCTCGACACGCCGGCTCCTGCCTTTGCCGGTGCGCATCCTCACCCGGCGGTACCTGCGCAGCGCGAGCGTCAGCCCGGCGGTGAGCGGCAGAGCGATCAGCGCGTCGTGCAGCAGTTCGTCGCGCGGTGCGAACCACCATGCGGCGCCGGCCGCGGCGGCGGCCAGCCAGGCCGCCCGCAGAACCCGGCGCAAGCACTCCGCGTCGGCATCGGGCCCGTACATCCGCTGTGACGCCATCGAGAGGAGCCACAGCGGGACGAGTACGGCCGGGACGAACCAACGGTGGAAGAGCAGCTGCACTCCGCCCGCGGCGACGGTCGCGGCAAGAGTGTCGATCGCGACCAGGGCCGGGGCGGAAGAGCTGCGGCGATGACGCCGGCGCGTCCTTCCCGCAGCCTTCGCCGGTCCGGCGCTGTGCGTTTCGTTGACCACGGCCACGGCTTGCCACCTCACCTATCGGCCAGCCTCAATTGCGCAGTCGGTGTATATTTACGATGTATATATACATACGCCGGATATCGGTAGTCAGTCAAGGAGCCGCTCGCCCTGACAAGGGAATCCGAAGGCTCACGGGAGGCGCCCGCGGCGGCCCCCGTGGCGATATGGGAAGGCCACCAAGCAACATGAAGCCTCCAGGAGATACCAAAGTCGCCGTGGTGGGAGCAGGCCCGTACGGGCTCGCCATCGCCGCCCACCTCCAGGCCCGCAAAGTGCCGTACCGGATCTTCGGTGAGCCGATGGAGGGCTGGCGCTCGCACATGCCGCGCGAGATGTACCTCAAGTCGTCCCCGTTCTCCTCGTCGATCTCCGCCCCTGCTCCGGGGCACGGGCTCGGGGCGTTCCGAGTCCAGGAGGGACGCCATCCGGGCCGTGAGCGGGAACCGGTGCCGCTGTCCGAATTCGTGCGCTACGGGCTCTGGTTCCAACGGAACTGCGTTTCCGAGCTGGAACGGACCGCGGTGCACGGCATCGACCGCCTCCGGGACGACCGGTTCCGGGTCACGCTGGACACCGGGGAAGAGTTCTCCGTGCCCGCTGTCGTGGTCGCCACGGGCATCAGCTCCTTCGCGTACGTACCGAGCGAGTTGACCGGGCTGCGGGAAGACGGCCTCGTCTCCCACACGGCGGACCACACGGACCTGTCGGTGTTCGCGGGCCGGAGCGTCGTCGTGGTGGGAGGCGGCCAGTCGGCCCTGGAGACCTCTGCTCTGCTGAACGAGGCCGGAGCGCAGCCCACCGTGGTCACCCGCACCCGTCCGTCCTTCGGTCCTCCCCCTCTGGTCGACACGGCGCAGGACCGTCCGCTCCATGCTCGACTGCTGTGGCCGGGGGCCGCGATGGGCACCGGATGGCCGCTGGTGGTCTGCAGCCGCGGTCCCGCGGCCGTCCGGCACTTGCCGGCCCGTGTCCGTGCCCATCTCCTGCGTACGGTCCTGGGACCGTCCGGCGCATGGTGGCTCCGGGAGCGAGTCCAGGGCCGTGTCCCGGTGCTGTCCGGCCGCAGCCTCCACTCGGCGGCGCGCGAGAACGGCGGGGTGCGGCTGGAGGTGCGGAATCCCGGCGGAGACGTGGAGATCCTGCACGCCGACCACGTCATCGCGGGCACCGGATACCTGGTCGACGTCGAGAGGGTGGAGCTGTTGAGCCAGGGGCTGCGCCGGGCGGTGCGCAAGGGCGCCGCCGATCCGCCTCAGCTGGCCGACGCGCCGCAACTGTCCGCCGACTTCCAGGCGTCGGTGCCGGGCCTGTACTTCGCGGGGCTGGCTGCCGCTCCCACCTTCGGGCCGCTGCTGCGTTTCGTGTGCGGCACGGGATTTGCCGCCAAGCGGATCAGCGCCTCACTGGCAGCGGACCATGCGGGATAGGACAGGCGACCGCTCACCGCCACGGTCGCCGGATCCCGGCGGACCGAGGTTCGGAGGCGATGCATCACCCAACGGACCGATCCCAGTCGCCGGCGGCGCGCCGCTGACCGCGATCGCGACGGACGTCAACCTCATCGTGCGCGCCAGCGCAGCCGATCTCACGACGAAGCCGCACCGGAGCGCTCCGGTGCGGCTTCGTCGTCTCACCGCTCCGCGCGGATGTCCCGTAAGGATGGTCCCCGGCGGGGCCTAGCCTTATCACCCGCTATCACACGCCCCTATAACGAGGGGGTGCTGGACACCTGTCTGACCAGGTGGAAGACCTCGCGGACTGCGTATCGCTCGAGGCATCTGATGATCTCACGGCAGGTCTTGCCCTCCCGGGTGCGGCGTTCGTAGTACGCCTGGGTGCGTGGGTCGTGGCGCAGGCGGGTGACCACGATGCGGTGCAGGGCGGCGTTGGCCTGGCGGTCGCCACCGTGGTTGAGGCGACGCGTGCTCCTGCGGCCGGAGGGTTACTCCATGGGGTTGACTCCGCAAAGGGCAGCAAAAGATGCCTCGGTATTTTGCCGCTCGGGGTTGTCTCCCATGCTGATCGACAAGCTGACGGCGCTGTCCGGGCCGATGCCCACCGATCCGGGCGCTGTGCACCGGCCCGTCGCCGGACTTGGCCGTGCCCGGGCACGACAGGCCCGTGCCGAAGGTGCCGGTGCCCTCCACCCCGGCCCGGCGCATCGCCCCCGCTTGCGGGCCCACACGAGCAGCTGGCGAGAGCCAGCTGCCGTCGCCGGAAGGACTCGGTGCCAAGGACCTTCCCCAGCGGGGAGATCCGGCGGCGACGGGAACTTCGCCGTGCGTGTCCACGCCCAGTACGACCTCTCTCCTCACGGGAGGATCCGTACTGGAGGAAGTGCTGCTGCGCTGTCTGGCCGTCATGGTGGAGCGCCTCCCGCGTGGTGACGCGCGACCGCCGTTCGGGGGGGGAACGGCCGTGCACGCCTTCCGTCGGCGTGATGGTCACCCATCCCATCCACCGCGTGGATAGTCCGGATACGGGATCCGGATTGCGCTGGGGATGGCACCGGCGCCGCGGCGCCCCCATAGTCGTCGCTACCGCACGCCGTTGTCCGGACGCCGCCGGTGTGCGAGCTCCCCGGCATGCCGTGCGCCTTCGGTGCCCGTGAGGCATGCCCGCTCCCTTACGCCATCCCCTGGAGTCGCCATGCCCGGTTCCGTGCCCTCGCCTCCCGCCGCGATCGATGCCACCGCTCCGTCAGCCGTCGCCGTCTCGGGCCCGGCCCATCGGCTGCGGGTGACCCTTCTGATGGTGGGCAGCTGTCTGCCGATCCTGGGGGCGGTGCTGATCGCCCCCGTGCTGCCGAAGATGCAGGACCACTTCGCGTCGGTCCAGGGGGCCAAGGCGCTGGTGCCGCTCGCGCTGACCGTTCCGGCGCTGGCGCTGGCGCTGCTGGCACCGTTCGCCGGGGTGATCGTGGACCGGCTGGGGCGCAAGCGGCTGCTGGTCGTGGCGACCGTCCTGTACGCCGTGTTCGGCACGGCCCCGCTCTGGCTGGACTCGCTGGGCGCAATCATCGCCGGCCGCGCTCTGGTCGGCGTCGCCGAGGCCGCGATCATGACCTGCTGCACCACCCTGATCGGCGACTACTACAGCGGCCGGCAGCGGGTGAAGTACCTCGCCCTGCAGACCATGTGCGCCTCCGCGTCGGCCACCGTCTTCTTCGTGCTCGGCGGCGCCGCCGGATCGGCGGGCTGGCGCGTGCCCTTCTGGATCTACGCCGTGAGCCTGGTGCTCGCCCCACTGATGGCGACCGCCCTGCCCGACCCGGCGGCCCGTGCGGACGGCGACGAGACTCCGGCCGAGGCGGAGGCCCGCCGCTCGTTCCCCTGGCGGCAGATGGCGGGCGTCTGTGCCCTCACCTTCTTCGGGGCGATGGTGTTCTACACCGTCCCGGTGGAGATGTCGTACCTGCTGGACGACCTCGGGGTGGAGAACACCGGCGTGATCGGACTGGCCACCGCGATCGCCAGTGCCGCCACCGTGGGCGGAGCGGTCACCTTCGCCCGGCTGAAGCGTTCTCCCGACCCGATGCTGCCCGTCGTTCTCGCGGTCTGCGCGATCGGCTTCGGGGTGATGTTCCTCGCGGGCAACGCCCCGCTGCTGGTCATCGGGGCGGTCGTCAACTGCGTGGGCACCGGCATGCTGCTGCCTGCCCTTCTGACCAGTGCCATGTCCCGTCTGTCGTTCGAGGACCGCGGGCGTGGCACGGGGCTGTGGACGGCGGCCTTCTTCGGCGGTGAGTTCGTCTGCCCGCTGGTGCTGCTCGCCGGGGAGTCCGCGGTCGGCAGTCTCGCCGGTGCGGTGGGCATGCTGGGGCTGGCCGCAGCCCTCGTCGCGGCGGGGCTGTGGGCGGCCCGTCGCCGGGTGGGCGCTGCCGTCGATCCCCGGCCGCTGCCGGAGCAGTTGGCCTGAGGGTGCGCGGGACGACCGCCGAGAGCACGTCGATCACGGGCTGCCGCCGGGTCCGGTCAGAGCCGGCCCTGCGGCAGCCCCGGCTCCCCACTCTGGTCGACGGGCACGGCCTTCCCTGGGCCCTTGCCGTTGCTGTGGCCGTTGCCCGCCAGCGTCGCGCCCACCTCCGCGGCCTTCTGCCGCAGCCAGATGTGGCCCGCGTCCTGCGCGTGCATCGGGTGCCACCACATCGCCTCCCGCACCGGTACCGCCTCGAACGGGCAGGGCAGGACGCGCACCGCCGCGGATCGGACCGCCTTGCGTGCCAGGCGCTCCTGGATCATCGCGACCCGCCGGGTGCCCTCGACCATGGGCGGCAGCAGCTGGAAGGTCTGCACGGACACCTCCACCTGGGGACTGATCCCTATCATGCTGAGCTGGCGTGCGGCCGGGGCGTCGTAGGGGCGCTGGTAGACGGCCCAGGGCAGCCGGGCCAGCTGGTCCAGGGTGAGTTCGTCACCGATCTCGGGGTGATCATCGGCGACCATGCACAGCCAGCGGTCCTGGTGGAGTTCGACGGCGGGGAAGCCGTCGATCACGCCGTGCGGCATCAGCAGTCCGTCGACGGTGCTCAGCACGGCCGCGGTGTTTTCCACGACGGACGGTGCCGGGTGCTGGAAGGTGAGCCGGATGCCGGGCGCTTCCTGGTGCAGGGCGCGGGCGAGTGCGGCGCCGAAGACGGCCGCTCCGTAGTCGGAGGCGAGCAGGGTGAACTCGCGGGTCTCGGCGGCCGGGTCGAAGTCGGCCTGGCTGGAGAAGACCCGCTCCAGCAGGTCGCACGCGGTGGCGCTGCGGTCCCGCAGGGCGGTGCCGAGCGGGGTCAGTTCGTAGGAGTTGCCGGTCCGGGCGAGCAATTCGTCGTCGAAATGGCGGCGCAGCCGGGACAGCGCCGCGCTCATGGCGGGCTGGCTCAGCCCGATGCGCTCGCCGGCCCGGGTGACATTGCGCTCTTCCAGCAGTGCGCGCAGGGCGAGGACCAGATTGAGGTCGAGTCGAGACAGGTTCACCGGGCAACCACCTAGGTAAGAGAGGCATCCGTTTCATGGATTTGGCACATCCACAGGATTGATTTCCGTGATGAACCGATCGGGGTCAGAGTAGACCGCAACTCAGCAGGAGGAAATCAGATGGAAACGCTCGCGCAACCTGCCGGTCCGTTCGCGCTCGGTACGTTCTCCGCTCAGGGCGGGGAGCCGTTTCCCGGTCTTCTGGCCAAGGGCCGGGTGCTGGACTTGAGGAGTGTCCTGGCCTGGGCACCGGCCGGCGTGCGCGCCGTGGTGGAGCGGTGGGAGGAGGCCCTGCCCGTCCTGCGCGTCCTGGCGGACGAGGACGCCCTCGACTGGCGGCCGCTGGAGGGCCTGCGGGTGCACGCCCCCATCGAGCCGCGGCAGATCTTCCAGTCCGGCGCCAACTACCGGCAGCACGTGATCGACCTGGAGGTCGCCCACCGTTCCCCGGACGACCCGCGCACGGTGGAGGAGGCACGCACAGAGATCGCCGCGGTCATGGACCGCCGGGCCGCCGAGGACCTGCCGTATGTCTTCATCGGTCTGCCGAGCGCGATCACGGGCCCGTACGACGACGTGGTCCTGCCCGCCTGGGCCGAAAAGCCGGACTGGGAGCTGGAGTTGGCGGCCGTCATCGCCAGGCCCGCCTACCGGGTGACGGTCGAGGAGGCCCTGGAGTACGTCGCCGGCTACACCATCGCCAACGACCTGACCGACCGCGCCACCGTGTTCCGCCGGGACATGAAGGCCATCGGCACCGACTGGCTGCGCAGCAAGAACGCGCCCGGTTTCACGCCGCTCGGCCCGTGGCTCGTACCTGCCGAGTCGATCGCGGACACCGGTGACCTGCGGGTCTCGCTCAAACTCAACGGCGAGATCATGCAGGACGAGTCCACCAAGGACATGCTTTTCGGAGTCGCCCGGTTGGTGTCGTACGCTTCGCAGACGTCTCAACTCCTCCCCGGCGACCTGGTGTTGACGGGCAGCCCGGCCGGTAACGGCATCCACTGGGGACGCCTGCTGCAGGGCGGCGACGTCATGGAGGGTTCCATCACCGGTCTGGGCGTGCAGCGCACCCGCTGTGTCGCGGAGGGAACGGCATGAGCCTGGACCCCCGCGACCCGGAGGGCGCGATCGCCGAGGCCGCCAAGGCGTACTCCAACTGGGGGCGCTGGGGTGAGGACGACGTGCTCGGCACGCTGAACTTCCTCGACGAGGGCAAGCGGCGCGAGGGCGCGTCGCTGGTACGCCGCGGCGTCAGCTTCTCGCTGTCGCAGCGGTTCGACATGAACGGCCCGCAGAAGGGCTGGCGCCGACGGACCAACCCGGTGCACACCATGCTCGACACGGGCACCGACGCGGCGCTGGGCAACCAGGGTTTCCCGCACGGCATCGGCGGCGCCGACGACGTGATCGCGATGCCGTTGCAGTGCTCGACCCAGTGGGACGGACTCGGCCACATCTTCGACCACGGATTCGCCTGGAACGGGCGGCGCGCCGACAGGGTGGTCACCTCCGAAGGCGACCTCGTCACCGGCATCGAGCACATGGCACCGTACGTCGCCGGCCGTGGCGTGCTGCTCGACGTGGGCCTGGTCGTCGGCATGGACGGCGATCTGCCCGACGGGTTCGCCGTCACCGAGGAGCACCTCGATCAGACCGCCGAGGCCCACGGGGTGGCCGTCGGCCGCGGCGACATCGTCCTGGTCCGCACCGGACATCTCGCCCGCGCCCGGCGGGGCGGTTGGGGCGACTACGCGGGCGGCCCCGCGCCCGGCCTGTCGTTCACCACCGCCGGCTGGCTGCACCGCACGGAGATCGCCGCCATCGCCACCGACACCTGGGGTTTCGAGGTACGCCCCAACGAGTTCGAGGGCGCCTTCCAGCCGCTGCACCAGGTCGTCATCCCCAACATGGGCCTGCTGATCGGCGAGATGTGGGACCTCGACGCACTCGCCGCCGACTGCGCCGACGACGGCAGGTACGAGTTCTGGCTCACCGCCGCTCCCCTCCCCATCACCGGAGCCGTCGGCTCCCCGGTCAACCCGATCGCCGTCAAGTAACCAGCACGGCGCCGGCCCGCGAGAACGCCTCCGGCGACACCCCCGCGGCGGCACCGTGCGCCTCGTCGAGAACCGCACGACTGCCGAAAGCGCCGTTCCCCGGACAGCAGCGGCGCATCCGGCCCGCACCCCCGTCCCCACCGGCCCGCACTCCCAGCGGGCGAGCCGCAGCCCGCGCCGCCCCCGCGCGGCCCAACCCGCAGGAGGATTCCCCGACATGGCTGACAGCCGCACTCTCCCCCAGCCTCCGGCCGGGGGCACACCCACCGTCCTGGTCATCGGCGGGGGCGCCTCAGGCAACGCCGTCACCATCCTGCTGCGCCGCGCCGGCATCGCCGTCGACCTGATCGAGGCCAAGCCGGACTGGAACGCCACCACCGGCTCCGGCATCACCCTCCAGGGCAACGCCCTGCGGGTCCTGCGCGAACTGGGCGTGTGGGAACAGGTGGAAGTCTCCGGTTACGCCTTCGGCTCGCTGGGCGTGACCGCCCCGGACGGCACCGTCCTGTTCGTCGCCGAGGACATCCAGACCGGCGGAGAGGACCTGCCCGCCACCCTCGGCATGCAGCGCCCCCGACTGCAGCAGATCCTCATCGACGCGGTCCGCGCCTGCGGCGCCGACGTTCGCCTCGGCACCACCGCCGAAGCGCTGGAACAGGACGCCGACGGCGTGTCGGTGCGCTTCAGCGACGGCAGCGAGGGCCGCTACGACCTGGTGATCGCCGCCGACGGACTCAACTCCGCCACCCGCGCCGCGATCGGCGTCACGGACAAACCCGAGCCGACCGGCATGGCCATCTGGCGCATCGCCGCCCCGCGGCCCGAGAGCGTGACGCGCACCGACCTCGCCTACGGAGGCCCCGCCTACATCGCCGGCTACTGCCCCACCAGTGAGAACACCCTCTACGCGTACGTCGTCGAAGGGTGCCGCGACCGCGCCTCCATCGACCCGGCCACCTACGCCGACGAGATGCGCCGCCTGGCGCAGAGCTACGGCGGGGTCTGGCCGGAGATCACCGAGCACATCACCGACCCGAAGAAGGTCAACTACACCTGGTTCGACCACCTGCTGGTCGAGGACTCCTGGCACCGGGGCCGGGTCGTGCTCATCGGCGACGCCGCCCACTGCTGCCCGCCCACCATGGCCCAGGGCGCGGCGATGTCCCTGGAGGACGCCCTCGTCCTCGCCGAGCTGCTCACCAGCGGACGGGACTGGGGCGACGAGCTGCTCCAGGCCTACCACGACCGCCGCATCCCCCGCGTGCGCACCGTCGTCGAGGCGTCCATGCAGATCGGCCAGTGGCAGCTGGACGGCGTGCGCGACGCCGACATGGCCGGGCTGGTCGGCCGCACCATGGACCTCCTCAAGGAGCGCCCGTGACCACGACCTCATCCTCCGCCCCGACCGTCGACGTCCACGCCCACCTCCTGCTCCCGGACGTCGAGGAGACCGTCGCCGGCCATCCCGGCCTCGCCGAGGCCCGCGCCCTCGACGCCCGCCGCAACGGCCCGGCGGCCCTGACCGTGAACGGCCCCATGGTCGGTGCCCGGGTGCCGAAGCTCACGGACGCCGCCGTGCGCCTGGCGGCCATGGACGAGCAGGGCGTGGACATCCAGCTGGTCAGCCCCTCGCCGTCCCACTACCACTACTGGGCCGAGCCTCAGCTGGCCGAGAAGGTCTGCCGGCTGGCCAACGAGGGCACCGCCGCGCACTGCGCGAAGGCTCCCGACCGCCTGCACGGCCTGGGCCTGATCCCGCTCCAGCATCCCGACCGCGCGGTCGGCCTCCTCGACCATGCCCTGGCCCAGGGGCTGCAGGGTGTGGAGATCTCCTCGCACACGCCCGGCCACGAACTGTCGGATCCCGCGTACGAACCCTTCTGGTCCCGGGCGGAGGAGTCGGGCGCCCTCGTCTTCCTGCACCCGTTCGGCTGCACGCTCGACGAGCGCCTGGACCAGTGGTATCTGTCCAACACCGTCGGCCAGCCCACCGAGAACGCGGTCGCCCTCTCCCATCTGATCTTCTCCGGCGTCCTGGACCGTCATCCGGGCCTGAAGCTGATCGCGGCGCACGGCGGCGGCTACCTGCCCACCCACATCGGCCGCTCCGACCACGCCTGGCGGGCCCGTCCCGACGCCCGGGACTGCGCCCGTGAGCCGAGCAGCTATCTGAAGCAGCTGTACTTCGACTCCCTCGTCCACGACCCGCACGTGCTGCGGGAGCTGGTACGGGTTGCCGGTCCGGACCGGGTCCTGCTCGGCTCCGACTTCCCCTTCGACATGGGCACCGACGACCCGCTCGGCGCGCTGCGCGCCGCGGACCTGCCCGACACCGACTTCCACTCCGTCCGCGGCGGAAACGCCGCCGCTCTGCTCAACCTCGTCTGAGGAGGACACCCCCCATGAGCAACCGCCTGCTCACCCACCTTCGACACGTCGATGTCGCCGTGCCGGACTACGACAAGCAGCTCGACTTCTACTCCGGGGTCTGGGGCCTGACCAAGGTCGCCGAGGACTCCGGCATCTCCTTCCTTGCCGCCGAGGGCAGCCCCGAGCAGTACGTCGTCCGGCTGCGCAAGGCCGACGAGAAGCGCCTCGACCTGGTCTCCTACGGCGCCGCGAGCGCCGCCGACGTGGACACGCTGGCGGAGCAACTCCTCGCCAAAGGAGTGCAGTTGATCTCGCAGCCGGGCAAGGTGGAGACGCCCGGAGGCGGTTACGGCTTCCGCTTCTTCGACGTGGACGGCCGCACCATCGAGGTCTCCGCCGACGTCGAGGTGCGCCGGCACCGCAAGGTCGAGGAGAAGGAGGCGATCCCGGTCAAGCTGTCGCACGTCGTCCTCAACTCGCCGGATCTGGACAAGACCAAGGCGTGGTACGAGGAGCACCTCGGCTTCCGGCTGTCCGACACGCTCGGTCATCCGCACATCGGCGACGTCATGCACTTCATGCGGATCAGCAACCAGCACCACTCCATGGCGATCGCCAAGGGCCCGCACACCTCCCTGCATCACATCTCCTTCGAGATGCGCGGCATCGACGAGTACATGCGCGGCTCCGGCCGGGTGATGCGGGCCGGCTTCAGGAAGATCTGGGGCCCGGGCCGGCACATGGCGGGCGACAACACCTTCACCTACTTCCTCGACCCGCACGGCAACACCGTCGAGTACACGACCGAGCTGGAGCTGCTGGACGAGGACACCTGGCACCCGCACGTCTACGACTTCTCCCAGCCGGAGGTCACCGACCAGTGGGGCACCGCCAACCCCATGAACGAACTGGTCACCAAGGAGTCCTTCAACGACGTCGACCGCGGCGTCTTCGTCGCCCCGCCGGTCTGATCGGCGAAGCCCTGAGTCCCCGGGGGCGCGGTGACCCTGTCACTGCCCTGACTCCCCTGCCGCGTCCCCGGCCTTCGTGCCCACCCCTCACGCCGCCGGCCGACAGGAAACCGCCATGCGTTTCGCCACGTACGAGTACCGCAACCGACGCCAGGTGGCCGTCGTCGAAGAGGACGGCACGCTCTGCCCCCTGCCCGGCGTCAGCTCACTGACCGGCCTGCTCGCCGAGGGCGGCGGCCTGCCCGAGCTGCTCGACGCGGGCTCCGCGAGCCTCGACGTCGCGGCCGGCCCCCATGTCTCCGAGGTACGGCTGCTGTCCCCGCTCCAGCCGCCCACCGTCAGGGACTTCGTCACCTTCGAGGAACACGTCGAGGGCGTACGGCGCTCCGTGGACGGCACCGCGGGCGTACCGGAGCAGTGGTACACGGCTCCGACCTTCTACTTCACCAACCCCTACGCGGTGTACGGCCCGCACGACGCCATCCCCGTGCCGCCCGGCTCGACCGTGCTCGACTTCGAACTCGAAGTGGCCGCCGTGATCGGCACCGAGGGCCGCGACCTCACGCCCGAGCAGGCCCGCGAGCACATCGTCGGCTACACCGTCTTCAATGACTGGTCCGCGCGCGACCTGCAGTCCGCCGAGATGAGGGTCGGCCTCGGCCCGTGCAAGGGCAAGGACACCGCCACCACGCTGGGCCCGTACCTGGTCACCGCCGACGAACTGGAGAAGTACCGGGACGAGGACGGCTTCCTGCGGCTCGGGCTCACCGCCGAGGTGAACGGCGAGGTGGTCGGCAAGGACCTGCTGTCCAACATGAGCTGGACCTTCGAGGAGATGGTCGCCTACGCCTCGCGTGGGACCCTCGTCCGCCCCGGCGACGTCCTCGGCTCCGGGACCTGCGGCAACGGCGGCTGCCTCGCGGAACTGTGGGGCGTACGCGGCGCACAGGACCCTGCCCCGCTCAAGCCCGGCGACACGGTCACCCTCACCGTCGAAGGCATCGGCAGCGTCTCCAACACGGTCGCCGCCGGAGCCGCCCCGGTCCCGCTGCCGACCGGCCGACGCCGCTCCCGGGAGCGGCCGTGACCGACCTCCACACCAGGCTGCTCGGCAGGGTCGTCGTGGTCACCGGCGCCGCCCGCGGCCAGGGCGCCGCCGAGGCGGAGGCACTGACCCGCGAGGGTGCCCGGGTCATCGCCACCGACGTGACCGAGGCAGCCGGCTGCCGCCGGCTCGACGTCACCAGCGAGAAGGACTGGGCCGAACTCGCCGCCGAACTGGGGGAGGCATACGGGCAGGTGCACGGCCTGGTCAACAACGCCGGTGTCACCTGGCGCGCGCGCCTCGACGCCGTACGCCCCGAGGACATGGCCCGGGTCCACGCCGTCAATGTCACCGGGCCGCTCCTGGGCATCCAGCACCTGGCACCGCTGATGCGCCCCGGGGCGTCGATCGTGAACGTCGGCTCCTCGGCGGCCCTGACCGCCCACTACCCGGTCGCCTACACCGCCAGCAAGTGGGCCTTGCGCGGCCTGTCGGCCACCGCCGCCATGGAGCTGGGACCGAGCGGCATCCGCGTGAACACCATCCACCCCGGTTACATCGAGACCGAGATGACCGCCTCCGCCGCACCCGCCTTCCGCGAGGCCAACCTCGCCGGCACACCCCTCGGCCGCACCGGAACCGTAGACGACATCACCCCGCTCGTCACCTTCCTCCTCTCCGACGAGTCGTCCTTCATCGCCGGAGCCGAGATCCCCGTGGACGGCGGCCTCACCGCGCACGGCGGCGCCAAACCGATCTCGGACGCCGTACGCACCTAGCAGGAGCAGAAAGGCACTCTCGCCCATGGGCAGGGTCTGTTCGAGCGCCGCGGAGGCGGTGGCCGACATCCCCGACGGCGCGTCGCTCGCCGTCGGCGGGTTCGGCGTCAACGGCATCCCCGAAGTGCTCATCCAAGCCCTCCGCACGCAGGGCGCCACCGGCCTGGAGGTCGTGTCGAACAACTGCGGCGTGGACGGGCGCGGACTGTCCCCACCGGCAACGGCCGCGCGTTCCGGACCGCCACCGAGAGTCGCCCACTCCGAGTATGACGGCTTCTGCCCGGTGCTTTCAGTAATCGCCGGGCAGGCCCAGGCCCGTGAGGGCGCCGACCGGGTCCGGGTCGGGGGTGCCTCTCGGCCACCAGTCGTCGTGGCCGGGTTCGGACTCGTAGGCGTACCAGAGACCGTCGCGGCCGAGGCGGAGCTGGAGGTGGCCGTGGGGGTGCGTGAGGTGGTTGCGCCAGGGGCGGAAGGCGGGCAGGTCGGCGGCGAGGAGAAGCGGCCTGGCCCGGTCGAATCGGCCGGCGGGCGGGTCCCACGGCTCCTCCAGGACAGCGAGGCCCTCCAGGCCGCCCTGGCGCCAGGCGGCGACCGCGCGGGCCAGCTCGGACGGGGTACGGCCCGCCGCGGCGGCGAGGGACGCGTACAGCGACCGGGTTCCGGCGGTGAGCCCCGCCCCCGGGCGGGCCGCGGCCAGCCGGACCGCGTCCTGCCAGAAGGTCAGCTGTCCGACCGGGTCGCGGCCGGTGCCGAGCAGGGCGTGGGCGCGAGCCGCGGCGTCCGTGGCCAACTGGTCCAGCGCGAAGGGATCCGGGCCGCCGGGCGCCGCCGGGTAGGGCGGGGGCTGCTCCGGATGCGCGAGCGGAGGCAGTGGAGCGGGCAGGGGCGCGAGGGCGCGTGAAGTGAGGACCTCTGTCGCGCGCACGCCCGGCAGGGGCGCCGGTCCCTTGTCCTGCGCTGCGCGCGCCGAGCGGGTGGCGCTCAGCCGGGACAGCGCGTCGAGCAGCTCCCGTTCGCCCCGGCCGCGCAGCAGGAGCAGAACGAAGGGATCGGCGTCGAGCAGCCGGGCCGTCTGGTAGCAGAGGGCGGCCGCGTGCTTGCAGGGGTGAGCGCGGTCGGGACAGCTGCAGTGGGGCTCCAGCTCTCCGGGGCCGGGCAGCAGCCGCACGCCGCACTCCGCCAGCGACTGGGGCATCTCCTTGTCGAGCAGCGCCGCGATGTGCCCGGGGCGGTCGGCGGCGGCGTCCAGGAAGCGGTCCCAGTCGGTCTCGTCGAGCGTGCGCAGGCGTACCTGGACGCGGTAGGGGCGGGGGCGGCTGCCCTGGACGTAGGCCAGCACGAGTCCGGGCGTCACGGTGATGGCGTCGACATGCCCCTGCCCCGCGTATCCCCGCCCGCGCTCCAGCCGCTTCACGTCCAGCGCGCCCTGTTCCAGCGCCTCGACCCAGGCGTTCCCCCACCAGCTCTCCGCGAAGCGGTCACCGTCCCGGGGCGGGAACGGCGGGAAAGTACGGCGGAGTTCGTGATCGCGGGCGGGGGCGCCCATGGAGCGAGGGGAACGGGGCGGATGGGGGGAGCGGTGGGGGCGGGCCGCGTGCGTTGTGGCGGCCGGGGGCTCGGCGTACGGATCGGGGGCCGACCCCTGCGGCCGGGCGGGCCGGGCTGGTCGGTCGTGGTCCGGAGCCGTCGTCACCGGGTTGCCGGTGTGGGGGGTGGGAGCCGGGTCGTTGCTTCCGGTCGGAGAGGTCGTCGATGTCGGGGGTTCGGGGTGGGTCTTCGGGGGCTCCGGGAACGGGCCGGGTCCGCCGGGCGGCGTCTGCCGGGCTCGGCGGGCCGGGCCGCGCAGCAGGTCGGCCGTGCGAGAGGTGTCGCTGTCCTGCCCGGTCTCCGGCTCGTGCTCGTGGTCATGGGTGGTCGTGTCCGGCGTGCTCGGCATCCGGAACGCGTCGGACAGCAGCCGCCTGACGTCGCGTGCGCCTCTGCCGGAGGCGTCCGCGGTGGCACGGCGCACCACCGCGGCCCGGTCGTCCACGGCGCTCTGCCGGGCCCGGCGCCTGCGGCGGGCCCCTTCCCGCTCCGTCTCTTCCCGGATCCGCCGCGCGTCGTCCCGTGCGGCGCGCAGCGCCTCGCGCGCGACGTCGGCGCCTCGCCGCTCGGTGCCCGCTCGGGCTGAGGACTGTGTGGGGTCAGCGTCGGTCGGAGTGCTCTCCCCCGCCTGGGCCGGGCCCTCGGAGGGGGCAGCACCGGCCGAGGTGCTGTCCGGCCGGTTCGTCCCGGGGGCGTCGGGTGCCGGCGGCCGGCACGGCGCGGCCGGCACGGCGTCCTCGGGCGTGTCGCCGACACGGGGCGACGACTCGGGACGGCGCGCCGGCTCCGGGTACGCGGCCCGTGCCGAACGGGGCGACGCCTCCGAGCGCGCAGCCCGCGACGGGCGGGGCGAGGGATCGGGGTCGGCGGCCCGTGCCGGGTCGGTGGCCTGTGCGGGGCCGGTGGCCTGTGCGGGGCCGGTGGCCTGTGCCGGGTCGGTGGCCTGTGCGGGGTCGGTGGCCTGTGCGGGGTCGGTGGCGTGGGCCGCCCGCTCCCGGGCCTCGCGCAGAGCGCGGCGGGCCTCGTCGGCCGGACGGGCGTTCCTGCCGTCCTCCCCGGGCGCGGACGGGCGGGCGTTACTGAAGTCCTGCCCAGACCCGGCCGGGCGGGCGCTGCTGCCGTCCTCCCCTGGCGCAGACGGGCGGGCGTTCATGACGTACTCCCTGGGAATTCCAGGGCCGGCGGGTCGCTGATGATCTCGTGGGGTGTCATGACGACCTCCGCAGCGACACCAAGTCGGACAGCTCCCGGTCCGTCAGCTCCGTGAGGGAGGACTCGCCGGAGCCCAGGATCGCGTCGGCCAGGGCCCGCTTGGACTGGAGCATCTCGGCGATGCGGTCCTCGACGGTGCCCTCGGTGATGAGGCGGTGCACCTGCACCGGCTGGGTCTGGCCGATGCGGTAGGCACGGTCGGTCGCCTGCTCCTCGACGGCCGGGTTCCACCAGCGGTCGAAGTGCACGACGTGACCCGCCCTGGTCAGGTTCAGGCCGGTGCCGGCCGCCTTGAGCGACAGCACCAGGACGGGTGTCGCACCGGCCTGGAAGCGGTCCACCATGCGCTCCCGTTCGGGGACCGGCGTGCCGCCGTGGAGGAGGTCGACCGGGACCGCGCGGGTGGCCAGGTGGGAGGTGATGAGGCGGGCCATGCCCACGTACTGGGTGAAGACCAGGGCGGATCCGTCCTCGGCGAGCAGTGTGTCCAGCAGTTCGTCCAGCAGGGCGAGCTTCCCGGAGCGGGCGGCGAGCCGGTCGCCGGAGGCCGGGGTGTGTTCCTCCTTGAGGAACAGCGCGGGGTGGTCGCAGATCTGCTTCAGCGACGTGAGGAGCTTCAGCACCAGGCCCCGGCGGGGCATGCCCTCGGCCGTCTCGATGGCGAGCATCGACTCGCGGACCACCGCCTCGTACAGCGCGGCCTGTTCACGGGTGAGCGGGACGGGGTGGTCGGTCTCCGTCTTGGGCGGCAGCTCGGGCACGATGCCCGGGTCGGACTTCTTGCGGCGCAGCAGGAAGGGCCGTACCAGACGGGCCAGGCGCTCCACCGCCTCCTCGTCCTCGCCGTTCTCCACGGCGCGCGCGTGCCGGGCGCGGAAGGACTTCAGCGGGCCGAGGAGTCCCGGGGTGGTCCAGTCGAGCAGGGCCCACAGCTCCGAGAGGTTGTTCTCGACGGGCGTGCCGGTCAGGGCCACGCGCGCGGGGGCGGGGATGGTGCGCAGGGCCTTGGCGGTGGCCGAGTAGGGGTTCTTGACGTGTTGTGCCTCGTCGGCGACGACCATGCCCCAGGCGCGTTCGGCCAGGGCGGGGGCGGCCGAGCGCATGGTGCCGTACGTGGTGAGGACGAAACCGCCGTCGAGGCCGTCCATGCTGCGGTCCGGGCCGTGGAAGCGGCGCACGGGCACGCCGGGGGCGAAGCGCGTGATCTCCCGCTGCCAGTTGCCCAGCAGGGAGGCCGGGCAGACCACGAGGGTGGGTTCGCTGCGCGCCCGCTTCAGGTGCAGGGCGATGAGGGTGACGGTCTTGCCGAGGCCCATGTCGTCGGCGAGGCAGCCGCCGAGGCCGAGGGAGGTCATCGACTCGAGCCAGGCGAGGCCGCGGAGCTGGTAGTCCCGCAGGGTCGCCTGAAGCCGCGGGGGCGGCTCGGCGGGGCGGATCCCCGCGGTCAGGCGGTCGCGCAGGGCGGCCAGCGCGCCGACCGGGACGGCCGGGACCGTCTCGCCGTCCACGTCGGCGGTGCCGGTGAGGGCGACGGACAGCGCGTCGACCGGGTCGAGCAGGCCCAGGTCCCGTTTGCGGGCCTTGCGGACCAGCGCGGGGTCGACCAGCACCCACTGGTCGCGCAGCCGGACGACCGGGCGGTGGGCCTCGGCGAGGGCGTCCATCTCGGTGTCGGTGAGCGGATCGCCGCCGAGCGCCAGCTGCCAGCGGAACTGGAGGAGGTCCTCGCTCTCGAAGAAGCCGGTGCCGTCGGTCGCCGAGCCGGGGGCGGGACGGACCACCGCCGCCGCGGACAGGTCCTGTGCGAGATCCCGCGGCCAGTGCACCGCGACGCCCGCCGCGGCGAGCCGGGTCGCCGCGATGCCCAGCAGGTCGGTGACCTCGTCCTCGGTCAGGGCCAGCACGTCGGGCACGTCCTGGTCGGCGAGCCGGTCCAGCGGGGGCCAGACGCGGGCGGCGCGGCGGACGGCGAGAGCCGCGTCCACCCGGGCGCGGGGGCCGAAGGCGTCATCGGCCGCACCCGCCCACAGGGCCGCCGCGTCGGCCACCAGGGTGGGGTCGGCGAGGCTGTGCACCTGGACGATCGCGGCGCCGGCGCTGCGGGCACCGCCGTCGGAGGCGTCGTCGAACAGGTCGTAGGCCGACAGGTCGAGACGGAGCGAGATCCGCACGCCGGCGTCCATCCCGGCGGCGACCTCGGCGGCCCAGTCGTGGGCGGTGGGCAGGTGCTGGGCCTCGCGGGCGGCGAAGGGCCGGCCGGAGGTGTGGGGCGCGGCCGGGGTGCGGGGCAGGGTGTCGGCGACGGCGTCGAGGAAGGCCCGCACCAGCGCTTCCGGTTCGGGCAGGTGGATCGGCCCGGGGCCGGGCAGCGGCACGGCGTGGCCCTCGTAGGGCAGGGCGGCGGCCACCGCGCGCAGGTGCGCGATGTCGTCCGGGTCGAGGGGGCCTGCCCGCCAGGCGTCGTGGCCCGTGGCGGTGAGGCCGGGCAGCAGCCGGCCGCGGGCGGTCAGCCGCAGGGCGTGCAGGGCGGCGGCGCCCCAGCAGGCTGTGGCGGGGTGGGCCGCGGGGTCGTGCCGGGCGCGCACGAGGAGCGGCAGCGCGGCGTCGAGCGGGAGGGTCAGCGCGGGGGTGGTGTGCCGCCGGACGCCGGTGGCGCCGTGCCGTCGTACGACGGTCAGCTCGGTGTCCTCGGCGTGCCCGCCGGACTCGGTGTCCCCGGCTTCCCGGGCGGGCAGGGGCGCGCCCTCGGGGTCCCAGAAGGCGATGCGCCCCTCGCGTGGGAGGGGCGCGGGCAGGAAGACGGCCGGGAGCCGGACCGGGACGATGCTCTCCTCCGCCCGCTCGGCCGTCAGAGCCGTGTCTGCCATACGTCCTGCCACCTCCCGCCCCGCGTGTCGGATCAGTTGTCTCCGACTCTACGGGCGGGGTCTGACAATCGGCCCCGGCGGCAGGGTCGGGAGGCGGTCCGGCGGGATCAGGGCACGGTCCGGGAGACGACGTACACCCAGGGGTACGCCGGGTTGGACAGGTCGACGACCACGTCGTGGGTGGGTGCCGGGTTCTTCTGCCGGTGGACGAAGCCGTACCAGGAGTCGGTCGTGGCGAACTTCCAGCCGGTGATGCGGCGGTCGCGGGCGCCGATGGTGACGTGGCCCTGCTTCAGGTCCGCGCGCGTCACACCCAGGCCGGTCAGATACGCGTCCAGGCCCGCGGCGTTGGTCTCGAACTGGGTGTAGAGGCGGCTGGTCTTCCAGTTGTTGGTCTCGTAGTACGCCACGTGCCAGGCCGGGTGCGGGACGGGCACCTGGTAGATCCGGCGCTGGAGTTTGGAGGGCCAGCCCGCGGTGAGGCCGGTCGCCGAGTACTTCGCCTCCTTGTCCTTGCCGCTGTCGCGGCTCTGGTTCGCGGAGATCACCAGGTAGCCGGCCGGGATGCCGATGAGCAGCACGATGATCAGCAGGGTCAGGGACCTGCGGCGGATCATGTGCCGGCGGTCCTCGACCGGCCGGTCCGGTCCGTCGGGCCAGGGGCCCTGGTGGGGCAGGGACGCGGTCACGGCGTCTCCTGGGTACTGCGGAGCGACTGCGTGTACCGCTCGAGGCGCTCGTAGCGCTCCACCCGGCGGCGCTTGGCGCGGCGGAACCGGCGGGCGACGAGGCGGGCGAGGTCGGCGGCGCCGACCATGCCGGCCTCGGGGCCGAGCTGGGCCCGGACGATACGGGCCTCGGGGCGGTAGCCGCGGCCGGTCAGGTGCCGCTTGAAGGCGTCCCTGGCCGGGCCGATCAGCAGGTCGTCGGCGGCCGAGACGCCGCCGCCGATCACGAAGCAGGAGGGGTCGAGGGCGGCGGCGAGGTTGGCGATGCCGACGCCGAGCCACTGGCCGATGTCCTGCAGCAGCTCGATGCACATGGCGTCGCCCTCGCGGGCCAGCTCGGTGATCATCGGGCCGGTGATGTCGCCGATGCTGCCCTTGACGTGCTCGATGATCCCGTAGGCGACCGGCGAGTCGGCGGCGGCCAGTTCACGGGCCTCGCGGACCAGGGCGTTCCCGGAGCTGTACTGCTCCCAGCAGCCGCGGTTGCCGCACGGGCAGCGGTGGCCGCCGGGCACGACCTGCATGTGGCCGAACTCACCGGCGACGCCGTACTTGCCGCGCTTGACCTGGCCGTCCTCCAGGATCGCGCCGCCGATGCCGGTGCCGAGGGTGATCATGACGAGGTGGTCCTCGCCGCGGCCGGCGCCGAAGCGCCACTCGGCCCAGGCGGCGGTGTTGGCGTCGTTGTCCACGAGGACGGGGACGGAGAGCCGGCCCGAGAGGCGGTCGCGCAGCGGTTCGTTGCGCCAGGACAGGTGGGGGGCGAACAGCACCCGGTTGCGGTCGGCGTCCACCCAGCCGGCCGCGCCGATGCCGACGGCGTGCACGTCGTGCCGGTCGGAGAGGTCCAGGACCAGCTCGGCGATGGTGTCCTCGACGACCTTGGGGCTCTTGGACTTGTCCGGGGTCTCCGTGCGGAGCATCTCCAGGATGTTGCCGTCGGCGTCGACGACGCCCGCCATGACCTTCGTACCGCCGATGTCGATGCCGACCGTGGGCACGCGGGGGGCCGTCAGGTGCGAGCGGCGCTCCCGGGTGCCGACGGTGCGCAGGGCCGCGGCACGGCGGGAGCCGATGGGGGCGGTGAAGTCGCGGTAGGTGCTCATCGCGCCCGATTCTGCCTCACGAGGAGCCGGGGTGCGGAGCAGAGGGGTGGTGCGGATCATCGACGAGTGCTGGTCGGTGGGGACTTGTCGCGCAGTTCCCCGCACCCCTTATGAGCGCACCAGCAACTGGAACTCGAAGGAATAGCGCGTCGGGCGGTACGTGTGTGTGCCGTACTCGACCGCTCGGCCCGTGTCGTCGAACGTGACGCGTTGCATGGTGAGCAGCGGCGCCCCGGTCTCCTCCGCCAGGCGCTCCGCCTCCTCCGGCGTCGCCGCCCGGGCGCCGATCGACTGGCGGGCACTGTGCAGGGTGATGCCCGCCGCGCGCATCAGGCGGTAGAGGCCGGTCGTCTCCAGCTGGTCGGTGTCGAGGTCGATGAGGCCGGGGGGCAGGAAGTTGCACAGGTAGGCCATGGGTTCGCCATGGGCGAGGCGGAGGCGTTCCACGCGGTGGACGTCGCTGTCCTCGGCGACGCCGAGCGCCGCGGCGACCTCGGCGGAGGCCGGCACCAGCTTGTTCACGAGGACTCTGGTGGCCGGGCGCTGGCCCGCCGCCTCCAGGTCGTCGTAGAGGCTGCTGAGCTCCAGCGGGCGTTTGACCTGGCTGTGCACGACCTGGGTGCCCACACCGCGGCGCCGTACGAGCAGGCCCTTGTCGACGAGTGACTGGATCGCCTGGCGGACGGTCGGCCGGGACAGGCCGAGCCGGGCGGCGAGTTCGATCTCGTTGCCCAGCAGGCTGCCGGGCGTCAGCGTGCCGTGCTCGATCGCGGCCTCCAGCTGCTGCGACAGCTGGAAGTACAACGGCACGGGAGAGCTGCGGTCCACACTCAGCTCGAGCTGCACGGTCGGGTCCACTTCTGGTTTCGGCACGGGCCGAGCGTAGCCCCGTGCGTTGTTGACGGGAAGTCGTGTAGTCAGATTGTCCGGACATACAGATTGACAGCGGCGGGCTGTGCACGCACTTTGTTCTCATGCGCATCGGCGTCATCGGTACGGGCCGCATCGGCACCATCCACGCGAACACGCTCAGTCGGCATCGCGACGTCGGCTCGCTGATCCTCACGGACGCGGACCCGGCCAGGGCCCAGGATCTGGCGCACCGGCTGGGCGAGACGGCGGCGCCCGGCGTGGAGGAGATCTTCCGCTGGGGGGTGGACGCCGTGGTCATCACGACGGCGACGTCGGCCCACGCCGAACTGATCGGTCGGGCAGCACGCTCGGGTCTGCCGGTGTTCTGCGAGAAGCCCATCGCGCTGGACCTGCCGGGCAGCCTGAGCGCGATCGCGGAGGTCGAGACGGCCGGGACGGTGCTCCAGATGGGGTTCCAGCGCCGCTTCGACGCCGGCTACACGGGCGCGCGCGAGGCCGTGCGCTCCGGCCGGCTGGGGCGGCTGCACACGGTGCGGGCGCTGACCAGCGACCAGGCGCCGCCGGACGCGGCGTGGCTGCCGCTGTCCGGCGGGCTGTACCGGGACACGCTGATCCACGACTTCGACGTCCTGCGCTGGGTGACCGGCCGGGAGGTGACGGACGTCTACGCCGCCGGGTCGGACGCCGGCCCCCGGATGTTCCGCGAGGCGGGTGACGTGGACACCGCCGCCGCGCTCCTGACCCTGGACGACGGCACGCTCGCCACCCTCACCGGGACCCGGATGAACGGGGCCGGCTACGACGTGCGGATGGAGCTCGCCGGGGAGCGGGACCAGATCGTGGTCGGGCTGGACGACCGTACGCCGATCGCGTCCACCGAGCCGAGCGGGCCGCCGGCCGCGGACAAGCCCTGGACGGGCTTCCTGGAGCGGTTCGGCCCCGCCTACGAGGCGGAGCTGAACGCGTTCGTCGAGGTGGTCCGGGGGGAGCGGGCCAACCCGTGCGACGGTCGCGAGGCGCTGCAGGCACTGCGGGTCGCCGAGGCGTGCGAGCTGTCGCGGCGGGAGCGCAGACCGGTCCACCTCGCGGAGATCCCCGGCGGCCCCCCTCCGGCGTTCGCCTGACGACGGGCCCGCTCCGGCGTTCACCCGACGGCGGGCCCCCCTCCGGCGTTCACCTGACGACGGGCCCGCTCCGGCGTTCACCCGACGAGCGGCCGGCCTCCTCCGGCGTTCACCCGACGGCCGGCCCCCTCCGGCGTTCACCTGACGGACGGCCCGCTCCGGCGCGCGCGTCCGTCTGACGGTCGGCCCTGCCGGTCGGTGTCCTTCGGTCAGCGACCCTGCCGGTCAGCGCCGCTTCCAGTCGGCAAGCCCGCCGGTCAGTGCCCTTCCGGTTCCTCCTCCAGGAGTCCCGCGTCGTAGGCGAGCAGCGCGATCTGCACGCGGTTGTTGAGGTCGAGCTTGGCCAGGATGCGGGAGACATGCGTCTTCACGGTGGGGACGCTCATGTAGAGGGCCGCCGCGATCTCGGCGTTGGCCAGGCCCCGGCCGACGGCGACGGCGACCTCGCGCTCCCGGTCGTTGAGGGCGGTCATGCGTTCACGCGCGCGGGTGCGGCGCGTGTCGGCGGCCGTACCGACGGCGTGCCGCATCAGCTGCCGGGTGACCGTGGGCGACAGGACGGGGTCACCGGCCGCGACCCGGCGCACCGCCGCGACGATCTCGGCCGGCGGGGTGTCCTTGAGGACGAACCCGGCGGCGCCGGCGCGCAGCGCGCGCAGCACCTGCTCGTCGGCGTGGAAGGTGGTGAGCACCACCACCTGCGGGGCGTCCTCGCGGGCGCGCAGTCGCTCCGTCGCCGTGAGGCCGTCCACGGTCGGCATCCGGATGTCCATGAGCACGACGTCCGGGCGGGTGCGGTCGACGAGGGTCTCCGCCTCGGCGCCGTCGGCGGCCTCGCCGACGATCTCGATGTCGTCGGCGCCGCCCAGCATGAAGGACAACCCGGCCCGCACCAGCGGATCGTCGTCGACGAGGAGCAGTCTGATCGCAGTCATGAGCGGTACGCAATCACGGCCGGGCCGGGCGGCGGGCCCGAACGGGAAGGGGATCCGTCGGGGTGAAGACCGAACAGGAAGGGGCCCGTCGGGGTGACGCCCGAACGGGAAAGGGCCCCGTCGGGGTGAGGCCCGACCGGGCAGGGCACGAATCGACGGGAGAGGGGTCGGACGGCGGAGGGCAGGGCGCTCACCCCCACGGCAGCCACGCCCGGACCTCGAACCCGCCCTGCGGGGTGGGGCCGTGCTCGAGCCGGCCCCCGGCCAGGGTCGCCCGCTCCGTGAGGCCGATCAGCCCCTGCCCGGAGCCGGGGACGGGCGGCACTTCGCCCTCGGGCGGCGGGTTGTGCACGCGGACGGTGAGCCCGGTGCCGGGTGCGCCCGTGACGGTCACCGTGACCTCCGTTCCGGGGGCGTGCTTGCGCGCGTTGGTCAGGCCCTCCTGGGCGATCCGGTAGGCGGTGCGGCCGACCGAGGACGCGACGCCGGCGGGGTCCTCGACGCGGTGGTCGAGGGAGACCTTCATGCCGGCCTGGCGGGATTCGGCGACCAGGGTGTCCAGCGCCGCGAGGGTCGGCTGCGGCCGGCCCGTGTCGTCGGCCTCGCCCGCCCGCAGCACGCCGATGATCTCCCGCAGGTCCTGGAGCGCCTCGTGTGCGCTCTCCCGGATCACGCCCGCCGCACGCGCGGTCTGTGCGGGGGGCGCGTCGGGACGGAACTCCAGGGCGCCCGCGTGCACGCTCAGCAGGGTGAGCCGGTGGGCGAGCACATCGTGCATCTCCCGCGCGATGGCCTCGCGGGCGAGCCGCTGGGCCTGCTCGGCCCGCAGCCGTGCCTCCGTCTCGGCGCGCCGGGCCCGGTCCCGCAGGCTCAGCATGAGCTGCCGCTTGGCCCGTACGAACATGCCCCAGCCGACGGTCGCCACGGTGAGCACCTCGACGAAGGGCACGCTCACCAGATAGGGAAGGTCCGCGTCGGGGCGCATCCAGTAGTAGAGCGGCACCAGCGCCATGTTGACGCCGCCCACCCAGGCCACGTACCGGAAGGGACGGTGCACAGCGAGGGTGAACAGGGCGATGAGTCCCGCACCGCCCGAGGTGTCCGAGAGCAGGCTGACCGAGGTCAGCGCCACGGCCAGCCCGAGCGGCCAGCGCCGCCGCAGCCAGACGGCCGCACAGGCCAGGGCGCCCACCACCTGGTCGACGACCGCCAGCCCGTCCGGCACGTGCGGGTTGCCGGCGACGGCGTCGGCGGCCAGCGCGCCCACCAGTACGGCCAGCACGAAGCAGGAGAAGTCGACGACCCAGTCACGGGCGGTGCGCCGGGGCCGCCGCCCGGTCCGTGCGGCGTCGGGGTCGAGTTCGTGCAGGAGGGCCGACGGGAAGAACCATCTGCGTCCGGTGAACAGCGCGGGTGTCTCCCCCGCCGGCACCGGGGAGGCGTGCCCCACGTCGTCACCCGTCACGAGCGACCAATCTACGCAGCCGGCACCCGCCTCTGCCGTCCTCGGGCGGGATCGTCGACCGAAGTCGTCGGGACGCATACTTTCGATGCCGCCGCCGCGTGGCGGCGGGGACTCAAGTCGCCGTGCGGCCCTCCCGCGGCCGATGCGCGTGGGGGGTGCGCGGGACGAGGCTCGGCGGCATGAAACAGGTACTGGAGATTCTCGGCTTCCTCGCCCTGGTCCAGGGCGTGGCGGGCCTGGTGCACGAGTTCACCGACTGGAACTGGGGCCTGGTGCAGCGCCTGGGGTTCCTCGACGGCTACGAGATCTACGCCAGTGTCGCGCTGCTCGTGCTGGGCGTCGCCCTGTTCGCGGCGGCCGGGAGCCGGAGGTCCGTCTGAGGCGCCGACGGACCTCCGGCCCCCGGGTCGCGCCGGGACCTCAGCAGCCGTGGTCGACCAGGTCGAACGACGCGTAGTGGTCGGCCGTGTAGTAGTCCTCCTGGTTCTGCTCACCGGTGACGATGCGCCGGGCACCGCGGGTGGAGGAACCCGGGGTGATGACCGTGTACTCGTGGTAGTAGCCGGACGACTTGCTCGGCAGGACGCCCTCCCGGTTCTGGAAGACGGTGCCGTCCTGGTCGAACGGGTAGGGGCCGCCCTGCTCGATCAGGTCGAGCGTGTCGTGGGCCTGGGACGGCAGGTCGCTGTAGCAGATGTCGCCGACGGCGGTGGGGGCGGCGCCGGCCGTGGTGGCGGAGACGGTGCCGCCGACGAGGAGGGCGGACAGGAGGGCGGCTGCTGCGCCGAGCCGCGAGGCGCGTGGGGGGAAATTCATGACGTTCATGATGACGCGCGTAGACGCTGGCATGTCAATGACAAGCCAGGATTACTGTGAAGTCCCGTCCGTTCGCGGGACGTTCACCCGCGCAGCCGCCCCCTCACTGGGCGTTCGTCGAGAACAGTCCTCCCGTCGGGCCCTGCTTGTCGCCGCCCTGGGCCTTTCTCAGGGCGTTCGCGAGGCTCTCGATCGTGAGGGACTGCAGGATGACGCGGCCGTCACCCTCCAGGGTGGCCAGGGACAGGCCCTCGCCGCCGAAGACCGCGTTCATCAGGCCCTGGCGGTTGAGGCCGCCGACGCGCTGGACGCCGTAGCGGATGCCCTCCTCGAAGGCGACGACGCAGCCGGTGTCGACCTCGACGCGACCGCCGAAGTCGGCCGGGTTCAGGTCGATGAAGTTCCCCGCTCCGGCGATGATCACCGTGCCGCGTCCGGTGAACTTCTCCAGGACGAAGCCCTCGCCGCCACTCCTGCCGGTGCGGCCGCCCTGGAAGGCGATGCCGAAGTCGACGGTGGACTCGGCGGCCACGAAGGCGTCCTTCTCCGCGAACCACGCGCGCGTGCCGTCGAGTTCCAGCGCGCGCATCTCCCCGGGCAGCACGCCCGCGAAGCCGACGGTGCCCTCGCCGCCCTGGGTGGTGAAGTACTGGAAGGCCAGCGACTCGCCCGCCAGGGCGCGCTGGCCCGCCTGCATGGCCGTGCCCATGGCCTGGCGCAGCAGCCCGCCCATGCCACCGGAACCGCTGCCGCCGGGGCCGCTGCCGCCTTGCTGCGACTGACCGCCACCGCCCGACGGGCCGCCAAGGCGCGTCTCCATGGTCACGTTCGTGGTCTTGAACAGGAACTTTCCGGCCTCGCAGTACACCGTCTGACCGGGCTGCAGGCTGACGACCGCCATCTGCATGGCGTTGCCGACGATCTCTTGCTGAAGTGTCACGACCGGAGAACGGAGGAGCCGGAGGAAAAGGTTCCGATTGTCCTCCGGCCGGGGATCTCGACGGGACCGGGATCTCGACGGGCGGTGCTCGACGGGGCGGTGCTCGCCGGGGCGGTGCTCGTCGGGCGAGGGGACTTCGACGGGCCGGTGCTCGACGGGGCGAGGGGGCTTCGACGGGCCGGTGCTCGACGGCGCGAGGGGACTTCGACGTCCGTTCGCCGCCAGCGCCGGCGCCGTGCGGCCGGTGGGATGGACCCATGACTTCTCAAGGAAACCTGCACGGCAAGGTGGCTCTCGTGACCGGCGGGAGCCGTGGAATCGGCGCGGCGACGGCGGTCCGGCTGGCCCGGGAGGGCGCGGACGTCGCCGTCGGCCATGTGAACGGCAAGGAGGCGGCCCAGGACGTCGTACGGGCCGTGGAGGCGCTGGGGCGCCGGGCGGTGGCGTTGCGCGCGGACACGGGTGATGCCACCGAGGCCTCCGAGATGGTGGACGCGGCGGCGGAGGCGCTGGGCCGGCTCGACATCCTGGTCAACAACGCCGGCGTGGGGGTGCTGGGTCCGCTGGAGGACCTGTCGCTCGCGGACGTGGACCGGGTCCTCGACATCAACGTACGCGGTGTCTTCCTGGCCTCCCAGGCCGCCGCCGCGTGGCTGCCCGAGGGCGGGCGGATCATCACCATCGGCAGCTGCATCGCCCAGCGGGTACCGGGGCCCGGCGGGACGCTCTACGCGACGAGCAAGGCGGCCCTGGCCGGTCTGACCAAGGCACTGGCCCGGGAGCTGGGCGGGCGCGGGATCACGGCGAACCTGGTCCTTCCCGGCCCGATCGACACGGACATGAACCCGGCGGACGGGCCGTTCGCGGCGGGCCAGGCTGCGATGACGGCGCTGGGCCGGTTCGGAACGGCGGAGGAGGTGGCGTCGATGGTCGCCTACCTGGCGGGGGCGACGTACGTGACCGGGGCGGAGTTCTCGGTGGACGGAGGCCACGCGGCGTGAAGCCAGTACGCCACGCGGCAAGTACGCCGTGAAGCACGCGGCGTGACGTACGCGGGGCCTGACGTACGCGGGGCGCACCGGTGCTGTCCGGCCGGTGCGCCCCACGGGTCGGGTCAGCCGCCGAGCTCCTGGTGGCGTGCGGCCAGCCGGCTCGTGCCCTCCGGGGTGAGGGAGCCGAACAGGCGGAGCCGGGAGATGCCGCCGTCCGGGAAGATGTCCACGCGCGCGTGCGTGCCGACGGCCGGCTCCGGCAGGACGAAGCGGTGGTTGGTGTCGGGCTGGAGGCGGGTGCGGGGCAGGATCTCCCGCCACTCGCCGTCCTCGCCGTCCTTGACGGACACCGAGGCCCAGCCGGCGCTGTTGCCCTTGAGGTAGGCGGTGTCGATCTCCAGGGCGCGGACCTGGGCCTGCGCGGCCAGCCGGTAGCGGATCCAGTCGTGGCCCTGGTCGCGACGGCGGCGAGTCTCCCAGCCGTCGTCCATCTTGCGGGAGCGGCCCGGCTGGATGGTGTTGGAGGCGGGCGAGTAGAAGAGGTTGGAGGCGTCCTCGGCCCGGCCGCCGTTCTCCAGGGCGACGACGTCGAAGGTGCCCAGCGCCTCCAGCCACGCGGGGTCGGGGACGACCTCGCCGTGGACCCGCAGGCGGGCGATGCCGCCGTCGGGGTGCTGGTTGACCCGCAGGTGTGTGAAGCACTGCTCGGCGTCGACGGCGAAGCCGTTCGCCGCGTGGCCGCCGACCGCGGTGCGCGGGACGAGGGTCGTCCACTTCACGTCGCCCCCGAGGAGTTCCTCCGGCGACGGTGAGCCGGGGACGCAGGTGCCCTCGACGGACACCGCCTGCGGGTAGTTGCCGCGGAAGTGCGCGGTGTCGACGACGATCCCGCGGATCACGCCCGGGGCGCCGAGGCGGACCAGCGCCCAGTCGTGGTCCTCCTCGGTCGGCCAGGGGTGGTCGGCGGAGGCACCCCGGCGGCGGCGGGTCTCCCAGCCGTCCATGATCTTGCCCTTGTGCCCGAAGTGCTCGGGGTCGAACGCGGCGGGCTCGGGCACCAGCAGGTTCTCGCGCTGGGCGAAGAACTCGTCGTTGGCGGCGATGACACCGGCCCCGAGGCGCCGGTCGGCGAGGTCGGCGTACGAGGTGAAGGGGAAGTCGGCGGTGCGGTAGTCCGCGTACGGGTCGCCGCCTCCGTAGGGGTTCGCGTCGCCGGTGAAACGGGGAATCGCCGTCACGATGATCAGGTCTTCCTTTCGGGTGTCCGGGTCGGTATTCAGTTGGTCCGGGTGAGGAGCCGCCCCTTCGGTTCGGTGAACTCGCCGTCCGCGACGATGCGCTGCCCGCGCAGCCAGGTGGACTTCACGACGCCGTGCAGGGTCTTCCCGGCGTACGCCGTGACGTGGTTGCGGTGCTGGAGGGCCACCGGGTCGACGGTGAAGGTCTCGTCGGGGGCGAGGACGGCGAAGTCGGCGTCGCGGCCCACCGCGATGGCGCCCTTGCGGTCGTCGAGCCCGACCAGTGCGGAGGTGCGCGCGGACATCCAGCGGACCACGTCCTCCAGGCCGTGCCCGCGCCTGCGGGCCTCGGTCCACACCGCGGCCAGGCTCAGCTGGAGTCCGGAGATGCCGCCCCAGGCGGTGGCGAAGTCGTCGGTCTTCAGGTCGGCCGTGGACGGGGAGTGGTCGGTGACGACACAGTCGACGGTGCCGTCGGCGAGGGCCTGCCAGAGCAGGTCCTGGTTGGCGGCCTCGCGGATGGGCGGGCAGCACTTGAACTCGCTGGCGCCGTCGGGGACTTCCTCGGCGGTGAGGGTGAGGTAGTGGGGGCAGGTCTCCACGGTGATGCGGACGCCCTCCGCCCGCGCCCGGGCGATCATCGGCAGGGCGTCGCTGGAGGACAGGTGCAGGACGTGCACGCGCGCGTCGAGGGCCTTCGCCTCGCGGATCAGCCGGGCGATGGCGGTGTCCTCGGCGTCCCGGGGGCGGGAGGCGAGGAAGTCGGCGTACTTCGGGCCCGGCCGCTGCGGGGCCGAGGCGAGCAGGTGGGGGTCCTCGGCGTGCACGATGAGCAGGCCGTCGAAGGCGGCGATCTCCGCCATGGCGCGGGCGAGGGCGCCCTGATCCAGGTGCGGGAACTCGTCCACGCCGGACGGCGACAGGAACGCCTTGAAGCCGAACACGCCGGCCTCGTGCAGCGGCCGGAGCTCCTTGACGTTGTCGGGCAGGGCACCGCCCCAGAAGCCGACGTCGATGTGCGCCTTGTCGGCGGCGACCTGCTGCTTGGTGCGCAGGTGCGGGACGGTCGTCGTCGGCGGCAGGGAGTTGAGGGGCATGTCGACGAGGGTCGTGATGCCACCGGCCGCGGCGGCGCGGGTGGCGGTCCAGAAGCCCTCCCATTCGGTGCGGCCCGGGTCGTTGACGTGGACGTGCGTGTCGACCAGGCCGGGCAGCAGGACATGGTCGCCCAGGTCCTCCAGGCGGGCGCCTTCGGGGACGGGCGCGTCGTACGGGAGGACGGCCGTGATCGTGCCGCCGGCCACCGCGACGGATGCGGCGCGCGTTCCCTCGGGGGTGATGACTCGCGTCGAGCGCAGCACCAGTTCAGCCTCGGACACCCGAACCCCTTACTTCCAGCACTTCCCGCCACTTCCGCGCAACGGAATTCAACTTTCTGTTGAAGGAGTCTTCACTCCCTCTTTCGCGCCGTCAAGGGCACACTGGGCTGCGGCGCCCTCCAGGCGAACACCTCTGGACGTTTCCACAAAGCGGAATTAAACTTCCACCAAGCAGAACGTAGCTACGTACGAGCGGGGAGTCAACCGACCGCCGGGTAGGCTTCTGCCCTTCTCGCCCGCCCCGAAAGGAACGCGCCGTGCCGACGTCCAGCGCCAGCACCACCGACTCCGCCCGGTCCTCCGCCAACGGCGGCGTCCAGTCCCTGGAGCGCGCCTTCGACCTGCTCGAACGGATGGCGGACGCGGGTGGCGAGGTCGGCCTGAGCGAGTTGTCCGCGAGCAGCGGCCTGCCCCTGCCGACCATCCACCGCCTGATGCGCACCCTGGTGGCCTGCGGGTACGTACGCCAGCAGCCCAACCGCCGGTACGCGCTCGGGCCGCGTCTGATCCGCCTCGGCGAGTCGGCGTCCCGACTGCTGGGCACCTGGGCGCGGCCCTACCTCGCGCGGCTGGTGGAGGAGACCGGCGAGACGGCGAACATGGCGCTGCTGGACGGGGACGAGATCGTCTACGTGGCACAGGTGCCGTCGAAGCACTCGATGCGCATGTTCACCGAGGTCGGCCGGCGCGTGCTGCCGCACTCCACGGGCGTGGGCAAGGCCCTGCTCGCCGGTTTCCCGCCGGAGGAGGTGCGGGCGCTGCTCTCCCGCACCGGCATGCCCGCCGCCACCGAGAAGACGATCACGACGCCCGACGGCTTCCTCGCGGCCCTGGAGGACGTGCGCCGGCAGGGCTACGCCATCGACGACAACGAGCAGGAGATCGGGGTGCGTTGCCTCGCGGTGCCGGTGCCCGACTCCCCCACCGCCGCGGCCATCTCCATCTCCGGCCCGGCGGGACGGGTCACGGAGGCGGCGACGGACAAGATCGTGCCGGTGCTCCAGCAGGTGGCGGGCGAACTGTCCGAGGCCCTCGCCAGCCAGAGCCCCGCGTAACGGGCGGCACCGGGGCCGCGGGCACCCGGGGGCCTGCCGCCGGGTCCCCGCCCGGCACCCCTTCCTTCCCGCGGGCCCGCGCGGAACGACGGGCTTCAGCCCTGGCCGCGCACCGGCCCTCCGAAGAGATCCACCGCCCGCCGCACGTCCGCCAGTTCCGCGGACAGGGCGCTCACCGAACCGATGGCGCCCACGATCAACAGGAGGGAGCGGCGCAGCCGGGAGATCTCGGGGACGCCGCCGACGGTCATGGCGGCCACCGCGGCGAGTTCCTCCTCGGCGATCGTCCGGTCGGCGAACTCGCCGGGATGGGCGGCCAGTCGGCGGCGTAACCGGGCCACGGCGGAACGCAGCTCCGTCACCCGCGGGTCGTCCCCGGCGCGGGCCACGGGCCCCTGCCGCTTCTGCTCGACGCTCGGCACCACAGTCCTCCCCCTCGCACCTCGTCGTGCGCGTGCCGTTCCGACGCGAAGTCCCCCACACCGGACACCCGTCGGGGCCCCGGCCGGTCGGTGCGGGCGACAGTAAACGACGCGGGCCGCCGGGCGCCAGTCCATTGCGTCATCGACTTGTTTCGCTGCGTGACTCTCTGGCCCGGAGCGCACGTCTGTCCGACGCGCGCCCCGCACCGTCGTACCCCTGTACGGGGCGTGCGGTATGCAGGAGCCATGACGACACGGGAGACGACGGACGGGACGGGGGCGGTCGTGGGACTGCTGCTCGCGGCCGGTGGCGGGCGGCGGCTCGGCGGGCGGCCCAAGGCGCTGCTGCCGCACCGGGGGCGGCCCCTGGTGGAGCACGCGGTGCGGGTGCTGCGGGAGGGCGGCTGCGCGACCGTCCACGTGGTCCTCGGCGCCCGGGCCGCGGAGGTGCGCAGCCGGGCCTCGCTGCCGGGCTGCGTCCTGGTGGACAACCCCGACTGGGAGCAGGGGATGGGCAGTTCCCTGCGCGCCGGGCTCGACTCACTCGCCGGGACGGGCGCGCGGGCCGCCCTGGTGTCCCTGGTCGACCAGCCCGGCATCGGACCCGAGGCGGTGTCCCGGGTGCTGACGGCCTACCGGGACGAGGAGACGCTCGCCTCCGCCGCGTACGACGGTGTGCGCGGCCATCCGGTGCTGTTCGGCGCCGCCCACTGGGCGGGCATCGCCGCGACCGCGACAGGAGACAGGGGGGCACGCGCCTACCTGACGGAGCACCGGCCGGTCGTCGCCCTCGTCGAGTGCGGGGACGTGGCCCGGCCCTTCGACATCGACACCGAAGCCGATCTGTCCCACCTGGAGTGAACGGGGTGGCACGGAGCGCCACCTTTCCTCGACTCAGAGAATCTCGACATCAACAGACGATTGAACTTCCACCATGAGGAAACTAGTATCCACTGTTCAGAAGCGCCCGACGGCTCTCGGGGCGCGGAACGCCGTATTCGGGAAGACTGGCACCCGGTGCCGAGCACCCCGGCTCGTCTTCACAGCTCGCTGAAGGAAGTGACCGTTCATGTCCGCTCCAGCGCCGTCCCCGCTGGCCATCGTCGACGCCGAGCCCCTGCCCCGGCAGGAGGAGGTCCTCACCGAAGCGGCGCTCGCCTTCGTGGCCGAGCTGCACCGGCGGTTCACGCCCCGGCGTGACGAACTCCTCGCCCGCCGCGCCAAGCGCCGCGCCGAGATCGCCCGCACCTCCACCCTCGACTTCCTCCCGGAGACCGCCGCGATCCGCGCCGACGACTCCTGGAAGGTCGCCCCGGCCCCGGACGCCCTGAACGACCGCCGGGTCGAGATCACCGGTCCCACCGACCGCAAGATGACCATCAACGCCCTCAACTCGGGCGCCCGGGTGTGGCTCGCGGACTTCGAGGACGCCTCCGCACCCACCTGGGAGAACGTGGTCCTCGGGCAGGTCAACCTGAGCGACGCCTACACCCGGAACATCGACTTCACCGACGCGAAGTCCGGCAAGTCGTACGCGCTGAAGGCGAACGAGGAGCTCGCCACGGTCGTGATGCGCCCGCGCGGCTGGCATCTGAACGAGCGTCACCTGGTCGACGCCGACGGCACCCCGGTGCCCGGCGCGCTCGTCGACTTCGGCCTGTACTTCTTCCACAACGCCCAGCGCCTGCTGGACCTCGGCAAGGGCCCGTACTTCTACCTCCCGAAGACGGAGTCCCACCTGGAGGCCCGCCTCTGGAACGAGGTGTTCGTCTTCGCGCAGGAGTACTGCGGCATCCCGCGGGGCACGATCCGCGCGACCGTCCTCATCGAGACGATCACCGCCGCGTACGAGATGGAGGAGATCCTCTACGAGCTGCGCGAGCACGCCTCCGGGCTGAACGCGGGCCGCTGGGACTACCTGTTCTCCATCGTCAAGAACTTCCGTGACGGCGGCGCCAGGTTCGTCCTGCCGGACCGCAACGCGGTCACGATGACCGCCCCGTTCATGCGGGCCTACACCGAACTCCTCGTCCGCACCTGCCACAAGCGCGGCGCGCACGCCATCGGCGGCATGGCGGCCTTCATCCCCTCCCGCCGGGACGCCGAGGTCAACAAGGTCGCCTTCGAGAAGGTCCGTGCCGACAAGGACCGTGAGGCGAACGACGGTTTCGACGGCTCCTGGGTCGCCCACCCCGACCTGGTGCCGATCGCCATGGAGTCCTTCGACAAGGTCCTCGGCGACAAGCCGAACCAGAAGGACCGGCTGCGTGAGGACGTCGACGTCAGGGCCGCCGACCTCATCGCCGTCGACTCGCTCGACGCCAAGCCGACGTACGCGGGTCTGGTCAACGCCGTGCAGGTCGGTATCCGTTACATCGAGGCCTGGCTGCGCGGCATGGGCGCGGTCGCCATCTTCAACCTGATGGAGGACGCGGCCACCGCCGAGATCTCCCGCTCCCAGATCTGGCAGTGGATCAACGCCGAGGTCGTCCTCGACAACGGCGAGCAGGTCACCGCCGAACTCGCCCGCAAGGTCGCCGCCGAGGAACTCGCGAACATCCGGACCGAGATCGGCGACGAGGCCTTCGCGGCCGGCAACTGGCAGCAGGCGCACGACCTGCTGCTGAAGGTCTCCCTCGACGAGGACTACGCCGACTTCCTGACGCTCCCGGCGTACGAGCAGCTCAAGGGCTGACCCGGGAGGGCTGACTCAGCCCGCGGACGGCTTCTCCGAGTGGCCCAGGGACTTCCCCGGGGCCACTCGGTCGCGTACGGCCTTCTTCACGGCCGTCGGCTCCGGGAAGCCCTGTGTGCGCCGGTCCCAGACGACCTCGTCGCCGACGCGGACGACGAACACCCCGCCCGTACCCGGTTTCAGGGCCAGTTCGGTCAGTTCGGCCTCGAAGGTGGTGAGCAGCTCCTGCGCCAGCCAGGCCGCGCGGGGCAGCCAGCGGCACTGGGTGCAGTACTCGATCTCGACGCGTCCGCTCATCCGAGGTGCACCGACCAGTCCTGCCGGGCCGCGGGCTTGCCGTGCAGGTCGGGGACCTGCCTGAGCCACGCGGGGCGTCCCTGCTGGTTCTTCGCCGTCCGCAGGGCCTCCTCGGCGGCGAGCTCCTCCCGGCTGGGGAAGTCGGTGGGCAGCCAGGCCGCGGAGGACCGCACGCGCGCGTGGAGGTAGGCCACGTAGGCCGCGCGCACCTCGTCGGCGGTGGCGAAGCCGGGCTCGTCCGCCAGCCAGGCGTCCGGGACCTCGGCGAGGATCCGCCGCAGCAGCTCCTCGGTGACCCGGGGCGCCAGTTCGGCATCGGCGGCCCGGACGTCGGGGCCGTGGTGGCCGAGGGCGTGGTGCCTGAAGTCGTAGGCCTTCGCGGGGTCGGAGCCGTCCCAGCGGTGGTGGAAGACGAGGGCGGCGCCGTGGTCGATCAGCCACAGACGCGGGGGCGCCACGCCGAGGGTGGGCCAGAGCATCAGGTTGGAGCTGTGGACCGTCCGGTCGACGTTCACGGTCAGCGCGTCGAGCCAGACGATCCTGCCCGCCTCCAGCGGATCGACGGGGAAGACGCGGGCGATCTCCGGCGTGAAGTCCCGGGCGCCCGGCAGGTGGTCCATGCCGAGGTTGACGCCCGCGCTGGCCGCGTGCAGGCCCCGCACCTCCTGGTGCGGTTCGTCGTCGGCGATGGCCGGGTCGAAGTGCACCAGCACCAGCTCGGGGAAGCGCAGGCCGAGGGCGCGGGCCAGTTCGCCGACGATCACCTCGGCGACGAGCGCCTTGCGGCCCTGCGCGGAGCCGGTGAACTTGACGACGTAGGTGCCGAGGTCGTCCGCCTCGACGACTCCGGGGACGGACCCCCCGGACCGCAGGGGTTCGACGTAGCGGGTCGCGGTGACCTCTCTCAGCATGGTCCAGGCTCCACGGAGGGCAGAATCCGAAGGGGCCATAGTAACCGGGCGTGACGGGCCGGGCGTGACCCCGCCGGCGGACCGATCCCGCTCGGCCTCACTTCGCCGCTCGGTCGCACGATGCCGCTCGGCCTCACGTCGCCGCCCGATCGCACGATGCCGCTCGGCCTCACGTCACCGCTCGATCGCACGATGCCGCTCGGCCTCACGTCACCGCTCGGTCGCACGATGCCGCTCGGCCTCAGGATCCCGCTCGGCCCCCGGATGCCGCGGGCGTGGCCGGCCGGGCGGGTGCCGGTGACCGGACCGCGTCCATGACGAAGCCGCTGCGGACCCGGGTCGGCATGCGGTTCAGCGGGATGCGCAGGTCCTGGTCGGGCACCTCGTACGCGAGGCGGGCCAGCCGCGGTACGAGGGTGCGCAGCAGCGCGATCGTGACGTCCTCGCCGGGGCAGCGGTGGCCGGTGGTCCGGTCGCCGCCGCCCTGGGGGATCAGTTCGTCGCCCGCGGGCGGCCGCTCCAGGAACCGCCGGGGTTCGAAGGCGTACGGCCGGTCCCAGAGGGCGGGGTCGTGGTTCTGCCCGTACAGGTCGAGCAGGACGAGCGTGCCGGCCGGGATCGGTTCGCCGCGCCACTCCAGGTCGGTGACGGCCCGGCCGCCGACGAACGGCGCGAAGGGGTAGAAGCGCCGCAGCTCGTGGGCGAACGCCACGGCGTGGGCGGGGTCGTCGCCGGTGAGCCGGTCGCGCAGGTCCGGGCGCAGGCGCAGCGCGTGCCCGGCGTAGGTGACGAACCAGCACACCGCGACGGTCGGTCGGATGACGTTGAGCAGTTCGACGGCTGCCGTGTGCGGGTCGAGGAGGCGCCCGTCGGCGTCCCGGTGCCGGGCGACGCCTTCCAGCACCGATCCGGCCGGCGCGGTGGCGGTCCCCGCGCGTACGTCCTCGACCAGACGTCCCAGCCAGGTCTCGCAGCGGGCCCGGGCGCGACGGGCCCGCCAGTGGCGCGGCCCGGGCGTGGCGAAGCCGTCGACCATGGCGACCAGGTCCCGGGCCAGTGGCCCGACGTCCTCGACGACGATGCCGGCCCACTGGCACACGCCGCGGGTGAGCACGCGGCTGGTCTCGTCGAACAGCACGATCCGGCGGCCCGACCAGGACTCCACCGCCTCGTCCCACGCGGCGGTAACGCGGTCCACCAGGCCGGCGACCGCCACCGCGCCGGTGAGCAGGGACAGGAACAGCTCCTTGCGCACCCGGTGGTCCGGCCCGTCCAGGGTGTGCACGGCGCCGTGCCCGAAGAGCGTGCCGAGCACCGGGCCGGGCAGTGCCGACCGGCGTTCCACGTGCCGCTCGTCGTAGAAGAAGCGCACCGCGTCGGGGCCGTGCAGGGCGACGGCCGGCTGTCCCATGAGCCGGGTACGCACGAGCGGGGTGGTGGTGCGGCGCCTGCGGTCGGGCAGCCACGCGTACCCCTTGGCGAGGAGGGCGAGGGAGCTGTCGGCGATCAGTGGACGGCGGCCTGATGTCATGGCGCGGCGAGTGCCCGCCGGCCCTGCCGGGAAACGCCGCGGGCACGGGTGCGGCGGGGCCCTCGCACGCGACGCGGGTGACCTCGCCGGGGCCGCCGAGCGGACGGTCGCCGCGTGCCCTCGCCCCCGGGCCGTGGCGGGCGTGGCCTCCCACGCGGGCGAGGGCCCACACCCACGGACAGCGACGGCCGGGCCAACCCTGCCTCCCGACCTCCCCGCCTCCCGACCTCCCCCGCCTCCCGACCTCCCGGCTCCCAGCCTCCCGACCTCCCGGCCTCCCGGTCTCCCGGTCTCCCAGCCTCCCGACCTCCCAACCTCCCCGCTTCCCGGTCTCCCAGCCTCCCGACCTCCCAACCTCCCCGCTTCCCGGTCTCCCAGCCTCCCGGCCTCCCAACCTCCCCGCCTCCCCGCCTCCCCGCCTCCGCGTCTCCCGGCTTCCTGTCTCCCGCACCACGACGACCAGGCAGGTCACCCCGCCCGCTCCGTTTGTGGCCCATGGCGGTGGGGACCCGGCGGGGCATGAACGCACCCCCACCTCGCCGGCTGATGCGGCAGAACCGGGTCCTGTGGCTGCTGGACCGCCTGGAGCGGGAGTCCAGGGCCGACGGGCTGATCGAGACGCTCCGCAAGGGCGTGCGGGCGCTGCCCCTGCGGTCCGGACGGGACCTGCTGCACGGCAGGTGGCTGGGCCACCCGGCGCACCCGCTGATGGTGCAGGTGCCGATCGGGAGCTGGCTGTCGGCGGCCGTCCTGGACCTGCGGTCCGGCCACTCGCGCGAGTCGCAGCTGCTGGTCGGGGTCGGGTTGGGCGCAGCGGCTCCCGCGGCCCTGGCGGGATGGGTGGACTGGGCGGAGCTGCACCGGCCGCAGCAGCGCGTCGGGCTGGTGCACGCCCTCTCCAACACGGTGGCCGTCGGCCTGTACGCCACCTCGCTCGTCTGCCGTGCCCGGGGACGCGAGAGGGCGGGACGGGCGTACGGCTTCCTGGGGCTGACGGCGGTCGGCCTGGGCGGCATGCTGGGCGGCCACCTGGCCTACCGGCAGGCGTCCGGCGCCAACCACGCCGAGGAGGTCCCGAACGTGGTCTCCCCGGGCTGGCACCGGATCGGGGCCGTGGCCGACTTCCCGGCCGGTGAGCCGGTGCGGCGCAGTGTGGACGACGTGCCGGTCCTGGTGGTGCGCGAGAGCGGCGGGGCGATCCACGCGCTCGCCGAGCGGTGCAGCCACCTCGCGGGGCCGCTGTCCGAGGGCACGGTCGCCGACGGATGTGTGCGATGCCCCTGGCACGGCAGTGTCTTCCGGCTCTCGGACGGCTGGAACGTCCGAGGACCGGCCACCGCGCCCCAGCCGTCCTTCGAGACGCGGGTCGTCGACGGCCATGTCGAGGTGCGGCTGCGTCATCAGGACGGCGGGGAGCCCGCTCCCCGAGGGAACGAAGAACGATCGGGGGCGGCCCATGGGCGCGGCGACCACGGCTGACCGTCGCCTCGCGCGGCGGCTGCGCGGAGCACTCCGGCGCACGGGCCGGGCGTACGCGGCGGGACACGACCGTCCGCTCGGCGGTTACCTCGCGGCCATGACGGGCTTCGCGGCGTACACGGCCGCCTGGGCCACGGCGATACGACGCAGCGGGCGCCCGCTGCCGGAGCGGCCCGAGCCGTGGGACGTGGTCCTGGCCTCGGTGGCCACCTTCCGGCTCAGCCGACTGCTCAGCAAGGCGTCGGTGACCAGCCCGCTCCGCGCCCCGTTCACCCGGTACGTCGGCCCGCAGGGGCCCGCCGAACTGCACGAGGAGGCGCAGCCCGAGCACGGCAGGCACACCGTCGGCGAGCTCGCCACCTGCCCGTTCTGCATGAGCGTCTGGGTCGCTGCCACCCTGACCGCCGGCCAGGTGCTGTGGCCGCGCGCGACGCGTACGGCCATGGGCACCCTCACCGCCCTGGCCGGTGCGGACACGCTGCAACTGGCGTACAGCGCACTGATGGAGCGGACGACCGGCGGCGACTGACGGCTCCCTCGGGGGCCGCCTCACCGGAGTTCGGCGGTCGTGTCCGCCGTGCCCGCTTGTCCGCCGTATCCCTTGTCCCGCGCACCCCCTGTCCCGCGCACCCCCTTGTCAAGGCGATATTAGGTTAGGCTAACCTCGCCGCGTGAGATCTGGTGAGGAAACGGCCGGGCCGCGCCTGCGCGGGCACCAACTGTCGGCCACCGGTGTGACCGTGGCGTACGACGGCACGGACGTCGTGCACGACGCGGCGATCACGCTGCGGCCCGGTGAGGTGACCGTCCTGGTCGGCCCCAACGGCAGCGGCAAGTCCACGCTGCTGCGCACGATCGCCCGGCTGCAGCGAGCCCGCCGCGCCGAGCTCAGGATCGACGCCGAAACGGACGGCCTCGCCCTGACCGCCCGGCAGTTCGCGCGGTACGTGGCCCTGCTGACACAGGGCCGCCCCACACCCGGCGGACTGACCGTGCGCGACCTCGTCGAGTTCGGCCGCTACCCCTACCGGGGCCGTTTCGGCCGCCCCGACCCGGACGCCCCGGCCGCCGTCGAGCGGGCGCTCGCCCTGACCGGCGTCACGGACCTTGCCGACCGCGCCGCCGACCACCTGTCCGGTGGCCAGTTGCAGCGCGTCTGGCTGGCGAGCTGCCTCGCACAGGAGACCGGCGTCCTGCTGCTGGACGAGCCGACCACCTACCTCGACCTGCGCTACCAGGTCGAACTGCTCGACCTGGTCCGCGACCTGGCGGACGACCACCGGATCGCCGTCGGGGTCGTGCTGCACGACCTCGACCAGGCCGCGGCGCTCGCCGACCGGATCACCCTGCTCGAAGCGGGCCGGATCGTCGCCGACGGCCGGCCTGAGGACGTCCTGACCGCCGAGCGGCTGACCGCCGTCTACGGCATCCGGATCGACGTCGACACAGACCCCCACACCGGCCGGATACGGACCCGCCCGATCGGCCGGCACCACACCCGCACCCCCCGAAGCGAAAGGCTCGGCACCACCTCATGAGACGTCTCCTGCTCACCGCGGCCACCACCACCGCGGCGCTCACCCTCGCCGCCTGCGGCACCACCGAGCCGGCCGCCGACAGCGCGAAGGCGAAGGCCGCCGAGGCCCTCACCCTCACCGACTCCACCGGCGCGAAGGTGAAGCTCGACAGCCCGGCGAAGAAGGTCGTCGCCACCGAGTGGAACGAGGTCGAGAGTCTCCTCACCCTCGGTGTCGACCCCGTCGGCGTCGCCGACGTCAAGGGCTACAAGACCTGGGACACCGCCGTCCCGCTGAAGAACGAGCCGAAGGACATCGGCACGCGCGGCGAACCGAGCATGGACACCATCGCCTCCCTCTCCCCTGATCTCATCCTGGCCAGCTCCGACCTGCCGGACGCGGCGGTGAAGCAGCTCCGGAAGATCGCCCCGGTGCTGGAGATCAAGTCGGCGGACGCCTCCGACCAGATCGGGCAGATGTTCACCAACCTCGACCTGATCGCCAAGGCCACGGGCACCACCGACAAGGCCGCCACCGCCAGGAAGGACTTCGAGGCCAAGGTCGCCGAGGGCAGGAAGGCCCTCGCCGGCGCGAAGCTCGACGGCGCCGACCTCGCCTTCGCCGACGGCTACGTGACGTCCAACCAGGTCTCCCTGCGCCCCTACACCAGCGGCTCCCTCATCGGTGCCGTCAACGAGCGGCTCGGTCTGAAGAACGCCTGGAAGGTCAAGGGCGACCCGGCCTACGGACTCGGCACCACCGATGTCGAGGGCCTCACCGCCCTGCCGAAGGACACGCAGTTCGCCTACATCGGCAACGACGACGACAAGTCCAGCAACCCCTTCTCCGGGCAGCTGAAGAACAACGCCGTGTGGACCTCCCTGCCGTTCGTGAAGGCGGACCGGGTGCACCGGCTGCCCGACGGCATCTGGATGTTCGGCGGCCCCGAGTCGATGGAGGCGTACATCGACGCCCTCGTCGGCGCGCTGACGAAGTAGCGGGGCCGTGGCCGTCACCGAAGCACCCCCCGTCCCCCGTCCGCCGGCGGCCGCGTCCCGGACGGGTGTGGCCGCGGTGACGGCCGGGCTCGTCCTGCTGGTCGCCGCGCTCGCGGTCGTCGACATCACCCAGGGCACCGCCGCCGTCGGACCGGCGCAGGTGTTCAAGGCCCTGACCGGCCGGGCCGATCCGGGCGACGCCTCCGTCGTCATCGCCTCGCGGCTGCCGCGGATGACCGCCGGTGTCCTCGTCGGCGTGGTCCTCGGCATCGCGGGCGCGGTGCTCCAGGCCGTCAGCCGCAATGTGCTCGCCTCGCCCGACACCCTCGCGGTGAACGCCGGTTCGTACCTGGCGCTCGGGCTGGCCGGCGCGACCGGCGTCTCGCTGCCGCTGCTCGCCTCCTCCGGCGTGGCCTTCGCGGGCGGGCTGGGGGCCGCGGCCGTCGTGCTCGCCCTGTCCGGCCTCGGCACGGGCACCGTCCGACTGGTCCTCGCCGGCACGGCGCTCGCCCTGGGCCTCAACTCCCTCACTGAGGGGCTGCTCCTGCTGTTCCCGCAGCAGACGGAGGGCCTTTACCAGTGGAACCAGGGCAGCATCGGCCAGAACGGCTTCGGCGGTGTCCTGCAGATGCTGCCTGTCGCCCTCGTGGGCCTGATCGGGCTGCTGCTGGTCGCCAGGCGGGTCGACGCGCTCGCCCTCGGGGACGACGCGGCACGCGGTCTCGGCGTCCCGGTGCGGGCCACCCGCGTCACGGTGGTGGTGCTCGCGGCACTGCTGTCGGCCGCGGCCGTCACACTCGCGGGACCGATCGGCTTCGTCGGTCTGTGCGCCCCCGCGCTGGTCCGGCCGCTCGCCCGTCGCTTCCGGGGCTTCGTGCGCGCCCGGGCGGCCCTGCCCGTGGCCGGTCTGGCCGGTGCCGGGCTGGTGCTCGGCTCGGACGTGCTGCTGCGGGCGCTCATCCCGGCGGACACGGCGGTCGCCGTCCCGACCGGCATCGTCACCAGCCTGGTCGGCGCCGTCTTCCTGGTGGTGACGGCGCTGCGGCTGCGGGACACCACCGGGGCCGACGTGCCGGACCGGCTGCGCGTCCCGAGCCGCGCGGCGTTCGGCGCGACCGTGATCCTTCTGGCCGCCGTGGTCGTCGGCGTCACGCTGGCCGGTGTCCTGCTGGGCGACAGCAAGCTGCTGCTCGGCGATGTCGCCAACTGGGCGCAGGGGCGGGCCGGGCAGGCCGTCACCTTCGTCCTGGACACCCGGGTGCCGCGGGTGCTCGCGGCACTGTGCGCGGGCGGCGCCCTCGCCCTGGCCGGCACGCTGGTACAGGCCGTGACCCGCAACCCGCTCGCGGAGCCCGGGGTCCTGGGCGTCTCGGGCGGTGCCGCGCTGGGCGCCGTCCTGCTGGTCACCACCGTGCCGGCGGCCGGGTCCTGGGGCATCGCGGGTGCCGCGTTCGCGGGCGCCGCACTGGCCTCCGCCATCGTCTTCGGGCTCTCCGCCCGGGGTGGCTACCGGCAGAACCGGCTGGTCCTCGTCGGGATCGGCATGGCCTCCGGCACCTCGGCGCTCATCAGCCTGCTCATCGTGCTCACCGATCCGTTCAACGCCACCAAGGCGCTGACCTGGCTGTCCGGCTCGACGTACGGGCGGACCACCGCGGACGTGCTGCCCGTCGCGTTCGTGCTGGCGCTGGGCCTGGCGGTCGCGGTCGCCCGGCGCACCGAGCTGGACCTCGTCTCCCTGGACGAGGACACCCCGCGGCTGCTCGGCCTCGGGCTCTCCTCGGCCAGACTGGGCTTCCTGGTGACGGGTGTGCTGCTCGCGGCGACGGCGGTCGCCTCGGCCGGCACGATCGGTTTCGTGGGCCTGGTGGCCCCGCACGCGGCCCGGGCCCTGGTGGGCCGTCGGCACGTGCGGGTCGTCCCCGTCGCGGTCCTGCTCGGTGCCGCGCTGGTGTGCACCGCCGACCTGCTCGGCCGTACGGTGATCGCCCCCGCCCAGCTGGGCGCCGGGTTGATGACGGCGGTGATCGGCACGCCGTACTTCCTGCACCTGCTGGTCCGCGGCCGGAAGGCGACATGAAGCCCTGATCGGGGATCAATGCCCGAAGCGCCCGAAAAGTGCCTGTTGTATGGGGGCACGCACAACGGGAGCGAGGGAGCATGGCCAAGGACATCACGGACTCGGGCCCGCCGCCGGAGGCGAGCCTGAAGCCGGACGCCATCGGGTTCGTCGACGCGCTGGTCATCGGGCTCAACGCGACCTCCCCCGCGTACTCCGTGGCCGCGGTCATCGGCCCGACCGTCGCACTGGTGGGCATCTACGCCCCCGGCGTGATGCTCGCGTCGTTCGTGCCCATGCTGCTGATCGCCTCGGCGTTCTACTACCTCAACAAGGTCGACCAGGACTGCGGCACGACGTTCTCCTGGGTCACCCGCGCCATGGGGCCCTGGGCGGGCTGGCTGGGCGGCTGGGCCATCACGATGACGGGCGTCCTGGTCGTCGGCTCGCTCGCCGACGTGGCCGTCACGTTCTTCCTGCTCGCCGTCGGCCTGGACAGCTGGGCCGACAACGACGTGGTCCGCCAGGTGCTGACGGTGCTGCTGATCGTGGTGATGACGGCCGTCTGCGTGATCGGCACCGAACTGTCGGCCCATGTGCAGAACGTCCTCATCCTGGCGCAGGTCGCCTGTCTGCTCGCCTTCGCCGTGGTGGCGCTCTACCGCGTCTACGCAGACACCGGCACCCTCGACGCCATCGATCCGAAGCTCGACTGGCTCAACCCGTTCGGGGCCGGCGGGGCGTCACTGACCGCGTCCCTGCTGCTGGGCGTCTTCATCTACTGGGGCTGGGAGTCCGCGGTCAACCTCACCGAGGAGGTCGAGGACTCCGCCACCGCCCCCGGCAAGGCGGCCGTGTGGTCGACGGTGCTGCTGCTCGTGACGTACCTCGCGGTCGCCTTCGCGGTCGTGGCCTACGCCGGTACGGACTACCTCGCCGAGAACGCCGCGGAGGAGGAGTTCATCTTCGCCCTGCTCGCCGAGGAGGCCATGGGCGACTGGGACTGGGTCGTGCTGCTGGCGGTCTCCACGTCGGCGCTCGCCTCCACCCAGACGACCATCATCCCGGCGTCCCGCACGGGTCTGTCCATGGCCCGGCGGCACGCCCTGCCCGCGCACTTCGGCCGTATCAACCCCCGCTTCCGCACCCCCGATGTGAGCACCTGGTGGGTCGCGGGCATCGCCATCGCCTGGTACCTCGTCCTGTTCCACATCAGCGAGAACGCCCTCTTCGACTCCCTCACCGCCCTGTCGCTGCTGATCGCGTTCTACTACGCCCTGACGGGCCTGGCCTGTGCGGTCTACTACCGGCGCCAACTGACCCGCAGTGCGCGCAACTTCTTCCTGATCGGCCTCGGACCGCTGATCGGCGCCGGGCTGCTGGCGTGGCTGCTGGTGGAGTCCGTGTCGGACATGGCCGACCCCGACAACTCCTACAGCGGTGTCTCGTGGTTCGGGATCGGTCCGCCACTCGTCATCGGCATCGGCATCCTCGTCGCCGGGGTGATCCTGATGATCGTGCGGCGGCTGAGGGCGCCCGCCTTCTGGTCCGAACACCCGAGCGTGGTCGACCCGGCCCTCGTCGACGGCAAGGAGTCCTGAAGATGTCGGTGGTCCTCGGCTTCGACGAGTCCCCGGGCGCCCTGAGCGCCCTGCGCGTCGCCATCGAGGTGGCGACCGCGTACGACGAACCGCTGGTGATCGTCTACGGGGCCAGCGCGCCCGGTATGACGGGCGAGGAGTACGGCGCGCACCACGAGGCCGTCCGCGAGGCCGGCAGCGCCGCGCTCGCCCACGCGGTCCGGGTGGCCGACGAGGCCGGTGTCAGGACGTCGGTGGAGCTCATCGACGAGCGGCCCGCGCAGGCCCTGATCGACGCGGCGGCCCGGCACGGGGCCAGGGTCATCGTGGTGGGCACGTGGGGCGAGAGCCCGGTGCGCGGGGCGCTGCTGGGCTCGACCCCGCACAAGCTGCTGCACCTGTCGAGCGTGCCGGTGCTCTGCGTGCCGGCGACGGAGTCATGAGGCGCTGTCAGGCCGCCCGGGCCCCGCGGCCCCGGTCATGAGCCCCGCCTCATGAGCCGCCGTCGGCGCGGGCGGTCCGCGGGCTGAAGACGTACAGGCCGAGGATGTCGGGCAGGGGCGCGACGCCGGGGCCGCCCGCGCGCACCCAGGAGACGACGTCCTCGGTGGCGGCGGGGTCGTTGACCAGTCCGAGCCACACCGGACGGCCCCCGGCGGCCCGGCCCGCGGCGGAGGGCCGGACCACGACGACGTTGGCCTGGTCGCAGACGTCGAGGCAGTCGGAGATCCGCACCGGCGCGGCCTCGCGCAGGCGCTCGGTCTGGGCGGCGTGGTCGACGCCGGTGATCTTGGGGCTGCCGCAGCAGCAGTCCCGGCAGACGACGATGCGGCAGGGCACCCCTGCGTCCGGCGTCACGGACATGCCGCCCCCTCCCTCGCTGACGGTGGTGATCATCTTTTCATGCGGGTGCCGGGCCCCGGCGGGTCAGGTGCCCTGCGCGAGGGGGTTGGGCAGCGGCCGGTAGCGGGCGTCGGCTCCGTCCGCGCCGGTCCAGCGCAGCAGCAGGTTGGTCTTCGCGGGGAGCGTCGGCGCGGTGAGCAGGGCGGGGATCTCGGGGACGTCGTGACGGGCGAGTTCCCGGCGGGCGGCCGGCCAGGGGTCGAACCCGGGGTGCCGTTCGGTGAGGGCGCCGGCGATCTCGACGAGGTGGTTGACGACCAGGCAGTACACGAGCCGCTCCCAGCCCGCCTGCCGCGGCACGTCCGCCAGCAGTTTCACGCCCTCGGCGTCCCGGTACAGCGCCTGCACCGGCAGGCCGTCGGCGTCCACGGCGACCAGGGTGTTCTGCAGGTGGGCCTCGATGACGACGCCGTGCTCGGCGAACGCCGAGAGCGCCGGGGGCACGACCTGGGCGAGATAGGCGGCCCACCAGGCCCCCGGGTCGGCGGCGCGGTCGAGCGGGCTGCCGTCGAAGCCCTCGACGAGAGCCGCGGCGAGCACCGGGACCGCACCGGGCAGGAGACGGCCGCCGAAGCCGTCGCGGACGAGGACGGCCAGGGCCTCGAAGGCGAAGTCGGCGGTGCGGTAGCCGCGGTCGCCGAGCCACACCGAGGGCCCGTCGCACGCCGCGAAGGCGGCGCACACGGCCGCGTCGGTCCTGCGCAGGGCGAGCAGGTCGTGGCGCCACAGGCGGCGGATGTCGTTGGTGATGCGCACGTCCAGGCTGAACTTGAGGAAGAGGTCCAGCTCGGGCGCGCGGAGGGTGCGGATCGCCGCCGTGGGCCAGACGTCGAAGGGGGTGGTGCCGAGCCGGATCAGCCTGCCGTCCGCGAACGCCCCGGCGAGTTCCGGCGCGGCCAGGTCCAGCTGCCAGGGGTGGGCCGGGAGCAGCCGGTAGCCGGGCGGGGCCGCGCCGAGGGCGTCGAGGGCGGAGGTGTCTCCCTCCTCGACGACGGTGTCCTCGCGCAGGCCGAGCAGCACCAGCGGGAAGCGGGCGTACGCCTCGGGCGCGTACGGCAGCCAGTCGGCCTCGGGTCCGCCGCCGCGCGCCTTGGGGGCCGGGTGGTGGGTGTGGCCGGTCAGGAGGGACTGCTCGGAGCGCAGGTAGAGGTCGTCGGGCGGGGTGGCCCGGGCGCGGGCGGCGAGCAGGGCGGCCACGACGTCCCGGCTGTCGAGCATCTCGGCGGGCAGTTCGTGCTGGGACAGGCCGGTGTGCCGGCGCAGTTCCTCGGCGACGAGCTTGACCAGTTCGGTGTGGTCGAGGCGGTGCCAGGCACCGGCGGCCTCGATCTCCGGCTCGACGGGCCGCCGTGTGCCGCGCACCCTCAGCAGCCGGCCCCCGGGCAGCCGGTGGACACGGCGGTCGCCCTCCCGGCGCACCGGCCGGGCCACCTCCCGCAGCAGGCAGTTCAGCAGGGGCACGGCGGCGCAGGCGTCGGCGAGGCGTCCGGTGGCGGGGTCGCCACCGTGCGCGCCGGCGTCGGCGCGGCGTCCGGTGGCCGGGTCGGCACCGTGGGCCGCGTCGTCGTCGGCGGGCGCGGTGGCCGGGTCGGCACCGTGGGCCGCGTCGTCGTCGGCGGGCGGGGGCATGAGGTCCACGCGTTCCACTCGTCCCTAGGGTCGTTGCAGCGTGCCGGGCGGAGATGATCAGTATGTCGGTCGTCGCCGTTCCGCTGTGACGCCCCCATTCGTACCCGAGGAGCCCGCCCGTGCACCGTCCCCCCACCGCCGAGGCCGAGGTGGCCGACGAGCTGTCCGTCGTACGGCCCGGTCTCCTGCCGCGGTACGAGGCCGCACTGCCCGGCGCCCGGGCGGCCGTGCTGTCCCGCTTGTGGCGGGGTCTCGCCCATGAGCCACTGCCCTGGGTCGTGGACCGGGAGCGGGGCCGGGACGGTCTGACGCTGTCGCTGTCCGACGGCCGCCGGCTGCACGGCCCCCGGCCGGATCCGTACGCGACCGGGGCGTACGTCACCGTCCTACTGCTCGATGACACCGCCTGCACGGATCCGGCCCGGCTGATGACCCGCCTGGCCGTGCCGCACTCCGCTTCCTTCGCGGCCGAACTCGGGCACAGTGTCGCCTCGTTGGCGCTGTCGAGGGCCGGGCAGGAGGGCGTCCGGGACGACTGGCCGGAGGCCGACTGGGAGTGGGAGCAGCGGATCGTCGACGGGCATCCGTTCCATCCGACGTGCCGCTCGCGGCCCGGCTTCTCGGTGGCCGAGCAGCTGGCCTACGGGCCCGAGCACCGGCCGGTCGTGGAGCTGGGGCTGGTGCCGGTACCGGAGGAGGAGTGCCTGGTGACGGGCATGTGGCCGGGCGAGCTGCGGGACGGCGGGCGGGTGGTGCTGCCGGTGCACCCCTGGCAGGCGGCGCACGTGCTGAAGCGGACCTGCGAGCGGCGGCGGCCCGCGCATCCGCTGATGTCCCTGCGGACGCTGGCCCTGCCCGGCGGACCGCAGGTGAAGACCTCGCTGAGCGCCCGTCTGACGTCCTCGGTGCGGGACATCTCCCTGCCGTCGGTCGCCGCGTCGGCGCTGCTGTCGGACTTCGCGGGGGTGCCCGCGGCGCGCACGGACGGTCTGCTGCACGTCACGCGCACCCTGGGCGCGGCGGCGGCCGGATCCCCCGACTTCGCGGCCGTCCTGCGGGAGTCCCCGCAGACGTACGCGGGCAGCGGTGAGCGGGTCCTGCCGGTGGCGGCGCTCGCCACCACGGACCTGCCCCGCTCCCCCGCCTGGCTGGCCCGCTTCGCGCGGCTCACCCTGACCGTCGGGCTGCGGCTGCTGGAGCTGGGCGTGGCCCTGGAGGCGCACGGCCAGAACCTGCTCGTGGTCCTCTCGGCGTCGGGCGACCCGGTGCGCCTGGTCTACCGCGACCTGGCCGACATCCGTGTCAGCCCGGCGCGCCTGGCCCGGCACGGCATCACGGTGCCCGGCCTGCCGGCCCGGATGGTCACGGACGACGAACGCGCGCTCCGCCGCAAGCTGTTCGGGTCGCTGGTGGCGGGCGCGCTGGCCGGTACGGCCGGATCGGGCCACGTGCTCGGCGCGGCCCTGGAGAGCGCCGTACGGGAGCTGCCGCGCACCCCCGACCTCGCGGCGCTGTGCGCGGATCCCCTGCCCACGAAGGCGCTGACGCTGATGCGGCTCTCGCCGCACACGCCCGGGGACCAGTGGGCGGAACTGCCCAACCCCCTGCGCTGAGCCCCGTTTTGGAACCGGCAGGGGGTGATCAATAGGATCCGGCGATGATCACAAGAACACGGCTGGCGACCGGGGTCTGTGCCCTGCTCGCCGCGCTGACGGCCGGGCTCGCCTTCCCGGCCGGGGCGGCCGCCGGTGAACCCACGGGCCAGGACGCCCCCAAGGTCGACCTCGTCCTCGATGTGAGCGGCTCGATGCGGGCCCGGGACATCGACGGCCGGTCGCGGATGGCCGCCGCGAAGCAGGCGTTCAACGAGGTGCTCGACGCGACGCCCGAGGAGGTCGAACTGGGCATCCGCACGCTCGGCGCCGACTACCCGGGCGACGACCGGAAGACGGGCTGCAAGGACACCGCGCGGCTCTATCCGGTCGGGCCGCTCGACCGCACCGAGGCCAAGACGGCCGTGGCCACCCTCACCCCCACGGGCTGGACGCCGATCGGCCCGGCCCTGCTGAAGGCGGCCGACGACCTGGACGGCGGTGACGGTTCGAAGCGCATCGTGCTGATCAGCGACGGCGAGGACACCTGCGCCCCGCTCGACCCGTGCGAGGTGGCCCGTGAGATCGCGGCCAAGGGCATCGGCCTGACCATCGACACCCTGGGCCTGGTGCCGACCGCCAAGCTCAGCCGGCAGCTGAGCTGCATCGCCGAGGCCACCGGCGGCACCTACACCTCGGTCGAGCACCAGGACGAACTCACCGACAAGGTCAACCAGTTGGTGGACCGGGCGGCCGATCCGGTGGTGACGCCGGTGCCGGCCGAGGGCGCCGACCGGTGCTCCGCGGCGCCGACGCTGAAGTCGGGTCTGTACACCGACCGCGAGGAGTTCGGGCAGCAGCGCTTCTACCGGGTGGACGTGCGGCCGGGCCAGGAACTGCGCGTGTCGGTGAGCGTCGGCGCGGACCGGGCGGTGAACCCGGGCCACGGCGTGCTGCTGCGGGCCGTCACGTCGAAGGGCCGCGAGATCGTGCGCGGCGAGGCGGCGGGCACCGGCCGTACGGACGTGCTCTCGACGGGGCTGCGCTACCCGAAGGCCGACAGCGACGACGAGGACGCTCCCGCGGAGGCGGTCTGCCTCGCCGTCTCGCACTCCTTCTCACCGGCCTCCGGCGTGAAGACCACGCCCGGTCTGCCACTGGAGCTGACCGTGGACGTCGTGGACGCCCCGGACCGGGCGGGCGACGTCGCCGCCTTCGGCCTGGGCCGCGGCTGGTGGCTGCTCGGCGTGCTCATCCTCACCGGCTTCCTCGCCGGTCTCGTCTGGGGCTGGCTGTCGCGCTGGCGGGTCGCGGTCTGGAGGACCAACTGATGCGAGTGATACGAGCGTGGGGCGCGGCGCTGCTGGCCCTGGGTGCGGCGGCCGGCCCGGCCGCCGCCGACGCCTCACCGAGCCCGTCGCAGGACGGTTCGCCGGCTCCCACGCGGGCCGGCACCTCGTTCCGCACGGCGACCGAGATCGAGCAGGGGCAGCAGGCCACGGCGAGCGGCTCCACCGGCGACTACCTGTACTGGTCGTTCCCCGCCGACACCGGACAGCGCCCCACGGTCCGGGCGCGCGTGAAGCTGCCGGACACCCACGCCGCCCAGACCTGGCAGATCGACGTCTACGACGGTCTGCGCCGCCGCCAGGCCTGCCAGTACGGGGCGCAGACCCGCACCGCGGCGGCGGACGCCTCCTCGGTGGAGCTGGCCTGTGTGCTGCGCACCGTGCGCGCCTGGTCGGAGCCGTGGGCGAACGACCCGCTGCCCGGCACGTACTACATCCGTCTGACGGCCGTGGGGGTCGGCACCGCCGACCTGGGCCTGCCGGTCGGTGCCGAGGTGCGGGCGGACTCCAAGGACATCGGCGGGTCCGCCGCGGTGGACGGCTCGCTCGCCGAGCCGCTGGTGCCGGGGATCGCCTCCGAGTCCGAGGAGGAGCAGGAGGACGCGGCGGTGCTGGCCGGTCTCGAACCCAAGGACGGCTGGACGTCCGGCTGGTGGTCGGACCGGTGGGTGTGGACCGCGGTGGGCGGGATCCTGGCCGCGCTGGCGGGTGTCGGCGGATACGCCCTGACCCGCGGGACAGGACGGCCGTCCCGGGTGCCGCCGGGGGCCTGACCGGCCCTCGACCGCACACGACCCCGACCGGTCACCACCTGATCACCCCTCAGAAGGCCCGCCCCGCGCGGGCCTTCTGCCCGTCCTCACGCAGTTCCTCGGCCAGGGCGCCGTCGCCGCTCACCTCGACCCGGCCGTCCCGCACGGCCTGGGGCAGGCTCAGTTCACCCCGGGCGACTGCCGTGCACGTGGCGGTGTCCAGGGTCAGCCGGGCGTCCGGTTCGCCGGGGGCGGGCCCGTCGCCGTAGACGGGACCCTCCACGGCACCGGCGTACAGATGGAACAGGCCCTCTTCCAGGCGGACTTCGACGAGTCCCTCGCCGTGCAGCAGGCGCAGCAGCGGCAGCGCGAACCAGTGGGCCCGCACCGCGTCCGTCGGCCGGCGCTCGCCGAGCTCGGCCCGCCCCCACTCTCCCAGCACCTGCAGCACCGGCAGCAACTCACGCCCCCGAGGGGTGACTTCGTACACGTACGCCGCCCCGGGGGGCGGCAGCCGGCGCCGGGCCGCGAGACCGTCGCGCTCCATGTCCCTCAGCCGTGAGGCGAGTACGTCGGTGCTGACGCCGGGCAGGTCCGCGTGCAGGTCGGTGTAGCGGCGGGGGCCCGCGAGCAGTTCCCGGACGATCAGCAGCGTCCAGCGGTCGCCGACGACGTCGAGCGCGCGGGCGGCGGAGCAGTACTGGTCGTAGCTTCGGCGAGGTGGCATGCGCCGCAGTCTAGACAAGTTGTTGGACTTTCCAAGCGCGTACTTGGTAAAACCAAGCAACACCAGTCGCCAGAGGGGAAACAGCGCATGGAGTTCCGGCAGTCGAGCAAGCTCAGCGAGGTCTGTTACGAGATCCGCGGCCCGGTCATCGAGCACGCCGACGCGCTGGAGGAGGCGGGTCACAGCGTGCTGCGCCTGAACACCGGCAACCCGGCGCTCTTCGGTTTCGAGGCGCCGGAGGAGATCGTCCAGGACATGATCCGGATGCTGCCGCAGGCGCACGGCTACACCGACTCGCGCGGCATCCTCTCCGCCCGGCGTGCGGTGGCCCAGCGGTACCAGACGCTCGGCCTGGAGGTCGGCGTCGACGACGTCTTCCTCGGCAACGGCGTCTCGGAACTGGTGTCGATGGCCGTGCAGGCGCTGCTCGAGGACGGCGACGAGATCCTCGTTCCCGCGCCCGACTTCCCCCTCTGGACGGCGGTGACCACGCTCGCGGGCGGCAAGGCGGTCCACTACCTGTGCGACGAACAGGCCGACTGGTACCCCGACCTCGACGACATGGCGTCGAAGATCACCGACCGGACGAAGGCGGTCGTGATCATCAACCCGAACAACCCCACCGGCGCGGTCTACCCCAAGGAGATCGTCGAGGGCATCCTCGACCTCGCCCGGCGGCACGGCCTCATGGTCTTCGCCGACGAGATCTACGACCAGATCCTCTACGACGACGCCGTGCACCACTCGGCCGCCGCCCTCGCCCCCGACCTGGTCGTCCTGACCTTCTGCGGTCTGTCCAAGACCTACCGCGTGGCGGGCTTCCGCTCCGGCTGGCTGGTGGTGACGGGCCCGAGGCAGCACGCCAAGGACTACCTGGAGGGCCTCACCATGCTGGCCTCCATGCGACTGTGCGCCAACGCGCCCGCGCAGTACGCCATCCAGGCCGCGCTCGGCGGGCGGCAGTCCATCCGCGAACTGACCGCACCGGGCGGGCGGCTCCTGGAGCAGCGGGACGTGGCCTGGCGCATGCTCAACGAGATCCCGGGCGTGACCTGCGTGAAGCCGAAGGGCGCGCTCTACGCCTTCCCGCGCCTCGACCCCAAGGTGCACCGGATCCACGACGACGAGCGGTTCGTGCTGGACCTGCTGCTGCGGGAGAAGATCCAGGTGGTGCAGGGCACCGGGTTCAACTGGCCGTCACCGGACCACTTCCGCATCCTGACCCTGCCGCACGCGGAGGACCTGGAGGCGGCGATCGGCCGGATCGGGCGGTTCCTCGGCGGGTACCGCCAGTAGACACAGGCCGTTTCCCGCCGATCCGCGGGGTCGACCGGAAACGGTCTTTGAGCCGGATGGGGGACGAGCGCAAGGCGTTGAGCGCCGCGCAGAAGGGAACGTCGTCTTCGGCCCTTCCCCCAGGCAGGAGCGGAGACGAGTGATGGCCACCACGCAGGGCGAAGCCCGGACCGGCGCCGCACGACCGGCGGACCTCAAGCTCCCGGGCATCGTGCTCGGGGTCGGGATGGGCGGATTCGCCGACGGCATCCTGCTCCACCAGTTGCTGCAGTGGCACCACATGCTCTCCAGCACCAACCAGGACCGCATCGGGGTGAAGTACTACAACCCCCACACCGTCTCCGGCCTGGAGATGAACACCCTGTGGGACGGCGTCTTCCACACCGTGTGCTGGCTCGCGGTCCTGCTCGGCCTGGCCGTGCTGTACGCGCGGGTCACCCACGACCGGCTGCGGGTGTGGACCTCCCGGGTGCTGTGGGGCTGGATGCTCGTCGGCTGGGGCCTGTTCAACCTCGTGGAGGGGGTGCTGGACCACCACGTCCTCGGCATCCACCACGTCCACGCCGGGGAGGGCCGGGTCTGGTGGGACATCGGCTTCCTCGTCCTGGGCGCCCTGCTGGTCGCCGGCGGCCTCCTGCTCCAGCGCGGCGGCCGGTCCTTCGACCCCGGTGCGGGCGCCGGCCGGCACGAAGGCACGCGCGGCTGATGGGCCACCATCCGCAGGAGCACGGGCATGCCGCGGGCGGCGGTGCCCCGGACTGGCTGCCGCCCGCGCTCCTGCTGCTCATCGCCTGCGCCGCCTACCTGCTGCTGGTCCGCCGGGCGTGCCGCCGCAACCCGGTCCTCGGCTGGAGCCGGTGGCGCACCGGCTGGTTCCTTGGCGGGATCCTCCTGCTGGGCGTCGCGCTGCTGCCGCCCGTGGCCCCCTTCGCCCACGAGGACTTCCGCGGGCACATGGTCCAGCACCTCCTCATCGGCATGTACGCGCCGCTCGCCCTGGTCCTGGCCGCCCCCGTCACGCTCCTGCTGCGCGCCCTGCCGGTCGCCCCGGCCCGGCGTCTGACCGCGGTGCTGCACAGTCCCCCCGCCCGCCTGCTCACCCACCCGGCGGTCGCGCTCGCGCTCTCCGCGGGCGGCCTCGCGGTGCTGTACTTCACGCCCCTGTACGACGCGACCACGGCCGCCCCGGCGGCGCACTGGCTGCTGCACGCGCACTTCCTGCTCTCCGGGTGCCTGTTCGCCCACGTCATCGCCGGACCCGACCCGGCCCCCGCCCGGCCCGGGGTCAGGGCCCGGCTGGTCTGGCTCGGCGTCGCGATCGCGGCACACGCGGTGATCTCCCAACTGATGTACGGCGGCTTCTGGGTCGACATCCACGCGCCGGTCGACCAGGTGCGGGGCGGCGCGGAGATCATGTACTACGGCGGTGACCTGGCCGAGCTGCTGCTGGCGGCCGCGCTGGTGGCCACCTGGCGGCCCGAGCCCCGGCGGGCGGCGGGGCGGGGTGTGTCGGGCCGGGGTGTGTCGGGTCGGGGTGTGTCGGGTCGGGGCGTGCCGGGTCGGGGTTCGGGGCGGGGAGTCGTCCCGGCGCGGAATGTCAGTGGCGGGTCGTAGCCTTCGAGCAGGTGGGGGTGTGGTGCCCCTTCGAGCAGGTGGGGGTGTGGTGCCCCGCGCCGGCCATGTGCCCGTCGCCGGACGGATGGGACTGCCGGACGGACCGGACGGAGAGGAGTGTGCCGTGACCCGACCGCCGACCGCCGCGCAGCGGCGTGTCATCGACGCCGCCGATCCCGTGACCGGGCGGCTGCGGGGCACGGAGGCGCAGCTCACCGCCCTGGTGAAGCGGGGGCTTGCCTTCCGGCATCCCCGGCCGCCGCACGACCACTTCCTCTCGCCGGAGGGACACCGGGTGCGGCAGGGCATCACCCGGGCGCCCGAGGCCGGGTCCGGGGACGCATCCGGGGCCGCGTCCGGGTCCGGGGCCGCGTCCGGGTCCGGGGCCGCGTCCGGGTCCGGGGGCGCCCCTGCGTCGGCGGGCGTGTTCGCCGCGCGCGTGGGCGGTGAGGAGACCGCCGCGGCCACCGGCCCCGCCCGGCGCCGTGAGGTGCACAGCGCCTGGCAGGGGCTGCTGGAGCTGCGCCGGATGACCAATCCGGGCGGGGACGTGGACCGGCCGTGCGGCTGGGAGCGTACGCACCTGGTGCGGGCGGCGGCGCTGGCCCTTGAGGCGGCCGGGCACGCTCCGGCGGGGACGGAGGGCGGGGGCTACCGCGTATGGGAGACCCCGCAGCCGGAGGCCGTCGCCGTCCACGAGCCCGACGGGGAAGCGCTGCGGGCCTGCGCGGCCACCCTGGAAGGGGCAGGCTGGCAGGTGAGCGAGCACCGCGAGCCGCGCACCGGGAGCCGGTATCTGCTGGCTTCGCCGCGCCGGGCGTGAGGGACATGCCAAGATCGGTGGATCGTTGCGCAGTGCACGAGAGTCCGGTGCGAGAGATCCGGCGCGAGAAGGGAAAACCGTGAGCGAGCCGTTTTCCGTCCCTGTGACCGTCCGTGGCTACGAGACGGACGTCCAGGGACACCTCAACCAGGCGGTCTACCTGAACTACGCGGAGCACGCCCGCTGGTCGCTGCTCCACGCCGCGGGGATCAGCCAGTCCGCCCTCGTCGGCAGTGGCGTAGGCCCGGTCGCCCTGGAGACGACCATCCGCTACAAGCGCGAGCTGCTCGCGGGCGACGAGGTCGAGGTGACCTGCGCCTTCGCGTGGAGCGGCGGCAAGACGTTCCGGATCGAGCAGAGCGTCGTGAAGGCCGACGGCACGGTGGCCGCGGAGATCACGGCGGTCGGCGGGATCCTGGACCTCGAGCAGCGCAGGCTGGTCGCCGACCCCGCGGCGGTCTTCAGGAAGCTGGCGTCGGACCCGGGGCTGTTCGGACTGGAGTAGGGCCGCGGGCGAGATCCCCGGCGGGCGGACGCCCGGCATGGCCGGTCATCGCACCCCGCGTTCCTCCAGGGCCGCTCTGAGGCTGCGCAGGGCGTAGTAGACACGGGACTTCACCGTGCCCTGGGGGACGCCCAGCGCGGTGGCCGCCTGGTGCGTGGTGCGGTCGGCGAAGAAGGTGGCCTCCAGGGCCTCGCGGTGGGCCGGCGTCAGGGCCCGCAGGGCGTCGTGCAGGACGACGGACGACAGCATGCGTTCGATGTCGTCGGCGTCGGTGCCCAGTTCGGTCAGCCAGTCGGCGCCGCCTATCTCCTGAGGACGGGCCATCTTCGTCCGGTGTGCGTCGATCACGATGTTGCGGGCGATGCGGAACATCCAGGGGCGTACGGCCATGCCCTCGCCGTCGGCGAGCGTCTGCTTGTTCCAGCAGCGCAGCAGCGTCTCCTGGAGGACGTCCTCCGCACGGTGGGTGTCCCCGCCCAGCATGCGCAGCACGTAGGCGTAGAGGGCCGGACCGTGCTCCAGATAGAGGTCTCTCAGGGCCCGTTCCTCGGGTGACACCGCGCTCGCGGACCCGATCACCGTCACGTTCATGGTGTGCTCCTGCTCCTGCTCCGTGGGGCGGCCCGCCGGCCATGTCGGCCGGAAGCGGGGCCTCCGGTGGAACGGAGTGTGGTCAGGGGCGTTCCACGCTCGTTTGACGCGCGGTCCACGGCGCGTACATCGACCGTCCGGTCACACGTGGGCCGACAGCGACGCCATCTGGGCGCGCACCCGGCGGGCCAGTCGTTCGTCCGTCGGCGCGAGGCGGCCGGCGGCGCGCAACCGGTCCCACATGTGCAGCAGTTCGCCGCCGTGGACGATGACCGCCCCGCCGTCCTCCAGGCGCTGCCAGGCGGCTGCCGCCCGTGCGATCGCCGCGGGGGCCCCGGGGTCCCCGGCGCCGCACAGGATGCGGGCCACCGAAAGGGCCAGGACGGTCGCCTCCCTGTGGTCTCCGCGCAGGTGCGCCAGGTACGCCTCCATGGCCCGTGCCTCCAGCGCGTCCGGGTGCTCCGTGCCGGCCGACCGGGTCAGCGCCACGCGCAGGGCGGTCACCTCGGCGGACGCCTCCTCGATCCGGCCCGCGGCCGTCAGCGCGTTGATGTGCGCGACCTTTGCGGCGAGTTCCGGCGGAAGGGCGCGGAGCGGCCGGGGAGGCGGGGCGGGGGCCGGGGGTGCGGAGGGTGCGGGGGCGGGGGCAGCGGAGGGTGTGGGTGCGGGGGCAGCGGAGGGTGCGGTCGCCGCGGCCCGGGCGCGGGCGACCGCGGCGGCGACGGCCGAGACGGGGGCGGGAGCGGGGGCCGAGAGGGGGGCGGAAACGGGAACGGGAGCGGGGGCGGGAGCGGGGGCCGAGACGGGGGCGGAAACGGGAACGGGAGCGGGGGCGGGAGCGGGGGCCGAGACGGGAACGGGAGCGGGGGCCGAGACGGGGGCGGGAGCGGGAGCCGGCGGCGGGGGTCCGGGGGCTTGATGGTCCGTCGCCTCCGTCGTGTCCCTTCCCTCCCTCTCCTCCCTGTCCTGCCTCTCCTCCCTGTCCTGCCTCTCCTCCCTCCCCTCCGTCGCATCGAGAAGCCGGCTGGAGCCGTCGGGTGCCACCTGAAGCACGAAGTGGGCGTCCGAGAGGCCGTCGTTCACCGTGGCCTCGACCGCGGCGGCACGCTCCTGCGCGTGACGTTGCAGGCGGTCCAGCACGGCCTCGTGCACGGACCCACCCTCCTCGACGACCAGGAGCTCGCCGTTGATCTCGGCGCGTCCCTCACCCGGGATGCGCACCGCGAAGCGGGTCATGACTGGCAGTCCTCCTGATACTCAGACGCCGGAAGCGGCGGAAGCGGCGGAAGCGGACGGGGAGGCGGTGGGCCCCGGGCCCGTTCCCGGGGTGACGTCAGGAGTGACGCCCGGGGTTACTCCCGGTGTGGCGCCGGGAGGCGGGGCGGCCACGCCCGCGTACTTGGCGAACTGCGCCCGGACGGCGAGGACGTAGCCCTGCGCCTCGTTCGTCTGCGGCACTCCCCTGGCCGCCCGCACGGCGTCCATTCCCACGTGGTAACCGGCCAGCGCGAGGTCCAGGACGCTGCCGGTGGCCTCGTTCGCGTCGATCATCCGCTGGGCCTGGTCGGCCAGATCGCACAGGTGGCGGCCCTGGGCCATGATCGAGTCCTCGGCGTCGAAGGCCGAGGTCTTGTCGTTGTCGTCGTCGTCCTCGCCGTACTTCTCGAAGACCGCGGGCGGCAGTTGGCTGATGCCCTCCTCGCCGTTCTCGCCGACCAGTTCCCGGTTGAAGCCGGACTCCCGCTCGATCTGCGAGGCGATGACGACCGGGCCGATCGCCCCGCACAGCTCACCGGCCTCCTCGATCGGGTCCACCAGATCCTCCGGCACCGTCGAGGAGTCCAGGTCGCCGCCGCCGTCGCCGTTGAAGACGGCAATCACCTCGTCCGCGTCGTCCGCACCGGCGGAACCGTCTCCGCCGCCGCCCGAGAACAGCAGGATCAGCGCGATCAGCGGCGCCAGCAGGACCCCAAAACCGCCGATGATGATGATCACGACCAGGGTGCCGAGCAGCGCGAGCGGCGACAGCAGGCAGCCGCAGCCGGTGCCGGCGGCGATGGTGTTCCGGACGGCGGTGGAGGTCCCGCCCTCCCCGCTCTCTCCCGTGCCCGCGCTCATGGGCCCGCCTTCTTCCTCTTGCCTTGAACCGCGACGGCTGGACGGCCCGTTGTGCTGTCGACGGGCTCGGGAGATCGAAACGGGCCCGGGAGCAATTCAGTTCAAACCCGTGGACATCGAATGAGCCAGCACAGCCGAAGCGCGAGCGGAGAAGGAGGGCTGACCGCACATGAGCACTCCTGAGGCGACGCCGTCGAACCCTCAGTCATGGGTCCGGGGGCCGAAGCCCGGACGGCCGGCGGCCCCCGGAGGCGGTACCTCCGGCTCGGGCACCCCGCCGAGCGCGGGGCAGGGCACGGCCTCCTCGACCGGGCAGGCCACCACGCCGACTCCGCACGCCCCACGGGCACCCCGCCCGGGCCCCGCGCCAGGCCCTGGCCCCTTGCCGGGGCCGGGCAGAAGGGTGGGGCAGGCCGCGCGCCGGGGCTCCGCCGGCTCCGCCCCGCGGACCTCCGCGCCCGGAGGCGGCGAGGCCCCCTGGGACGAGCCGGTGCGGCGGGCCCCGGGACGTGGGAGGTCACGGGGGGAGATCGGGTGGGTCAAGGCGCACGGCGGGGCCGGTGCCAGCTCGCTCGCCGAAGCGCTCGGCGGGGTCGACGTGGGCGCGCGCTGGCCGGAGCCCGCGCGGGGCGAGCCGCGCCGGATCCTGCTGGTCGGCCGGACGAGCGCGCGCGGACTGACCGCCGTGTCACGGGCGTTGGGCGCGCTGCGGGACGGCAAGGCCCCTCAGGGGGTCGACCTGCTGGGTGTCGTCCTCGTCGCCGACGCCCCCGGGCGGCTCCCGCTCGGCCTGCTGCGCCGCATCCGGGTCGTCCGCTCGGTCGCCCGCGTGCAGCGCGTGCCGTGGATACCGGCCTGGCGCGTGGGCGGACAGCCCGCGCGGCTGCCCCGGCAACTCAGTGTGCTCGCCGACCTGGTGGGCGCCGACGGTGAAGAAACCGACGCATGACCTCCCCCCTCACGAGCCTCGCCCTGCCCTTCGGCGGGCGGCTCGCCGCCTACACCCCGACCCCCGACGCGGGCGCGATCCTCGGCGTCCTCGCCTGGTGCGCCTCGGCCGCGGGGGTCGGCGGCCTGCTCATCGTCGGCATGCAGATGGCCATCCAGCTGCGGCGCGGCGAACCGGGCGAGGGCGGCACGTACTTCCGCGGCTTCTTCTTCGTCACCCTGGCCTGCCTGCTCGCCACGACGGCCGGTCCGCTCGTCGCGTTCCTCGGTGACCTGTCCCTCCACTGAGGGCCGGGCACCTCCTCCGCACCACCCACTCATCCGCTTCCCCGCGCCCGCCGCTCGCGCGCGGCGCCGACCACCCGGAGATCGCATGTCCCTGCTCCTCGAAACCACCCACCTGCTCGCCGGCGGTGTGCCCCAGCCGCAGAGCAACGCCCCCGGCGAACTCACCCGCAAGGTCAACACCGTGCTCGGCATAGCCGCCTGGGCGGGCACCGCCGCCGGTGTGGCCGGGGTGCTGATCACCGGCACGATGATGGCCATCTCCCTCAAGCGCGGTGAGAGTTCCGAGCACATGAGCCGGCTCGGCATGGTGCTCGGCGGCTGCGTCCTGGTCGCCACGGCCGGTCCGCTGGTCCGCTTCGTCTTCAACTGACCGCGGACGACGGGACGATCGAGATGTTCACGCGCAGGAAGTACCGGGAGCCACGCCGGTACCGGTCCGATCCGTCGGAGCCGTACTGGAGGCAGCGCGGCTGGCAGGCGTCGGCGGCGTTCCTCGGCGTCGTCGTCCTGCTGAGCGGGATCGTCGCCCTGACGGCGGGCCGGGGCACCGCGGACGAGGGCGCGAGCGCCCAGCCGTCGAAGGGGCCGCTGTCCGGATCCCCGGCCATGAAGGACGGCCGGCCGGACGGGTGCCGCACCGACGACGGACACGGCGACGTCATGCCCACGTCCCCGCCGGACGATGTCGACTGGCGCGCCCTCGGCGTCACGCGCGTGCCCGTCTCGGCGTCGGCCGGCCCGACCCTGGCCCAGGGCCCGGTGTGGTGGTGCTTCGCGCACACGCCGACCGGGGCCGTCCTGGCCGCCCACGTCATTCCCTCGCACATGAGCGGACCCGACTGGCGGACGATCGCCCAGGAGCAGCTGGTGGCCGGCCGGGGGCGGGACCTGTTCGTCTTCACACGCTCCACCGTCCGGGACGACGCCCCGGCCGGCACGCGGAGCACCGGCTCCCGCCCGGACGCCGGTTCCGGCGGCTCGTCCGCCGCCTCCTACGCCGGATTCTCGGTGCCCGCCTACTCCGGCACGGCGGCGACGGTGGAGCTGCTGCTCAAGACCGGTCAGGGCTACGCGACGACCTCCGTCGCCCTGCGCTGGAGCGGCGGCGACTGGAAGGTCCAGCCCTCCGGCAACGGTGCCCTGCACACCCCGGTGAAGGCGGTCCAGGGCACCGACGGCCATCTGCTCTGGGGGGTCTGACATGGCCTGCCCGACCGGCAATCCCCTCGTCGACATCGCGGTCGGCTTCTTCAGCTTCCTCGGCGACCCCATCGGGACCATCGTCGAAGGCGTGGCCAACGCCGTACTGGCGGGCGCCATCGCGGTGTTCGGGGCGCTGACCACCGGCATCCCGACCCTGTCGGGGACCACCACCGCCCAGGACATCAACAGCCAGACCCAGTGGATCGTGGTGTATCTGGCGGTCGGCTCGCTGCTGTTCGCGTCCGCCCGGATGGCGATCGAGCGGCGCGGGGCGGCCGGCACGACCGCGCTGAAGGGCATCATGCGGGTCGTCCTGGTCTCGGGGGCCGCCACCACCGTGGTCACGGCCGCCGCCGCCCTCTCGGACGACTACTCCACCTATCTGTTCAACGCGGGTGCGGAGAAGCAGCTGAGCGCCGTGGGGGCCTGTTCCGACGGCAACGGCATCGAGTCGTTCCTGCTGCTGGTGCTCGCCTTCCTGCTGCTGATCGCCGGGATCATCCACACGATCCTGCTCTACATCCGCCTCGGCGTCATGATCCTGCTGCTGGGCACCCTTCCGCTGGCCGCCGCCGCCTCGATGACGGACTGGGGCGGCGGCTGGTGGCGCAAGCACCTCGGCTGGATGATCGCCTGGCTGTTGTACAAACCGGCGGCCGGGCTGGTGCTGTACGCGGGTTCGGCCATGATCAGCTCGGGTCGGGACGGCGGCAGCGACATCAACGAACGCATCGCCGGTATCGGCGTGATGCTGTTGTCCGCCGTCGCCCTGCCCGCCCTGCTGAAGCTCGTCGTGCCCGCCACCGCCGCACTCGGCGGGGCGTCCGCGATGTCCGGGGCGATGTCCACGGTCGGCGGGTCCCTGGCGTCCGGAGCCCGTTCGCTCGGCAGCGGTGGAGGAAGTGGCGGCAGTGCCGGGCAGAGTGGTCCGCGCGGCGCGTCGGGGGCATCGGGGGCGTCCGGGTCGGGCGGCTCGGGCGGTTCGCAGGGCTCCTCCGGTTCCTCCGGCACACCGGGTGCGCCCGGTCCGGGAGGCGTCGGCCACCCGGGTGCCTCGGGCGCCGGGGCGGGTGGCGGTGCCGGCGGGGGCGGAGCGGCCGCGGGCGCGGGCCGGGCCGCCGCCGCGGCGGGCGGTCCGGTCGGGGTCGCCGTCGGGGCGGCGGTGACGGCGGCTCAGATCGCCGGCCGTGCCGCCTCCGGCTCGCTGGAGGGCGCCGACCCGGACAAGGGGCACAACACCTGACCCGTGCGGCCCGGGCGGCCCGGCGCCACCGCCGGACCGCCCGGCGGCCGATGCACCCCGATCGGCCGCCGGGCTCCCGATCCCCCCGCGGAGCCCGGCGGTCCCCGCCCCCTCAGTCGTCCCACCCGCGCCCGGCCCGTCACCGCACCGCTCCGGCGCACTCCACGAAGGGAGAACGAACCCCCATGTCCACGGAAGCCGTCACCCACCCGACCTACGGGAACTGGCGCCGTCCCCGGCGTCCCGGGCTCGGCCCGCTCGGTCTCGTCGGCACCTTCGGTGTCTTCGGCGGGCTGGTCCTCACACTGCTCGCGTCACTGATCTCGCTGTACGCGGCGATGGTGGTGGTCACCCCCATCGCGGTGCTCCTGGTCCCGCTCGCCGTCCGCACCCAGGACGGCCGCAACGTCTACCAGTTGATGGCCCTGCGCATCGGCTGGCGGCGGCGCAAGGCCAAGGGGGCGCACCTGTACGTCTCCGGGCCGCTGTCCGCCCGGCCCGGCGGCCGGTTCCGTCCGCCGGGGCTGCTCAACAAGGTGACCGCGACCGAGGGCCGGGACGCCTACGACCGCCCCTTCGGCGTGCTGCACCACCCGGGCCGCAACCTCTACACGATCGTGCTGGGCTGCGACCCGGACGGTGGCGCGCTCGTCGACCCCGACCAGGTGGACGTGTGGGTCGCGCTGTGGGGCGAGTGGCTGGCGCGGCTGTCCCACGAGCCCGGCCTGCGCGGCGCGTCGGTGATCGTGGAAACCGCACCCGACCCCGGCACCCGGCTCGCCCACGAGGTCCTGCCCCGCATCCGGGAGAACGCGCCGGCGGCGGCCCGGGCCGTGATGGAGGAGGTCGTCGAGCGGTATCCCACCGCGTCCTCCGAGATGCACACCTACGTCGCCCTCACCTACGGCGTGCCCGCCAACCAGCGGCGGAAGAAGGAGGACGTGATCACCGACCTCGCCATCCGCATCCCCGGCCTGCTCAGCGGCCTGGTGGCGGCGGGCGGCGGAGCGGCCGCCCCGCTGTCGGCGGAACGGATCGCGGAGGTCGTACGGGTGGCCTACGACCCGGCGGTCGCCGCCGACGTCCTCGACGCCCGGGCCCGGCACGGCGGCACGGGCCTGGAGTGGGAGGACGCCGGGCCCGCGGCCGCCGTCGAGACCGTGGGCAGCTATCAGCACGACTCGGGGGTCTCCCGGACCTGGCTGATGACGCTGGCGCCGCGCGGCACGGTCCGGTCCTCGGTGCTCCGCGGGATGCTGGAGGCGGCGCCCGGCACCCGGCGCAAGCGGGTCGCTCTGGTGTACCGGCCGATCGACCCGGCCACCTCGGCCCGGATCGTCGAGGCGGACCGGCGCAGCGCCCAGTTCATGGCGACGTCGGGCCGGGGCATGGTGCAGGCCCGCGCGGCCTCGGAGATGCGGGCGGCGGAGCAGACGGCGGCCGAGGAGGCGTCGGGCGCGGGGCTCGTGGAGTTCTCCGTCATGCTGACGGTCACCGTCGACACCATGGAGCAGCTCGCCGACGCAAGCGTCACCGTGCGCAATCTGACGGCCGCCTCCCGGGTGCTGATGCGGCCCGCGGACCGGATGCAGGCGGCGGCGTTCAGCTGCACGCTGCCCGCCGGGATCCTCCCGTGGGAGCAGACCCTCATCCCCCACGAGTTGCAGGAGGCGCTGTGAGCCGCCGCGAGGAGAGGCGGGCCGAACAGGCCGACCGGCTGGCCGAGTTGCGGGCGCGCGAGGAGCTGAGCGCGCTGCGCGCCGGAGCGGGGGCCGCCCCGCCGGCGGAGCCCGGGCAGGGTGCGGACGGCGGCGGGCGGGGCGGTGGCCGCACAGGCCGCAGGAAGCAGCGGGCGAGCGGGCGTCCCCGGGCGCGCGAGCTCTTCGTGCCGCCGCGCGGCTGGTACGGGCCCGGGGGCGGCCGGGTCGGCTATCTGGACCCGCCGACGATGTGGCGGGCCACCACGGTGCAGGCGTGCGGTATGTGGCCGTTCGCCGCGGGTTCCGGCTCGCCCATGACGGGCGTGCCGCTGGGACAGCACCTGTTCACCGGGGCCACGGTCTGCGGCGACCCCTTGAACTGGTTCACCCGGGCCCGCTACATCTCCAACCCCTCGCTGTTCATGCTCGGCATGCCGGGCCTGGGCAAGTCCACGCTGGTCAACCGCATGCTGATCGGCCTCTCCGCGACCGGGGTCGTGCCGCTGGTCCTCGGGGACCTCAAGCCCGACTACGCCGACACGGTGCGCGCCCTGGGCGGCCAGGTGATCTCCATCGGCCGCGGCCGGGGCGGCATCAACGTCCTCGACCCGGGTGCCATGGGCGCGGCGGCGGCCCGGATCGGCGGCGAGGCGGGCGAGGTGCTGAAGGCCGAGACGCACGGCCGGGTGCTGAACATGGTGGCCGCGCTGATCACCATCGTGCGCGGCCGGCCCATGGACGACCACGAGCAGTCGGTGCTCTCCGCCGTCCTGCACCACCTGCGCGAACGGACCCCGCAGGGCCGTACGGTGCTGCTGCCGGACGTGCTCAGGGTGCTCGCCGAGGGACCCGACCGGGTGCGCGCGGTCACCCTCGACCGGGGGGACGACGCCCGCTACCGGGACGCCGTCGACCCGCTGCACCGCTCCCTGCTGGGCATCCTCGACGGTCCGCTGGGCGACACGTTCGCCTCCGAGACCTCCACCCGCATCGACCCGGCCGCCCCGGCGGTGTGCATCGACATCTCCGGCATCGGTGAGGCCGACACCCAGCTGACCGCCGCCGCGATGCTCGCCGCCTGGTCCGACGGGCTGGGCACGGTGGCCGCCTCGCACGCGCTCGCGGACGCCGGTCTCGAGCCGCGGCGCTGGTTCTTCACGGTGCTCGACGAGTTGTGGCGCCCGCTGCGCGCCGCCTCCGGCATCGTCGACCGCATCGACGCGCTGACACGGCTGAACCGCTCCCTGGGCCTGGGGGACGCCAAGATCACCCACACGCTCAAGGACGCCGAGGCCCTCGGCACGGACGCCGACCGGGCCAAGGCCCGCGGGTTCGTGGAGCGGGCGGGCATGGTGGTGTGCGCGGGGCTGCCGAAGGCGGAGATGGAGGACCTGGGCAAGGTGGTGGGGCTGTCCCGGCGGGAGATCGAGCTCGTGTCGTCGTGGTCCTCCCCGCCCGGCTGGGGGGTGTCGGGAGAGCACGAGGAGCCGCCCGGGCGGGGCCGCTTCCTCATCAAGGTCGGCGGGCGCCCCGGCATCCCGATCAAGGTCGCGATCACCGACGCCGAACGCAGGCTGCACGACACCAACACCCGGTGGACGGCGAACGAGCGGGCCGCAGAGCAGCAACTCGCCCACACGGCCGCGCAGGTGGCCCGGGCCGCCCGGGACGGGGCCTACGCACTGCCCGGCACGCCCGACGGCCCGCCCGGGGGCGGGGCGGGGAGGTGGACCGCGTGAGGGCCCCGGGCACCGGCAGCGCCCACGAGCAACTGCCGTGGGCGATCGTGGCGCTCGCCGGGACCGGTCTGGTCATGTTCACCGTCGTCTGGTCCGGCGGGACCCTCGGGTCGGGGCTGACGGGCAACGGCTGGCAGGGCCCGCCGTTCGCCCTGTCCACGGTGACGCGGCTGGTCACCGGCGGGCCCGGCGGCCTGTGGCCCGGGACGCCGGCCGCAGCGCTCTACGCGGGCATGCTGGGGCTGCTGACGCTCGTCGCCCTGCCCGTCGCCCTGCTGACGCGTTCCCTGCTGGGCCGGGCCGGCCGCACCAAGGGCCTGGCCGGGCGGCGCGAACTCGCCGCCATGTGCCCCAAGGGCATCGAGGCCCGCGCCCGCGACCTGCGCCCCACCCTGCAGGGCCGTGACCGGCTCCACCCGGACGAGACCGGCAACCTCCTGGGCGATCTCCTGCCGAACGGGCCGGAGCTGCGCAGCAGCCACGAGGACGTGGAGCTGGACCTGATGGCGCCGCGGGCCGGCAAGTCCACCGGTATCGCGGTCCCCCGGGTGCTGCGCGCCCAGGGCGCGGTCCTGCTCACGTCCAACAAGTCGGACGTGTACGCCGTCACCCGCGCCGAACGCGAGAAGGCGGGCACGGTCTGGACGTTCGACCCGCAGGGCATCGCGCACACCCCGCGCGCCCTGTGGTGGGACCTGCTCGGCGAGTGCCACACCATCGAGGGCGCTCGGCGCATGGCCGGTCACTTCGTGGCGTCCGTCAACGACGACACCGCGAAGAAGGACTTCTGGATCTCGGCCGCCCAGAACACCCTCACGGCTCTCTTCCTGGCGGCGGCCCGCAGCGGGACCCCCCTGCCCGAACTGCTCGGCTGGCTCGCCGACCCCGCCGACCGCACCCCGGTCGACCTGCTGCGCGACGCCGGGCTCGTGGCGATGGCCGAGCAGTTGCAGGGCACCGTCCGCGGTGCGGTCGAGACCCGGGACGGCATCTACGAGACCGCCCGCCAGACGGTGTCCTGCCTGCTCGCCCCGGAGATCCTCGCCTGGGTCTCGCCCGACCCGCTGCTCCCGGAGTTCCGCCCCGACCGGCATGTCCTCGGCCGGGACACGCTCTACCTGCTCTCCAAGGACGGCGGCGGTTCCGCGGCCGGCGTCATCGCCGGGCTCGCGGACGCGACGATGCGGGCCGGTGTGGTCGCCGCCGAACGCATGGGCGGCCGGCTTGATCCGCCGCTGACCGCGGTCCTCGACGAGGCCGCCAACGTCTGCCGCATCTCCGATCTGCCCGACCTGTACTCGCACTTCGGCTCCCGTGGCATCAACGTCGTCACCCTGCTGCAGAGTTACCGCCAGGGGGCCCGCGTGTGGGGCGAGGTCGGCATGGACGCGCTGTGGAGCGCGGCGACGGTCAAGCTCCTCGGCGCCGGTCTGGACGACGCCGACTTCGTGCAGAAGATCTCCACGCTCGTCGGCCAGCACGACGTCCGCACCCCCACCGTCTCACGCGGCAAGGAGGGCACGTCCCGGTCGTACTCCTACCGCCAGGAGTCCGTTCTGCCGCCGGACCGCATCCGTGCCCTGCCCAAGGGCACGGCCCTGCTGCTCGCGACCGGCGTCAAGCCCGCGCTGATCCGGCTGCGGCCCTGGTACAAGGAGCCCGGCGCGGCGGGGATCTCGGCGGCGGCCAAGGCGGAGACGGCGGCCATCACGGAGCGGGCGGCACGGTGTCTGCCGGCTCCGCGCTCCGTCGCGGGTCCGGGGACCGGGACGCGGGGGGTGCCGCTGTCCAAGCGGGCTTAGTGACCGGCCGCGGTGGCCCTGCGGGGCGGCGGCCCAGTGTCAGGGCGCGCAGCACCCGCTCGGCCGGCCCGTACCGCGTCCGCGCCGACAGCCGTGCGCCGAGGGCGAGCTGGGCGGCGTGGAGCGGGACGCAGCCGGCCAGGACCGCCACCGTGCCGGCCCGGTCGTACAGCCCGAGCCCGTAGCCCGAGAAGACGCAGGCGAGGACGAGCGACTGGGTGAGGTAGTGGGTGAGTGCCGTGCGCCCGGCGGCGGCGAGCACACCGGCCGCCGCCGGCACGCGCGCCCCGGCCCGGCCCGTGAGCAGCAGGAGCAGACCGCAGGCGTACGACGTGGCGAGCGCCGGGGCGGTCAGGACGGTGACCGCCTGCCCGACGAGGAACCAACGGCCGTCCAGCGGTCCGCTCGCGCAAGCGGCGGCGGCCACACCACCGCCCAGACCGAGCGGCAGCAGGCGCAGGGCGGTCCGGCGCAGCCACACGCGGTCCTGTCCGCGCCGCTCGGCCAGCCGGGACTTCGCCGCGGCCAGCCCGCCCAGGAACGCGGCCAGCATGGCGGGCGCGTACAGCAGGTTCGTGCCGAGCACGGCCGGCAGGTCACGCAGGTGGGTGCGCAGCACCGAGGCGGCGTCCCCCCGGTACGCGGCGGCGCGCGCGGCGTCCCCGGGCGTGTACCAGGCGGTGGTGACCGGTTCGGTGAGGGCGACGGTCAGCAGCCCGTATCCGAGCAGCAGCGCCGCCAGGAGCAGCAGCAGCGCGGCCGCCACCCGCAGCAGGGCCCGCACGCCGAGGCCGCTCAGCCCGTACAGCACCAGCGCGAGGACGGCGTACGTCGTCAGGATGTCCCCCGGGTAGAGCAGGGCCGCGTGTGCCGCGCCCAGGACGAACAGGCCCGCCGTGCGCCGCAGATGGCGGGGGGCGAAGGCGGCACCGGCCCGGCGCGCGGACCGGGCCTGGAGAGCGAAGCTGTAGCCGAAGAGGAAGGAGAACAGGACGTAGAACTTGGCCGTGACCAGGGCGGTCACCGCCCACGCGGCGACGCGGTCCGCCCCCGACGCCCCGGGCCCCCGGCCGAAGACCGTGTACGGGCCCGCCATCAGCAGGGCGTTGACCACCAGGATGCCGAACAGGGCGAACCCGCGCAGTACATCGAGTTCGTCGATCCGCCGGGCGCGGGGCGGGCTCACCGCGCCGTCACGATCCCGGTGCCGAACGCCACGACGGCGGACAGGAACCATCCGAACGCCGGCGCCAGCAGATGGCGGGTCGTCCACAGTCTGGCCCGCGCCGGATGCCGGCGCGCATGGACCACCGGCACGCTGCCGCCGACCGGCGGCACTCCGCAGAGCGGCCCGAGCGGCCCGGGGTCGAGGACGAAGTCCCTGCCCAGGTGGTCGGAGAACACCACCAGCCCGCCGCGCCCGCCGTCCGTCGCCGCGCGTGCCGTCACCCGGCCCGTCACGCGCCGGCCGCGCGCCCACAGGAAGGCGGCCGTCACGAGCGCCCGGGCCGCGGCCAGCAGGCAGCCGAAGCCGAGTCCCGTGCACAGCGCGAGCAGCACCACTTGTGCGTTCACTTCAACCCCTTCGCCGGCGCCCTGCGGGCCACAACGGCCCACGGGGTGCCGCCGGTTCACCCCTTCCTTGAACCTCCGCGGGGCACGGGTCCGTTGTGCGGTTGCCCACGTGACCACGAAGGAGCCACGAACCGCATGACACAGAACCCGGGCGCGCACGGCCGCCGGACGGCGGCCGTCGTCACGCTGGCCCTGGCCCTGACGGCGACGCTCCACCCGCCCGCCGGCGCCGAACCGCAGACCCTCCCCGAGGTGCGGGCCGAACTCGACCGCCTCTACCACCGGGCCGAGGTCGCCACGGAGCAGTACAACGCGCTGGACGGCAAGATCACCCGGCAGGAGAAGCGCCTCGGCACGCTGCGGGCCCACGTGGCCTCGGCCGAGCGGAAACTGAGCCGTCTGACCGCGCTGGCCGGGGCGGCGGCCCGCTCCCAGTACCGCGGCGGAGGTGTCCCGGCCGAGGTGCAGTTCGCCCTGGCCCGCGATCCGGAACGCGCGCTGGACAACGCGTCCCTGGCCCGTCAGGCGCAGCTGGCCACCCGGCGGACGGTCGGCAGCCTGACCACGGCTCAGGAGGAACTGCGCACCCGCAGTGCCGCGGCGGGCGAGGAGCTGGGGCGGCTGCGGAGGAACCGCGGTTCCCTCGGCTCCCGGCGCAGGACGATCCAGTCACGCATCGACGAGGCCCGGAGGGTGGAGTCGCGGCTGGAGAACAGGCAGCGCCGGGAACTGGCCGCGCTGGAGCGGAGGGCCGCCGACCAGGCGCAGGCGGAGTGGGTGCGCACGGGTGTTCTCGACGGCGCCGGCACCGGCACCGGCACCGGCACTGGGGGCAGCACCGCGGGCAGCACCGCGGGCCGCGAGGCCGTCGCCTTCGCCCGGCGTGAACTGGGCAAGCCGTACGTCTGGGGCGCCGAGGGCCCCGGCTCCTACGACTGCTCCGGCCTCACCTCGCAGGCGTGGCTGAAGGCGGGCGTGCCGATCCCGCGCACCTCGCAGGAGCAGTGGCGCCGGCTGCCCCGCGTCCCGGTGACGAGGATGCGTCCCGGTGACCTGATCATCTACAACGCCGACGCGAGTCACGTCTCCCTCTACATCGGCGGCGGGCGGATGATCCACGCCCCCCGCCCGGGGCGGTACGTGACCGTGGCGCCGGCCGGGTCGATGGAGATCCTCGGGGTGGTGCGCCCCGACGCCTGACCACGTCCGCCACCGTTTCCACCCCTCAGCAGGAGATCGCCATGTCCACCACTCAGACGTCCCCCTCGGCCACCGGGGGCCGGGCCGGCCCGTCCTCCCCCGCGCCCGGTGAGGAGAAGCCCGCCCCGCCGCGCTTCATCCTCTACCTCGACGGCCCCGCGTACGCGCAGACGCTGCGCCAGCTGACCCTGTGGACGCACCACGTGCTGCTGCCGGTCTACGGCAGGGAGGTCAGTTCCCAGTCCCCCTGGTGCTCCGTCTGGTGGGAACACCCCGAGGCGGTCGCCCGGTTGCACGGGCTGTGGCTGGCCTGGGGCGATCTCACCGGGCCCGGCTCCGACATGACCGGACCGGCCGTCTGGCACCGCGACCACCTGTCGTCGGTCATGGACACCCTGCGCGACCCGCAGGGCCCGTTCGCGGGCTGCAAGCCCGGCATGCACCGGCCGAAGGCGGCACCCACCGTCGAGACGATGGATCCCTTCGGACCGCCGCCGCCTCCTGAGCCCCCGTCCCCGTGGTCATGACGGCCGCCGGGCGAACGCCCTTGCCCGGCCCGGCGCGTGCGGGGCGAAGGGGATGAACCGTCCACCCCCGCGGGCGCGTTGTGTTCGCGATCGGTTCGGTCATCCGGTCGGCGGCGCCGGTCCCGGCGCCGTCACAGGCTCACCAGGAGCGCTCACCTCCCGGAAGGAAGGGTGACATGGCAGGATCCCAACACTCGGACGACAGCGCCAATTCCAACGCCAGTTCCTACTCGTCCGTCAGGATCTCCGACGACGGAAGGCGGGCGCGGGCCCGGGTCTCCAGCGCGGCGGTCCCGGACGACGCGCCTCCGCTGTTCGCCAACGCGGGCACCGGCGTGTACGACCAGTCCAACAGGCAGTTCTACGCGGTCAACACGGACCAGCCGCAGGGGCGGCAGGTCGCGCGGTGGAGCAAGAGCGCGGCCGCGTGGGTCGCGGAGAACAAGTCCCGCATCGTGAAGGCACTGGTCGACGTCACACCGACGATCGTCCAGGGCGCCTCGTCCTTCACGTCGGGCCGGGCCGCGACGATCGTGAACGGCGTCGGCATCGCGGCGCAGGCCGGCGTGGCCGGCTACGAGCTCTACGGCCAGATGCAGCAGCACCGGGCGGGCGGCCATGTGGACCCGGTCCAGGTCGGTGCGAGCCTCGGCCGGCTGGCGTCGACGGCGCTGAACACCTACGCCGCCGTGGCCGACCAGGAGTCGTCGACCACCAAGATGGTCGGCGGAGCGGGTTCGTGGGTGGCCGGAGGGGCCACGATGACCGACATCGTGCACCACGCCCACACCGACCCGGGCCGGGTCGCGGACGACCCCGGCTACGAGATGTACGGGATGCACCACAACCCGATGCTCGGCAACCAGCCGGGACAGTATCCGCCCGGGTTCACCCCCACCCCGGCGCCGCCGTCCTCCCAGTCGTCCCTGTCGGCGCCGACCGGCAACACCCCGGCCGCCCCCGCACCGGCCCGGAACACACCGGCCAACAACACCCCGGCCGGGAACTTCGGTCCGGCCACCGGCAGCTCCACCGGACGCAGCAGCACGCAGCCCGCGGAGGCACAACTGTCCAAGAAGGCACAGGGCAAGAAGCCGGTCGGCCGCGGCCGCTAGGCGACGACCGCACCGCCGGCCAGGCGCACGCCGATCAGATGCGCGCGGGCCACGTGCGCGCCGGCCATGTGCACGAGCCGGTCGATGCCGCCAGGCGCACGCCGGCCAGGTGCGCGCGGGCCAGGTGCACACCGGCCAGGTACATGCCGGCCAGGTGGGCGCGGGCCAGGTGCACACCGGCCAGGTACATGCCGGCCAAGTGCAGGCGGCCGCTTCCTCCGGGAGGCGGCCGTCGTGCCGTCGTCGGCCGGGCCGGCCGAACCGCCGCTCCCGGCACGCCCGTTGTCGCCTTCTGTCCGGTCCGGGGGGCACGCCCTCTCCCCCGCCCACAGCCCCACCCCCACCACCCCCAGTAGAGAGGACGGCCATGACGTACGTCCCCCCGGCGGGAGGCGCAGTCCATGCGTAGACCGCTCCTGCGCCCCCGCACCGCGTTCCTGCTCGCGCTGCTCCTGGTCGTGGCCGGTGTCACCGGCACCGCGCTGCTGATCCAGGACCAGCGCCCGGACGGCGTGAGCATCGCGGGGACACCGGCCGCCGGCGTCGGCTCCCCCGAGCACACCGTCACCTTCCGCAACACGACGGACCACCGCGTCTGGATCGGCAGCACGGTCAACGCCGACGGTTCGGCCCCGCTCACCGGGCTGCCCACGCTGGACCCGGGCGCGTCGGCCACGGTCACGATCCCCGAGCACTCCGGTGCCAGGCACTGGCGCGGCAAGTTCTTCGCCCGCGAGGGCTGCACCGGCGAGGAGGGAAGCACGTTCCACTGCGCCGTAGGCGACTGCGGCCCCTACGCCGACCGGTGCTCGACCGGCGAACAGCCCACCGGACTGGCCGAGTTCAACTTCGACCCGAAGGACGGCGCGGCTCCCTGGTACAACGTCAGTTACGTCAACGCCGTCGCGTCGCCGGTCACCATCACGCCGGACGGCGTGACGCCGCCCCGGTCGGGCGAGTGCGCGCCGGCCGGGTGTGCCACGGACCTGCTGGCCGCCTGCCCGGCCGACGACCTGGTCAAGGACGGCGCCACCGGCAGGCCCCTGGTGTGCGTCAACCCGAACCGGGACGCCAGGACGCCCTACAGTGACGCGCTCGCCGCGCGCTGCCCGACGGCGTACAGCTGGTCGAAGCACGACACCGAACAGGGAAACCAGGTCGTGTACCAGTGCCGGGAGTGCACGGGCCTGACCGTCACCTTCCACGGCACCGGGGACGGCGCCGTGGAAGGCGACGGTGCCGGCGCACCCCGGCCCGGCCCCGCCGTCACCGAGCGGCCCGGCAGCGGCGGCACCCCGGCGGCCCCCCGCAAGGGCGTCGGCCTGAACTCCGTCGCGGGCGCCTCCGAGGCCCTGGCCGACTCCGGTTCGTCCTGGTACTACAACTGGGCCTCCTCCCCCGACGGCGTCACCGGCACCACCGGCGCCGAGTTCGTCCCGATGATCTGGGGGCCGGGCTCGGTGACCGACGCCGAACTGGGGCAGGCCGCCCGGACGGGGAAGGCCCTCCTGGGCTTCAACGAGCCGGACCATCCGGACCAGGCCGACCTGTCACCCGAGCAGGCCCTCGACCTGTGGCCCCGGCTGGAGTCCACCGGCCTGCGGCTGGGCGCGCCCGCGGTCGCCTCCGGCGCGGACGTGCCGGGCGGCTGGCTGGACCGGTTCATGACCGGGGCCGAACAGCGGGGCCTGCGGGTCGACTTCATCCCCCTGCACTGGTACGGCGCGGACTTCGGGCCCGGTGCGGCCGACCAGCTGCGCGGATATCTGCAGGCCGTCCACGACCGCTACAAGAAGCCGGTCTGGCTCACGGAGTACGCCCTGACCGACTTCTCCGGGTCCGCCCCGCGCTACCCGAGCGAGCAGGAGCAGACCGACTTCGTCCGGTCCTCCACGGAGATGCTGGGCAAGCTGGACTTCGTCGAGCGGTACGCCTGGTTCGCGCTGTCGAAGGAGACCAGCCCGACGGGTCTGTACGACGGGGCGGTGCCCGGCGCGAGCGGGCGGGTCTACCGGGAGGTCCGCTGAGGAACCGCCCGGCGGTGAGGACGGCTCGCCCGCGCTGAACCGTCCTCACCCCCGCACGCGTTGTGCGGATGCCTGCCGGCACACCGCCGGCGGGCCTCACCCCCGAAGGAGAGTCATGTCAGGCGGTCCGTCTCGGCGCGGCCTCCCGGGCGCGCACGTCCGCCGGGCCGTCCGGCAGACGGTCGAGCCGCTGACGGACCTGCTCGGCGTCCGGGTGGCCGAACTCCGCGAAGATCGCGAGGGCGTGCCGCCAGCTCGCCCGGGCCGCCTCCGGCTCTCCGCCGTCGAGGTGGACGTCTCCGAGGTGGCCCAGCGTGTGGCCCTCGCCCCACCGGTTGCCGATGTCCCGGTGGGTCTCGAGCGCCCGGCGGTAGTGGCCGACGGACTCGCCGTGGCGGCCGAGCCGGTGGTGGATCGTGCCGAGGATGTCGAGGGTGACGCCCTCGACCCAGCGGTTGCCGGCCGCCCGCAGGACGACCAGCGCCCGTTGCAGACAGTCGAGGGCCTCGTCGTACCGCCCCATCCGCTGGTAGGCGTCGCCCAGGTTGCTCAGGGCGATGCCCTCGCCCCAGACGTTGCCCGCGATGCGGTCGAGGGCCAGCCCGCGGCGGACGTACTCGACGGCTTCGCGGAGCCGGCCAGCGTGCAGGTAGGCGTCGCCCAGATTGGCGATCACCGAGGCCCTGGCCTCCCTGTCCCCGAGTTCCCGGCTCAGCTCCAGCGCCTGGTGCAGGTGCTCGACGGCCTCGTCGAACCGGCCGGCGTTGCGCAGCGCGGCGGCCGTGTCGGACAGGCCCTGGGCGACCCCCTCCCGGTCCCCGGCGGCACGGGCGGCGGCCAGACCCGTCCGTGCGGTGTCCAGCCAGTCGTGCACGTGGCTGCGGAGGTAGAAGAACCCCCACAGGACGGCGGGCAGTCGCCAGGCGGTGCCGGTGTGCCCGGCCTGGGCGGCCTGGTGCACGGCGACGATCAGGTTGGGGCGTTCGGTCTCGCACCAGTCCAGTGCCCGTTCGTGCGTGGTGAACTCCAGCGGGCGGCAGTCCTGCGGGCGCGGCTCCAGCCGGATGCGACGGCGGCTGGGGGTGATGTGCGGGTAGGCCGCGTCGGCGGTGTGCAGGTACCAGGTCAGCGACCGGTGCAGCGCCAGATCCCGCTCCTGCGGGGTCTCCTCCACGTCCACGCGTTCGGCGGCGTACACACGGAGCAGGTCGTGCAGGGTGTAGCGCCCCGGGAAGTGCTCGGTGAGCAGGTGGGCACGGGTCAGTTCGGTGAGGAGCCCCCGCGCCTCACGCGGGGCGAGTCCGGCGAGGGCGGCGGCCGCCGGCGCGGAGATGTCGGGCCCCGCGTGCAGGCCCAGGAGCCGGAACAGACGCGCGGCCGGAGCGGACAGTGCCTTGTAGGACCAGGAGAAGACGGCCCGCACATCGGTGGTGATGTCGTCGCCGCCGGTGAAGGCGTCCAGGCTGCCGTGGCTTTCGCTCACCTCGTCGGCGATGGCGCTGAGCGGGAACCCGGGGTGGGCGCAGGCGTGCGCGGCGACGATGGCGAGGGCCAGCGGCAGGCGCCCGCACTGTGCGACGATCTCGTCCGCGGCGCGCGGTTCCGCGGCCAGCCGGTCGCTGCCGAGGCGCCGGGCCAGCAGGTCGTGCGCCTCGTCCGCGGAGAGCTGGTCCAGCGTCAGGGGGTGCGCCCCCTCGCCGGCGACCAGCCCCGTGAGCCGGTTGCGGCTGGTGACGATGACCAGGCAGCCCGGGGACCCGGGCAGCAGCGGCCGCACCTGTTCGGTGTCGCGGGCGTTGTCGAGCAGGATCAGCACCCTGCGGCCGGCCAGCAGGCTGCGGTACAGCGCGACCTGGGCGTCGAGGCCGGCGGGTATGCGCATCGGCGGCACGCCGAGCGCGTCGAGGAAGCCGCGTACCGCTTCGTCCGGTACCAGCGCGGAGCCGGTGGGGTCGAATCCGCGCAGATTGACGTAGAGCTGACCACCGGGGAACCGGTCGGCGACGCGGTGGGCCCAGTGCACGGCCAGGGTCGACTTGCCGATCCCGCCCATGCCGCCGATCGCGCTGATCACCACCGTCGACGGGACGCTGCCGTCCTGGGGCAACAGGGCCCCGATCCGCTCGAGTTCAAGATCACGCCCGGCGAACGTCGGCAGGTCCGCGGGCAGTTGGGCGGGGCGGGCCGGCTGGAACGCCGGGGCCCGCGGGTCGGCGGGGCCCGAGCGGGCCGCGTCGTCCGGCGCCGCACCTCCCGCCGTCGCACCGTCGGCCGTGGGGCCGTCGGTCGTGGGGCCGTCGACCGTCGGCCCGTCCTCCGGTGCGGCGCCGGGCGGTTCCGCCCGTACGGACGGGCCGGCCTGCCCGGGCACCGCCGGAGCGGGATGCCGGGCCGGGTGCGGCATCAGGGCCGGGTCGGCGGCCAGGATGCGGTCGTGCAGGTCCCGGAGCGACAGCCCGGGTTCGACGCCCAGTTCCGCCACCAGGGCGGCGCGTGTCCCGCGGTAGGCGGCCAGCGCCTCGGCCTGCCGTCCCGAGCGGTACAGGGCGAGCATGAGCAGACGGGACAACTCCTCACGCAGGGGGTGCCGGACGGTGAGCGGGAACAGCTCGGCGATCACCTCGTGGTGGCGCCCGAGTGCGATGTCGGCGTCCAGCCGGGCCTCCAGCGCGGCCAGCCACTCCTCGTCCAGCCAGGAGCGCGCCGTCTCGGGGAGGGGGCCCGGAAGTCCGGTCAGTGCGGCGCCCCGCCAGCCGTCGAGCGCGTCGTGCAGCAGGTCGGCGGCGCCGGACACGTCGCCCGCGGCGCGCGCCTTCTTCGCCCGCGCGACCCGCGACTGGAACACGGCGAGGTCCAGGCCCCCGTCCGGAACCCGCAGCAGGTATCCGTCACCGACGGAGACGAGCACCCGGGGCTGCCCGTCCGGGCCGCGATCGGGTTCCAGCACCTTGCGCAGGCGCGACACGTAGGTCCGCAGCACGGACACGGCGGCAGCGGGCGGCTCCTCTCCCCAGACGGCGTCGATGAGTTCGCCGAGCGGCAGGGGGCGCCCGCGTCGTAAGAGGAGCGCCGCCAGCACCACCCTCTGCTGCGGCGAGCCGAGGTCGAGTTCCCGCTCCCCGCGCCATGCCCGGACCGGCCCCAGCACAGCGAAACGGAAGGTATTCACGTAGTCCACGTTCGGACTCTAGTGCGCACCCGCTCCGGAACGCGCACTGCAGCGGAACATGCCGTTCCGTCACCCGTCACCGCTGACGTGCCGCTCCTCCCCCTTTTCACCTGCGCGTTGAACCGCGGACGCCCCGTGTCCGTTGCGTACGCGGGCACCGCCGAGACCGCCCCGGCCGGGCGACCGGCCGGGAACAGCAGAGAGGAACGCCGATGAGCCCGGGCCAAGAGGAAGCCGACGAGCAGGTCACCGTGGGCGAAGACGCCGCACGGCGGAGCCCGTTCGAGCCGTCCCCGCACTTCACGGTGGTCATCTCCGGTGACGGATCGGCCGCCGTCGACGGTGAACCGGTGCCGGTCGTGGAGGGATCGACGGTCGACGCCGCGATCCTCGACCTCCTGCACGGACACGCACGTGACCTGGACACCGCCGTCACGGCGGCGATCTCCGATCCCGGCGCCGGGTACGTGGCGCACGTCGAGGTCTTCCCGGACGGATCCAGCGCGCTGCGGCAGCAAGAGGAGGCGGCGGCGGGTTCGGTGCCGCCCCTCGTCCATGAGGCCGCCGCCCCTGCCGCCCCCGTCGGGCCGGGCGTCGCAGCGCCGGCCGGGAGCGCGGGCCCCGCGTCCGCCGAGGAGGACCGGGCCGATCCTGACGACGTCGACGAGGCGTCCTACACGCTGCCCGACCCCGAAGGCCCCCCGGCCACCCGCCCCGGGCCACAGCCCGAGGAGCTTCAGGACGTCGGACCACAACCCGACGGGGCACGGGCCGCCCGCCCCGTGCCGGGCCCCGCGCCCGCGCCCGCTCCCGCTCGCCGGCCCGGCTCCCGTCAGTCGGACGACGAGTTCGACGGGCCGGGCCTGCTCGGCAGGCCCCTGGTCGTCGGGCCGGTGGCGCTCGGTGTGGCCGCACTCGTCATCGTGCCGCTGGTGATCCTGGGCAGCGGCGGTTCCGGCGACGGCGGAAACCGGGAGGAGACCGCCGCGCGTGCGGGCGGCTCGCCGTCGGCCTCGGCCTCACCGGCCCTGTCACCGTCCTCGCTGCCGATCCCGCCCCCGCCCGCCTCTCCCTCGGCCGAGGACAAGGGCAAGGGCAAGGGCAAAGGGGACAAGGGCAAGGAGGGGAGCGGCACGAAGCCGGAGCCGAAGGACACCTCGGGGGCGCAGGGCGCGGGCGAGGTCACCGTCACCGTCACGGCCAGGCCCCCGGCGGCCACCACCACCGTCACCGCCGAGCCCCCGCAGGACACCGCGGCCAGTGCCGTGAAGCGGCTCGCCGCGAGCGACCCCTCCGGACGGCACATCTGCTACCGCGCGTACGTCTCCGGGCAGGGCTGGCAGAAGCCGGTGTGCGACGGCACGATGGCCGGCACATCGGGCCGGAACCGGCCGATCAAGGCCCTCAACATCGCGGTGCACGGCGTCGGCGGATCCGCCGCCAACGCCTTCCGGCACGCGGCGAAGCCGGTCGACGGCCGCGGCGAGTGGCAGCCCAGCTGGACGGCCGTCACCGGCGACGGCCGGAACTTCACCATCGGCAGCTCGAAGCGGAACGCGCCGAACATGCTGGGCTTCGCGATGAACGTCGGCACCGGCGAGATCTGCAACACCGTCCGCCTGCGCGGCCACGACTGGGGCGGACGGGTGTGCAGCAAGCCCCGCCCGGACTTCACCTTCGGCGGCACCCTGGACAACGACGTCTGGCTGGAGGCCGTGAAGCTCACCGTGTGACGGCGCGGCGGTCACGTCGCCGCACGGCGCCAGATCGTCAGGTCCAATGTGAGGGCGGCGAGTTCCGGCAGCGCGGTCGACTTCGTCTGGACCGTGAGCAGGGCGATGTCCCCGGACTTGTGCTTGACGCAGATCTGGCCTCCCACCGGCACCGAGGCCAGCGTCCAGCGGCGCCGGTCGGCGTGCGCCAGCATGAGCCGGCACTCGTCCAGGGAGACCGCCTCGTCGGTGAACATCTGGACGAAGACACTGGTGTCGCTCTCCACCGCGCATCCGGCGCTCTCGCAGTCGAAGCGGATGTCGCCCTCGCGGTCGTCGCGCTGGAACGGCTCCTGGAAGCTCAGCGAGCTCTTCGCGTCCAGCCTCTGGAGAACCCGGCCGATGGGGCGCGGCGTTCCGGAGGCGGTCGGGGAGGGCTGCGAGGCCCATGGTGTCCGGCCCTCGGCGTCCGCGCCCGCCCCGGAGGCCGAGGGCGACGGCGACGACGCGTCCGAGGGCGTGGAGGCGTCCGACGATCGTCCGGACCTGTCCGGATCCGGTGTCGCCGGTGCGCCGGCCACCCAGTCGCGGAACCGGTCCCCCGCGTCCTGGACGGTCCACAGCAGGCCGCCCAGCGCCATCACCCCGGCCGTCACGGCCGCGGTGACGACCAGCGCGGTGCGCCGGCGTCGTGCCCGCCGCTCCCCGGGCCCGTCCGGCAGGGGCTGGGGCCGGGTGAGGACCAGCGGCCGGGGCTCGACGCGCGTGGGTGCGGACCGACTCGTGGGAGTGGAGAGCGGGGACGGGACCGTCGGCTCCGGTCCCGTGACGTCCCGCCACACGGCGGGGCCCGCGCCCGCGTCGGCGTCCGCGCCCAGGCGCTGCCGGCACCAGTCGACGATCTCCGCCAGATCCGCGCGGTCCTCCGGGTCGGCGGCCAGGCACCGGGCGAACAGCGGCCGCAGCTGCTCGGGCAGCACGGACAGGTCGGCCCGGTCGTGCACGATCCGGTACAGCACACCGACCGCTGAGCCCTCCCCGTACAGCGGGCGGCCGAGCGCGGCGAACGCGGCCGTCTGGCCCAGCGCGAAGACGTCGGTCGCCGCCGTGACCTCTCCCGCGGACGCCTGCTCGGGAGCCATGAAGTGGGGTGTGCCGACGGCGGCGCCGGTGACGGTGTACGAGGTGAAGTCGGCGGCCAGCGAGATGCCGAAGTCGATCACGCGGGGCCCGTCGGCGGCGAGCAGCACGTTGGACGGCTTGAGGTCGCGGTGCACGAGGCCGGCGGCGTGGACGGCCTGGAGCGCCTCGGCCACCCCGGCGACGAGCCACAGCACCGCGGGGACGGGCAGCGGTCCCCGCCGGGCGACGGCGTCGGTCAGGGACGGGCCGGGTACGTACAGCGTGGCCGCCCAGGGCGGTGTGCCGTCGGCGTCGGCGTCGATGAGCTCGGCGGTGTAGGCGCCCCGGACCCGGCGGGCCGCCTCCACCTCCCGGCGGAACCGCCGCCGGAATTCAGGGTCGTCGGCCAGTTCCGGCCGTACCACCTTGATCGCCACCGGCCGGCCGCCCTGTGTGTGCGACAGGTAGACCCGCCCCATGCCACCCGCGCCGAGCCGGGCGGCGAGGCGGTATCCGGCCACCACGGGCGGATCGTCCGCCCGCAACGGCTGGAACACCTCGGTCGCGTGGTTCATCGGCCCGTCTCCCCCTCGTCCCCTGATCCCCCGGTCAACCCTGAGTTGACCAAGGCAGAAGCCTAAGCGGAGTCGGGCGGCCTCAGGACGCGGCCGGGGCCTTGGGGGTGGTCGCGAGTTCCTCGCCCGCCTCCATCGGGTGGGTCACGTCGTGGGCGTCGCGGGCGCTCTTGCCCAGGTGGTTGAAGACCAGGTTGAGCAGCACCGCCGCCACACAGCCCGTGGAGATGCCGGAGTCCAGGACGATGCGGGCCGTCTCCGGGAAGGCGTGGTAGAACTCCGGGGCCGTGATGGGGATGATGCCGACGGCCAGGGAGACGGCCACGATCAGGACGTTGTTATCCCTGTCCAGGGCGGCCCGGACCAGGGTCTGGATGCCGCTGGCGGCGACCGAGCCGAACAGGACGACGCCCGCCCCGCCGAGCACCGGGCGCGGTACGACGGCGATCAGCGAGGCCGCCATCGGGCACAGGCCCATCAGCACCAGGAAGCCGCCGCCCGCGGCGACGACGTACCGGCTGCGGATCTTCGTCATGGCGACCAGGCCGATGTTCTGTGCGAAGGCGCTGCACATGAAGCCGTTGAAGAGGGGGCTGATCGCCGAGCCGAGGGTGTCGGCGCGCAGGCCGGCCGCGATGGTCCGCTCGTCGGCCGGGCGTTCGACGATCTCGCCCAGCGCCAGCATGTCGGCGGTCGATTCGGTCATCGACACGACCATCACCACGCACATCGAGATGATCGCGGCGAGCTGGAACTGCGGGGCGCCGAAGTGGAACGGGGTGGGGAAGCCGACGACGGCCGCGTCCGCGACGGGGGCGAAGTCCGTGGCGCCGAACGGGATCGCGATGAGTGTGCCGATCACGAGGCCGAGCAGCACGGCGATCTGCTTGACGAAGCCCGTGGTGAAGCGGCGCAGCAGCAGGACGATCAGCAGGGTGACGGCGGCGAGACCCAGGTTGGTCGCCGAACCGTAGTCGTGGGCCGCCGGGTTCGGTCCCTGTGCCCAGCCGAAGGCGACCGGCAGCAGCGATATGCCGATGAGGGTGATGACCGTGCCGGTCACCACGGGCGGGAAGAAGCGGATGGCCTTGCAGAAGACGGGGGCGGCGAGGAAGCCGAGGAGTCCGGCGACGATGACCGCGCCGAAGATGATCGGCAGGGCGTCGGACTTGTCCGCCGTGGAGGCGACGATCGCGGTCATCGGGGCGACACCGGCGAAGGTGACGCCGTTGACGAACGGCAGCCGGGCGCCGATCTTCCAGATGCCGAGGGTCTGCAGGAAGGTGGCGAGGCCCGCGGTGAACAGGCAGGCGCCGGTGAGGAAGGTCAGGTCGCGGGCGGAGAGGCCGATGGCCGCGCCGACGATCAGGGGCGGGGCGACGACTCCGGCGTACATGGCGGCCACGTGCTGCAGGCCGGTCGTCGCCATCTTGAGCGCGGGGAGTTTTTCGTCAACGGGGTGGTCGGCCACGGCGGCGTCCCTCCGGTCGGTTACACGGCTGCGCCGAGCGGCGGCCGTGGGTGTCAGGGAGGTGGTGCGGGTGGGCTGAGGTACCTCCCCGCTCGAGCGGAGCCGAGAGCCTGGGGGAGGGACCGGACATGCGGCGGACGGCGTGAGTGGCCGTTCCGGGGCGCGCGCGTTCACGTGCGCGCCCCGGAGACGACCGCCGTGAACCCCGCTCGGGTGCACGGCCACCGGCCGGGAGCCGTCCCTCCCGGCCGGAGTCATCCGGGTGGTCAGGCCTCGGCGGCGATCTTCGCCAGCCGTCGGGCCTCGTCCCGCGTGGCGCGGGCGATGGCGTCCTCGTCGGCCGTGAGGAGCCGTCCGTCCTCGACGATCTGCCGGCCGTTCACGAAGGAGGCGGTGACCGGGGCGGCCGCGCCGAAGACCAGGGCGGTCACCGGGTCGGCGATGGAGGCGTGGGCGAGCGTGTCCAGCTTCCACAGCACGAGGTCGGCGAGCTTGCCGGGCTCCAGGGAGCCGGTCTCCGCCGCCCGGCCGAGGACCTGGGCGCCGCCGTACGTGCCGAGGCGCAGGGCCTGACGGGCGTTCAGGGCGGCCTCCTTGTGGCCGCCGAGGCGGTTGATGAGGAGGGCGTTGCGCAGCTCGGTGTGGAGCTCGCCGGACTCGTTGGATGCGGTGCCGTCGACGCCGAGCCCGACGGGGACGCCCGCGGCGAGCATGTCGGGGACCCGGGCGATGCCGGCCGCGAGACGGGCGTTGGAGGACGGGCAGTGGGCGACGCCGGTGCGGGACCGGGCGAAGGCGGCGATGTCGGAGTCGTTCATGTGGACGCAGTGCGCCATCCACACGTCCTCGCCGAGCCAGCCGGTGGACTCGAAGTAGTCGGTCGGGCCCATGCCGAACAGTTCGTGGCAGAACTTCTCCTCCTCCACGGTCTCCGAGCCGTGGGTGTGCAGCCGGACGCCGAGGCGGCGGGCCAACTGGGCGCCGTCGCGCAGCAGTTCGGTGGAGACGGAGAAGGGGGAGCAGGGCGCGACGGCGACCTGGGTCATGGCGTCGAAGGAGGGGTCGTGGTGCCGGCGCACGGTCTCCTCGGTGGCCGCGAGCGCACCGTCGAGGGTCTCCACGGCGAAGTCCGGGGGCAGGCCGCCGTCCTTCTCGCTGCGGTCCATGGAGCCGCGGGCGAGGGTGAAGCGGACGCCCATGTCGCGGGCGGCGCCGATGATCGCGCCGGAGAGGTCGCCGGAGCCCCGCGGGAAGACGTAGTGGTGGTCCATGGCGGTGGTGACACCGCCGCGGGCCATCATCGCCAGCGAGCCCTGGGCGGCGGCGCGGACCATGGGCTCGTCGATGCGCGCCCAGGTGGGGTAGAGCGCGACGAGCCAGTTGAAGAGGTTGTGGTCCGTGGCCAGGCCACGGGTGATCCACTGGTAGAAGTGGTGGTGGGTGTTGATCAGGCCGGGGGTCACGAGGTGACCGGTGGCGTCGATACGGCGTACGACGTTCTCCAGGCCCTCGGGTGCCGCGCCCGCGCCGAGCGACTCGATGCGGTTGCCGACGAGGACGATGTGCCCGGAGGCGTACTCCGTGTCGTGTCCGTCGACGGTCGCGATCGCACAGTTCTCGATGACGATGCGCCGCTGTGCTGCCATGGTTCGTCCCTTTTCACGAAGTGTGCTGAATTGGAGAGGGCACGGCAGGACCCCGGGAGTTTTGAGTGCCGTGGCCGGGAGGAGGGTTCCCCGGCCACGGGTGCCGAAAGGGGGAGCGTCAGAGGTTGGTGAGGTCCTCGGGGATCTTCGCCTCGCAGCCGTCCCTGAGGATCGTCGCCTCGATCAGGCCGTAGGGGCGGTCGGCGGCGTAGTACACCTCATTGTCGTTCTTCAGCCCGAACGGCTCCAGGTCGACCAGGAAGTGGTGCTTGTTCGGGAGGGAGAAGCGGACCTCGTCGATCTCGCTGCGGTGGTTGATGATCCGCGCGCCCATCTGGTACAGCGTCTGCTGCAGCGAGAGGGAGTAGGTCTCGGCGAAGGCCTGGAGCATGTGCTTCCTCACCTGCTCGTAGGACTTCTCCCAGTTCGGCATGCGCTGCTCGTCGTCGGTCCAGTTGAACCGCCAGCGGCCGGAGACCTCGGTGGCCAGGATGCGGTCGTAGGCCTCCTTCAGCGTGGTGTACCTGTCCTTGACGTAACCCCAGAACTCGGAGTTGGTCGAGTTCATCACGACCAGGTCCTTGAGGCCGGAGACGACCTCCCACGACGAGCCGTCATAGGTGATCTGGGTCAGCCGGACCTCCTGGCCCTTGCGGACGAAGGAGTGCTTGACCTCGTCGGCGCCGATGAACTGCGAGTTGGCGTCGGAGGCCTCGATCCGCTCCCAGGCGTACTCCTCGATGCGGATCCGGGCCCGGTGGATGGGCTCCTGGCTGGTGACGAAGTGCCGGGCGAGGTGGATGCCGAACTGCTCGGCCGACTCGATGCCGTGCTCCTTGGCGAACGCGTACACCGTGTTCTTGGTGGTGTCGGTCGGCAGGACGTGGGCGTTCGAGCCGGAGTAGTGGACCTCGTCCATGTCGCCGCTCAGCGCGACGGAGACGTTGAGGTCCTTGATGTGGTGGGTGGCGCCGTCCCGCGTGATCTTGACGACTCGGTTCTCGGCCTTGCCGTACTGGTTCTGTCCCAGAATGGTGGGCATCTGTAGCTAGCTCCCTCGGTATACGGAGTAGCCGAACGGGTTGAGCAGCAGCGGTACGTGGTAGTGCTCACCGGCCTCGACGGCGAAAGTGATGGCCACCTCCGGAAAGAACGCACCGCTGTCCCGATTCGCGGGGGCGTCCTGCTGCGCATCGGCTTGCTGGTTCGCAGATTTCTCGAAGTACGGCTCGACGGCGAAGTCGAGCCGTACGTGGGTGGTGCCCTCCGGCAGCGCCGGGAGGTCCTTGCACCGGCCGTCCGCGTCGGTGGCGGAGCCGCCGAGCTCCTGCCAGGCCGCCTCGCGGCCCGCGCGGGCGGAGAGGTGGACGGCGACGCCTTCGGCGGGCCGGCCGACGCTGGTGTCCAGGATGTGCGTGGACACGGAGGCGGTGGTGCTGGTGCTCATGGGGTCAGGCTTCCTCTTCGACGAGCCGGGCGAGGCGGATGCGGTTGATCTTCCCCAGTTCGCTGCGGACGATCTCCCGCTCCCGCTCCGGTGTGTTGCCGATCCGTTCTCTGACCGCGTCGCGCATCTGCTCGCCGGTCCGGCCGGTGGCGCAGATCAGGAAGACATGGCCGAACTTCTCCTGGTAGGCGAGGTTCAGCTCCAGCATCTCCGCCTTGAGCGCGTCGGAGGCGCCGGCCATGCCGCGCTGCTCCCGGGCCGAGGTGGGGTCGCCGGGCTCGGGGCGGCCGATGGGCGGGTGGCCGGCCATCGCCTCGTCGAGGTCCGCGGCCGTCAGGTCGGCCATGGCGGCGTCGCTCGCGGCGTACAGGTCCTCGCAGGTGGCGTAGGGGCGGGCGGCCAGCAGGCGCTTCGCCCACGCCGTGGCGGCGCACGCCTCGTGGAGGGCGGTGAAGGCCGCGTGCTCCTCGAGGGTGTTGAACCGGGTCAGGCCCGGCGGCGTGGAAGTGGACGTCACGGGAGCCTCCGTGGCCGGATTCGGCCTTCGTGCTGAACGGGCGTGCCGATAGCTAACGCCTTCCCGCGACAGCCCGTCAACAGTTTGTTGAAAATTCTGTGGCGCGAAACCGGACCGATACACGCGCGGCCGGTCAGGCCCCCTTCTCGCGGTTGAGGTAGTTGTAGACCGTGAAGCGGCTGACGCCGAGGGCGCTCGCCACCGTCTCCACCCCGTGGCGTACGGAGAAGGCGCCGCGCGCCTCAAGTATCCGCACGACCTCCTGCTTGGCCCGGCGGTCGAGATCGGCCAGCGGCATCCCCTTGCGGCGCTCCATGGCGGCCAGGATGTGATCGAGGGAGTCGGCGAGCTGGGGCAGCCGTACGGCGACGGCGTCCCGGCCCTCCCAGGTCAGGACGACGTCGTCGGGGCCGGCCTCGTCGGGCGGGATCATCTCGCCGCCCATGGCGTCGACCAGGGGTTTCACGGCCGCGATGAACGGCTCGTCCCCGGCGCCGCTCACGCCCCCGCCTCCTCGACCACGTTGATCTGGAGCGAGACGCGGGTGGCACCGGCCTTCAGGGTCCTGCGCAGCAGGGCGTCCACGGCGGTGAGCACCGCGTCGGCACCGCCCTCCGCGGTGTTGCCGAACGGGCCCACGTCCACGGCGTCCAGCTCGGCACTCTCCACGACCTCGCGGGCCACCACCGCGTGCGCGGGCGCCTCGTCCAGGTCGAACGGCTCGGTCGTGAACTCCACTCTCAGTCGCACGCGCTCAACCTAACGCGCGGGACGGACTTTCCGGCAGCCCCTCTTGACAGCCCTCGCACCCCACGGGCAATCTTCCGTTAAGCAGAAACATGATTCCGCAATACGGAAACACAGACTCCCGAAGGCAAGCACCACCGAAGGCAAGCACCACCGAAGGCGAGCACCGCCGAAGACAAGGAAGGGAGCGCCGCCCCGATGGGATTCGCAGACCAGCGCTTCAACGTCAACCTGTCGATCCTCTTCACGGAGCTCCCCCTCCTGGAGCGTCCCGCCGCCGCGGCGGCGGCGGGCTTCACCGCGGTCGAGCTGTGGTGGCCCTGGGTCGACGCGCCCGTCCCCGAGCGGTCCGAGCTCGACGCCCTGAAGCGTGCGATCGAGGACGCCGGCGTCCGGCTGACCGGCCTGAACTTCTACGCCGGGCAGCTCCCGGGCCCGGACCGCGGCGCCCTGTCCCTGCCCGGCGAGGAGTCGGAGCGGTTCCGCGCCAACATCGACGTGGCGGCCGGCTTCGCCGCCTCCCTGGGCTGCACGGCACTCAACGCGCTGTACGGCAACCGCGTCGAGGGCGTGGACCCGGCCGAGCAGGACGCGCTCGCGCTGGAGAACCTGGTGCTGGCGGCCCGGGCCGCCGACCGGATCGGCGCGACCCTGCTGATCGAGGCGCTGAACAAGCCCGAGTCGCCGCTGTACCCGCTGGTGTCCGCGCCCGCCGCCGTCGAGGTCGTCGACCAGGTCAACGAGGCGACGGGGCTCGGCAACGCGCGCTTCCTCATGGACCTCTACCACCTGTCCATGAACGGCGAGGACCTGCCGGCGGTGATCGAGCGGTACACCCCGAAGACCGGGCACGTCCAGATCGCCGACAACCCGGGCCGCGGAGCGCCCGGCACGGGCTCGCTGCCCCTCGAAGACCTCCTCGACCAGCTGAAGAAGGCGGGTTACGACGGCTGGGTCGGCCTCGAGTACAAGCCGGGCGACCGCCCGAGCGCCGAGGCCTTCGACTGGCTGTCCCGCTGACCCCGTATCCGAAAGGCACCCCATCATGAGCACACTCCCCAAGGTCGCCTGGATCGGACTCGGCATCATGGGCTCCCCCATGTCCGAGAACCTGATCAAGGCGGGTTACCAGGTCACCGGCTACACGCTGGAGCAGGACAAGCTGGACCGCCTGGCCGCCGCCGGCGGCACCGCGGCCGGTTCGATCGCCGAGGCCGTCAAGGACGCCGACGTCGTCATCACGATGGTCCCGGCCTCCCCGCAGGTCGAGGCCATCGCCTACGGCCCCGACGGCATCCTGGAGAACGCGCGGTCCGGCGCGCTGCTGATCGACATGTCCTCGATCACCCCGCAGACCTCGGTCGACCTGGCGAAGGCGGCGAAGGACAAGGGCATCCGCGTCCTGGACGCCCCGGTGTCCGGCGGCGAGGCCGGTGCCATCGAGGCCGTGCTGTCCATCATGGTCGGCGGTGAGCAGGCCGACTTCGACACCGCGAAGCCGATCCTGGAAGCGCTCGGCAAGACCATCGTGCTGTGCGGCCCGCACGGCTCCGGCCAGACCGTGAAGGCCGCCAACCAGCTGATCGTCGCCGTGAACATCCAGGCGTGCGCCGAGGCCGTGGTGTTCCTGGAGAAGTCCGGCGTGGATCTGAAGGCGGCCCTGGACGTCCTGAACGGCGGGCTCGCCGGCTCCACCGTGCTGACCCGCAAGAAGGACAACTTCCTCGGCCGGGACTTCAAGCCGGGCTTCCGGATCGACCTGCACCACAAGGACATGGGCATCGTCACCGACGCCGCCCGCAATGTCGGCGCGGCCCTGCCCGTCGGCGCGGTGGTCGCCCAGCTGGTCGCGAGCCTGCGGGCGCAGGGCGACGGGGGCCTGGACCACTCGGCGCTGCTGCGCGCCGTGGAGCGGCTCTCCGGCGCCCGGGTCTGACGCCGCCCGACCCTCGTGACCCCGGGGGTCCCCGATCCCCGGGCGGCGCCGCCGCTGACACCTGTCCTGTCGCGCCCAAGGCGGCGGCGCCGCCCGGAACCAGCCATGCCCACCGCTTCAACAAACTGTTGACGCTCCGCTCGCCCCGACCCTAGGCTCCACAAAGCGGAAAACTGTTTCCGCTGCCCTCTCGTACGGAAGGTCACGATGTCGCAGCGCGTGCTCACCACCGAGTCCGGCGCCCCCGTCGCCGACAACCAGAACTCCGCCACCGCCGGCGTCGGCGGCCCGCTCCTGCTCCAGGACCAGCATCTGCTGGAGAAGCTGGCGCGCTTCAACCGCGAGCGCATCCCGGAGCGCGTAGTGCACGCCCGCGGCTCGGGTGCCTACGGCCACTTCGAAGTGACCGACGACGTCACGGACTTCACCCACGCCGACTTCCTCAGCGCGATCGGCAGGCGCACCGAGGTGTTCGTGCGCTTCTCGACCGTGGCCGACTCGCTCGGCGGCGCGGACGCGGTGCGCGACCCGCGCGGTTTCGCGGTGAAGTTCTACACCGAGGAAGGCAACTACGACCTCGTCGGGAACAACACCCCGGTGTTCTTCATCAAGGACCCGATCAAGTTCCCCGACTTCATCCACTCGCAGAAGCGCGACCCGTTCACGGGCCGTCAGGAGCCGGACAACGTCTGGGACTTCTGGGCGCACTCCCCCGAAGCCACGCACCAGGTGACCTGGCTGATGGGCGACCGCGGCATCCCCGCCTCCTACCGGCACATGAACGGCTACGGCTCGCACACCTACCAGTGGACCAACAGCCGGGGCGAAGCCTTCTTCGTCAAGTACCACTTCAAGACCAACCAGGGCGTCCGCTCCCTGAGCAGCGAGCAGGCCGCCGAGATCGCGGGCAAGGACCCGGGCTCGCACCAGACGGACCTCCTCCAGGCCATCGAGCGGGGTGTGCACCCGTCCTGGACGCTCCATGTCCAGCTGATGCCGGCGGCCGAGGCGGCGGACTACCGCTTCAACCCGTTCGACCTGACCAAGGTGTGGCCGCACGCGGACTACCCGCTGCGGCGGGTGGGCCGGCTGGTGCTGGACCGCAACCCGGACAACATCTTCGCCGAGGTCGAGCAGGCGGCCTTCTCCCCGAACAACTTCGTGCCGGGCATCGGCCCCTCGCCCGACAAGATGCTCCAGGGCCGGCTGTTCGCCTACGCGGACGCCCACCGCTACCGCCTGGGCGTCAACCACACGCTGCTGGCCGTCAACGCGCCGAAGGCCACGACCGCGCGGAACTACGGCCGCGACGGCCTCATGGCGTCCAACCCGCAGGGCCGGTACGCCAAGAACTACGAGCCGAACTCCTACGACGGCCCCGTCGAGACCGGCCGCCCGCTGTCGGCGCCGCTGGCGGTCTCCGGCCATACCGGCACGCACGAAGCGCCCGCGCACACCAAGGACGACGACTTCTTCCAGGCGGGCGAGCTGTACCGGCTGATGTCCGCCGAGGAGCGGTCCCGCCTCGTCGCGAACATCGCCGGGGGCCTGTCCCAGGTCTCCCGCGACGACGTGATCGAGAAGAACCTCGCGCACTTCCACGCCGCCGACCCCGAGTACGGGCGGCGCGTGGAGGAGGCGGTCCGCGCCCTGCGCGAGGACTGAACTCCCTGACCGTGTCCGACCGCCCGGGGAGACCCGGATGAGGGGTGGTCCCCCGGGCACGGACACGGCCAGGGCGCGGACCGCGGCGGCGTGCGAGCCAGTGCGGTGGTGAAGGGCCCGGACCGGCTTCTCGACCTGAGGGAAGCCGGCCCGGAACCCGTCGCACCCGCCGCGGTCCCAGCACCACCCACCCCTCTCTGGAAGACCCCGTCCGGCGGCGCGAACGTCCTGTCGCGCCCAGCCTCGCCCCGCCGGACGGCCAGGCCTTCCCAGGGTGCGGAACCGCCCCGTTCGCAGCAGCCTGTAGGCATGGCACCTCCCACCGAGCAACCGCACGTCGTGGTCCACGCCCCCGCCCTGGACGGCTCCCGCCGGGTCACCCTGGGCGAGGAGCCGCTGGGCGTCGCCACCCACACGGACGACGTCGCCGAGATCCTGCGCCTGGCCGACCTGTACGTCACCGACGTCGCGGAGAGCGACCTCGTCGAGTGGCAGGGCGGCGGTCCGGACGACTGGCCGGGGCTGTCGGAGCACCACGAGGCGTGAGCGCGTCTACGTCACCGGTCGTACAGCCCGTACGGAACCCTCAAATCAAGCTCTGAACCCGGCCCCGGGGGCTTCAACCGCCCCCGGGGCCGGGCACATTCTCGTCACACGGGGCCCGTCGGCACGGGGGCGGCGGGCCCGGCACGGGGGTGAAGCCATGGGCGACGGTACGGCGGTCCGGCTGGAGCCGCACGAGATCGCACTGCTGGGGGAAGGCCCGCGGGCCGCCGTCACCGTCGCCGTGGTGGACCTGTATCTGAGGGGCCTGGTGGAGCCGGGCCCGCCCGGGACGGTCCGGGCCCTTGTCGCGGACGGCGTGGTTGAGGCGCGGCCACCCTCGCCCCTGGCGGCCGCCGTGCACACCTGCCTGCGCGAGCCCACGCCGCCCAAGGCCTTGGTGAAGGATCCCGACGTCCGGCTCGCGGTGGCCCTCATGCGCATCCCGCTCGCGGAGGCGGGCCTGCTGCGCTATCCCCTGCTCGGGGCGACCCGCGCCGCCCGCCGCCACGTCCTGGGGCTGCGGCAGGAGCATCCCCTGCCGGCGAGCAGGCACGGCCTGAGTGACCCCGAACGGCTGCTGCTGGTCGCCCTGCACGGCGAGGCCGCCCTGCGGCTGCTGGTCGCGCGTTTCGCCCTGCGGGCGGGTCTGGTCCGGCGGGCCGAGGTGGGGGGCAAGAGCCTCCTCAAGAACTCCCCGCGCGACAGGGGCGGCGGCGGTGGGGGCTACCACTACTGCGGCGGAGGCGGGGGCGGCTGCGGCGGCGGGGGCTGACCATGCCGGAGGGGCGGCACGTCCTTCACGGACGGGCCGCCCCTCTGCTCCCCCGGGCGTCAGACCTTCAGCGTCCTGATCGACGTCGGCGCGTGGCCGGGCTCGGTGGCGATCTCCTCGAACTCCACGACGTTGCCGATGTCGTTGGTCGTCGACATGGAGATGTTGGTGACGCGCTCCAGGATCGCCTCGACGACGACCGGCACCCGGTACTCCGCGGCCAGCTTCTTGGCCTGTTCGAAGGCCGCACCCAGTTCGGCCGGGTCGGTGACGCGGAGCGCCTTGCAGCCGAGGCCCTCGGCGACCTTGACGTGGTCGACGCCGTAGACGCCGATCTCCGGCGAGTTGAGGTTCTCGAACTCCAGGTTGACCTGGAAGTCGATCTCGAAAGCCCGCTGCGCCTGCCGGATCAGGCCCAGGTAGGAGTTGTTCACCAGGACGTGGACGTACGGGATCCGGTGCTGCGCGCCGACGGCCAGTTCCTCCAGCATGAACTGGAAGTCGTAGTCGCCGGAGAGAGCGACGACCGAGGCATCCGGGTCGGCCTTGGCGACGCCGAGCGCGGCCGGGATGGTCCAGCCGAGCGGGCCGGCCTGGCCGCAGTTGATCCAGTGCCGGGGCCGGTAGACGTGCAGCATCTGGGCGCCGGCGATCTGCGACAGGCCGATCGTGGAGACGTACCGGGTCTCCGGGCCGAAGGCCTTGTTCATCTCCTCGTAGACGCGCTGCGGCTTGATCGGTATGTCGTCGAAGTGCGTACGGCGCTGGAGGGTCGCCTTGCGTTCCTGCGCGGACGCGGCCCACGCGGAGCGGTCGGGCAGTTTCCCGGCCGCCTTCAGCTCCTCGGCGACCTCCACGAACAGTGCGAGGGCCGCCTTGGCGTCCGAGGCGATGCCGTAGTCCGGGGCGAAGATCTTGCCGATCTGGGTGGGCTCGATGTCGACGTGGACGAACGTCCGGCCGGCCGTGTAGACGTCGAGCTTGCCGGTGTGGCGGTTGGCCCAGCGGTTGCCGATGCCGAGGACGAAGTCGGACTCCAGGAACGTGGCGTTGCCGTAGCGGTGCGAGGTCTGCAGGCCGACCATGCCGGCGTTCAGCTCGTGGTCGTCGGGCAGCAGGCCCCAGCCCATCAGGGTCGGGACGACCGGAGTGCCGGTCAGTTCGGCGAATTCGACCAGGAGTTCGGCCGCGTCGGCGTTGATGATGCCGCCGCCCGCGACGATCAGCGGCCGCTCGGACGCGTTCAGCATCCCGATGGCCTTCTCGATCTGGGCGCGGGTCGCGGCGGGCTTGTAGACCGGGAGCGGCTCGTACGTCTCCGGGTCGAACTCGATCTCCGTCAGCTGGACGTCGATCGGCAGGTCGATGAGGACCGGGCCGGGGCGGCCGGAGCGCATGAGATGGAACGCCTGCTGGAACACGCCGGGGACCTGCGCGGCCTCCAGCACCGTGACGGCCATCTTCGTGACCGGCTTGGCGATCGAGGCGATGTCGACGGCCTGGAAGTCCTCCTTGTGGATCACGGCGGTCGGGGCCTGGCCCGTGATGCACAGGATCGGGATGGAGTCACCGATCGCGGAGTAGAGGCCCGTGATCATGTCGGTGCCCGCCGGGCCCGAGGTGCCGATGCAGACGCCGATGTTGCCCGGGTGGGTGCGGGTGTAGCCCTCGGCCATGTGGGAGGCGCCCTCGACGTGCCGGGCGAGGGTGTGGGCGATGCCGCCCGAGGCCTTGAGCGCCGCGTAGAACGGGTTGATCGCCGCGCCGGGGACACCGAACGCGTCGGTGACGCCCTCGCGCTTGAGGATCTCAACTGCCGCGCGGGCAGCGGTCATTCGAGCCATCGAGTACTCCTGCTTCGGCTGTCGGATTCGCACTCCCGTCGCGCCCCGCGGTGAGCTCTTCCGTATTGCGGAAATTGTTTTCTACGATCTGGAATGAATGTATGTGGGGCGGGCGAGGGGCGTCAAGAGACGGAAAGCGCCGGACAGGGCGGGCCCGGAGGGAGCACGATGGGCACGCCGTCCCGATACGACACGGTTCTGGAGTGCCATGGCCGAGACCGTCGCGGTGCGCTGTCCGGCGTGCGGCCGCGAGCACCGCTGCACGACACCGGTGTACCCGTGCGTGTGCGGCGCGCCGGTCGCCCCGCGCCTGGACCGGGACGGCACCGCGACGCCCGTCTCGCACCGGGTCTGGGAGGACGACTGGGTGGCCGTCCGGTGCGGCTCCTGCGGGCGGCGCGGCGAGTGGCCGCGCCCCGAGGTGGGGTGCGCGTGCGGGGTGGTGCTGCGGGTGGCGGTGGTGGAGGACGGAGAGAGTGCCGCCGACAGTGGCGGCACGCCCGGCGCGGAGGTCACGCCGGCCTCCGAGGCGGACCCGGCCCGGCCCGCCGCCCCGGCCGCCCGTCCCGCCCCGGCCGCCCGTCCCCCTTTCCCCTCCGTCACGATCCGCACGGCGCGCGACGCCGTCACGGCCACCGCCCTGTATCTGCGCTGGCTCGGCTACCGGGGGGTCCGCAGGGCCGACCAGCGCCCGTCCTCCGGCATCGGACTCGCCGCCCGCGGTGTCGTCGCGCAGGTGGACCCGGCCGTACGCCCGGCGACCCTGCGGGACGTCGAATGCCTGTGGCTGACGGCCATGACGGAGTCCGTGGAGGGCCTCTACTTCTCCCTCGCCGGGTACGCGGCGGACGCCCGGGCCCGCGCCGACGCCCTGGGGGTCGCCCTGTTCGTGCTCGACCTCTCCGGCACCCCGCGGCCGGTGAACGCCCCGGCCGACGCCCTGGCCGCCTCCGGGACCGGGAACCGGACCCGCTGACCACACCCCGCATACTCACCGCATGCGCATCCGCCCCGCGACCCCGGCCGAACTCCCCGCTCTGCAGGACATCGAGCGGGCCGCCGGCGCCCCGTTCCGCGACCTCGGCATGCCGGAGATCGCCGACGACGAACCGCCCGCCCGGGACGTCCTGGAGCGCTACCGCCGGGCGGGCCGCTGCTGGGTCGCCACCGACCAGCGGGACCGGCCGGTCGCCTACCTCCTGGCCGAACCCGTCGACGGCGCCCTGCACATCGAGCAGGTCTCGGTCCACCCGCGCGCCGCACGCCAGGGCATCGGCCGCGCCCTGCTGGCCCACGCCGCCGGCCACGCCCGCGAGGAGGGCCTGACCGCCCTGACGCTGACCACCTTCACGGAGGTCCCGTGGAACGCCCCGTACTACGCCCGCCTCGGTTTCCGGCCCCTGGCCGATGCGGACCTGACGCCCGGACTCCGCGAGATCCGCGCGGCGGAGGCGGCACACGGCCTCGACCTCTGGCCACGGGTGTGCATGCGTGCGCCGCTGTGACCGGCGTGTCCCTCAGCCGTCGGCGAACCGCTCCCGCAGCTCCACCTTGCGGACCTTCCCGGACACCGTCATCGGGAAGGAGTCGAGGATCCGCACCCGGGCCGGGACCTTGTAGTGGGCCATCCGCCCCTCGCAGAAGGCCCGGACCTCCTCCAGCGTCGGCGGGTCGGCGGGGTCGCGGGCGATGACGCAGGCCAGGACCTCCTCCCCGTAGCGCTCGTGCGGGACGCCGACGACCTGGACGTCCTGGATCTTCGGATGGCCGTAGAGGAACTCCTCGATCTCGCGGGGGTAGATGTTCTCCCCGCCCCGGATGATCATGTCCTTGATGCGGCCGACGATCTCGACGTAGCCGTCCTCGCGCATCACGGCGAGGTCGCCCGTGTGCATCCAGCGGCCGGCGTCGACGGACTCGGCGGTCTTCTCCGGCTCGTTCCAGTAGCCGAGCATCACGCTGTAGCCGCGGGTGCACAACTCCCCCGCCGTGCCGCGCGGTCGGGTGACGCCCGTCGCCGGGTCGACGACCTTGACCTCGATGTGCGGCAGGACCCGGCCGACCGTGCCGGTGCGGTGCTCCAGGTCGTCGTCCCTGCGGGTCTGCAGCGACACCGGGGACGTCTCGGTCATGCCGTAGCAGATGGAGACCTCCGCCATGTGCATCTCGGCGACCACCCGCTTCATCACCTCCACCGGGCAGGGCGAGCCCGCCATGATGCCGGTGCGCAGGGAGGAGAGGTCGTAGGAGGCGAAGTCGGGGAGGTTCAGCTCCGCGATGAACATGGTCGGGACGCCGTAGAGCGAGGTGCAGCGCTCCTGCTGGACCGCCTCCAGAGTGGCCTTCGGGTCGAAGGACGGGGCCGGGACGACCATGCAGGCGCCGTGCGAGGTGGCGGCCAGATTCCCCATGACCATGCCGAAGCAGTGGTAGAAGGGGACCGGGATGCAGATCCTGTCCTGCTCGGTGTAGGCGATCGACTCACCCACGAAGTAGCCGTTGTTGAGGATGTTGTGGTGGGAGAGGGTCGCGCCCTTCGGGAAGCCCGTCGTGCCCGAGGTGTACTGGATGTTGATCGGGTCGTCGCAGGAGAGCTCCTCGTACACGGCGCCGGGGACCGCCCTCGCCAGCAGTGCCTCCCAGCCCGGGTCGCCGAAGTAGACCACCTCCCGCAACTCCGGGAGTCCTGCGCGCACTTGCTCGACCATCGCCCGGTAGTCGCTCGTCTTGTGGCTGAGGGAGGCGAACAGCAGGGACACGCCGGCCTGCTTCAGGACGTACTCCACCTCGTGGGTGCGGTACGCCGGGTTGATGTTCACCATGATCGCGCCGATGCGGGCGGTGGCGTACTGGACGAGCACCCACTCGGGGCAGTTGACCGCCCAGATGCCCACCCGGTCGCCCTTGGCGACACCGGAGGCGTGCAGCGCGGAGGCCAGTTCACCGACCGCCGCACCGAACTCGGCGTACGTCCAGCGCCGGCCGGAGGGCACATCCACCAGTGCCTCGCGGTCCGGCCAGGCGGCCACCGCCCGGTCCAGGTTGGCGCCGATGGTGTCGCCGAGCAGCGCCGTCGCGCCGGTGCCGTGGCTGTAGGAGTTCACCGGAAGTCCTCCTCGCGGTACTCGGCGTCCGACCCGGCCGCCGTGGCCTCACGCAGCTCGATCCGGCGGATCTTGCCGGAGACGGTCTTGGGCAGCTCGCCGAACTCCAGCCGGCGGATGCGCTTGTAGGGCGCCAGGGCCTCGCGGGAGTGCTCGAAGAGGACCTTGGCGGTGTCGGGCCCGGGCTGCCAGCCCTCGGCGAGCACGACGTACGCCTTGGGGACGGCCAGCCGCAGTTCGTCCGGGGCGGGCACGACCGCCGCCTCGGCGACCGCCTCGTGCTCCAGCAGCGCGCTCTCCAGCTCGAACGGGCTGATCTTGTAGTCGGAGGCCTTGAAGACGTCGTCGCTGCGGCCGATGTACGTCAGGTACCCCTCGTCGTCCCTGGAGGCCACGTCGCCCGTGCGGTAGTAGCCGCCGGCCATCGCCTCGGCCGTGCGGTCCGCGTCGCCGTGGTAGCCGGTCATCAGGCCGACGGGGCGCTCCGACAGGTCGAGCGCGATCTCGCCCTCCGTGGCTCCCGGCGCGCCGGAGACGGGGTCGAGGAGTTCGACGCGGTAACCGGGGCTCGGCCGGCCCATCGAGCCGGTCTTGAGCGGCTGGCCGGGGCTGTTGGCGACCTGGACGGCCGTCTCGGTCTGGCCGAAACCATCCCGGATGGTGATGTTCCAGGCGCGGCGGACCTGCTCGATGACCTCCGGGTTCAGCGGCTCGCCGGCCGCGACGACCTCGCGGGGCGGGGTGCGCAGCTGTGTCAGGTCGGCCTGGATGAGCATGCGCCACACGGTCGGCGGGGCGCAGAAGGTGGTGACGCCCGCCCGGTCCATCTCCGTCATGAGACGAGCGGCGTCGAAACGCGTGTAGTTGTGCAGGAACACCGTCGCCTCGGCGTTCCACGGGGCGAAGAGGTTGGACCAGGCGTGCTTGGCCCAGCCGGGTGAGGAGATGTTCAGATGCACGTCGCCGGGCTTCAGGCCGATCCAGTACATGGTCGACAGATGGCCGATCGGGTACGACGTGTGGGTGTGCTCGACGAGCTTGGGCCGGGCGGTGGTGCCCGAGGTGAAGTAGAGCATCAGCGGGTCGTCGGCCCGGGTCGGGCCGTCGGGGGTGAAGTCGGCGGAGGCCTCGTAGGCGTCGTCCAGCGGCAGCCAGCCGTCCGGTACCGCGCCGGCGGCGCCCGCGGCGATGCGGGTGTAGTCGCCGGGGACCTCGGCGAACTTGCCGGTGTCCTCCGGGCGGGCGATGACGTGCCGGACCCGGCCGCGCTCGACGCGGTCGCGCAGGTCGGCGGGGCCGAGCAACGGCGTGGCCGGGATGACCACCGCGCGCAGTTTCATCGCGGCGAGGGCGGTGATCCACAGCTCGGCCTGGTTGCCGAGCATGACGAGGATCCGGTCCTCGGCGCGCACGCCCCGGTCCCGCAGCCAGGTGGCGAACTGCGCCGAGCGCACCGACATCTCCCCGAAGGACAGCCGGGTCTCACGGCCGTCCTCCTCGACGAGGTGCAGGGCGGTGCGGGCGTTGCCGTCGGCGATCTCGTCGAACCAGTCGAGCGCCCAGTTGAAGTACTCGGGTCGGGGCCAGCGGAAGCCCGCGTAGGCGGTCGGGTAGTCCTCGCGGTGTTCGAGCAGGAAATCCCGCGCGTCGCGGAACAGCTCCGTCGCCGATGTCATCTGTCCTCCTGGGTGCCGGACCATTGCCGGGCGGCTCTGAGCCATCGTGTAATCCGTGATGCAGGTCTCACTACCCCCGAACGGGGGGTGCGCCCGCACAGGAGCCGTAGTGAAGGGGCGATCAGGTGACGACGGACGCGTCCGACGCGGTCGAGATACGTGATGCGCTGCTGCGGCTGCGCCGGGGAACCGGCCTGCCGGTCGCCTTCGGCGGTCTGCTGGAGGCCGGGCAGCAGATGCGCATCAGCGAACTGAGCGGCACGGCGACGCACGCCCTGCGGTCGCTGGTGGTCACGTCCGGCACCGGTCTGGGCGGCAAGACGGTCGCCCTGGCCCGGCCGTGCGTGGTGACCGACTACTCGGCGTCGCGGCAGATCAGCCACGAGTACGACGCCCCGGTCGGCGCGGAGGGGCTGCGCTCGGTGCTGGCCGTGCCGGTGGTGGTGCGGCACCGGGTGCGCGGCGTGCTGTACGGGGCGCTGCGCACCGCTTTGCCGCTGGGCGGGCGGATGCTGGACGCGGCCGTGGAGGCGGCGCGGGACGTGGAGCGGGCGCTGGTCGTCCGGGACGAGGCCCGCACCCTGGCCGCCGCGGCCGGGTCGGGCCCCGGGTGGGAGCGGGTGCGTGAGGCGCACGCGGCCCTGCGGGCGCTGGCCACGCGCGTCGCCGATCCGGAGTTGCGCGCGGAGTTGCTCGGCGCGTGTGCGCTGCTGACGGACGAGTCCGCCGGGCCGCCCCGGGTGCGGCTGGCACCGCGCGAGGTGGACGTGCTGGCGTGCGTGGCGTCGGGAGCGACGAACGCGGTGGCCGCGGAGCGGCTGGGCGTGACGCCCGAGACCGTCAAGGGGTACCTGCGGTCGGCCATGCGCAAGCTGCGGGCCCGTACCCGTGGTGAGGCCGTGGTGGCCGCGCGCCGAGCGGGGTGGTTGCCGTAGGTTTGTGGTGTTTTCCGTGATGCCCGCACGAGCGCCGCGCCGAGGGGGCCCCGCGAGGGCGCCGGCCCCGTCTTCCCGGGCATTCGTGAGTGCGGAGAATTCTCCGGCTGTCACATGTTGTTATTTCCCTCACGAGGTCGTCCCTCCGAAATTCAAAGAACCGTTGCCTAATATTGGCCAGGACACGACACAGGGAGGGGAGCGGTGACCGCACGACGGGACTTCCAGGAGCCTCCCCGGAGCCGCCCCGACCAGGTCATCGGCCGGGAGGAGCTGTTCGCCTCGGCGCGTGAACAGCTCGGCCGAGGCGGCAGCGTGCTGCTCCACGGCCCGGCCGGAATTGGAAAGTCGACCGTCCTGCGGGCGCTGGCCGCGGATTACGTCGGTCCGGACCGGACGGTGTTGCGCTGCTCGGCGACCGAGTCGGAATCCCACCTGCCCTTCCTGGCGCTGGCCGATCTGTTCGGGCTGGTCCTGGACGACGTGTCCGGTGCGCTGCCCGGCGCCCAGCGCACCGCCCTGGAGTCGGCGCTCACCGGCCGCGGCGAGTCCACGCTCCAGCGGGACGGGCTCGCGCTGCGCCTCGCGGTGCTGTCGGCGCTGCGTGCCCTGGCCGCGAAGGGCCCGGTGCTCGTGGTCGCCGACGATCTGCAGTGGCTGGACGCCGCCAGTGCGGAACTGCTCGGCTTCGCGGCCCGCCGACTCGGGGACACGCCCGTGCAGATGCTGTGCGCGGTGCGCACCGAGGGCGAGGAGTACGACCGTCACCTGCGCGCCTCCCCGCCGGACACGCTCGCCGTGCGGCTGGGCCCGCTGACCCGCACGCAGGTCTCCGCACTGCTGGACCACCGCGGCTACACGCCCCTGTCCCGGTCCACGATCCGCGACATCCACCGCACCAGCGGCGGCAACCCGCTGTTCGCGCTGGAACTGGGCCGGGCCCTGGCAGAGAGCCCCGCCCGCCCCCGCCCCGGCGAGCCGCTGCCGGTGCCCACCTCGCTGCGGGCCCTGGTGCTGAGCCGGCTGGAGATGCTGTCCGGCGAGGCGCGCCGCACCCTGCTGGTGGCCAGCGCCGGTGCCCGTCCCACGGTGGCGCTGCTGCACGCGGCCGGACGGGAGCACGCCGAGGCCGAGACGGCCCAGGCGGCGGCACTGGGGCTGCTGGCGACGGACCCCGAGGCGCCGGCCCTGCGGTTCGCGCATCCGCTGATCTCTGCCGCCCTCTACGCGGAGGCCCCGGCGCAGGAGCGGCGGGCCGTGCACGCCGCGCTGTCCACGGCGGCCTCCGACCCCATCGAGCGGGCCCGGCACCTGGCCCTGGCCACCACCGGCACCGATCCGGAGGTCGCGACCCGGCTCGCCGAGGCCGGTGCGCTGGCCCGGGACCGCGGGGCGCCGTCCGTGGCCGCCTCGCTCGGGCTGCTGTCCGCCCGGCACACCCCGGCCGACAGCACCCCCGGCCCCGACGAGCGGCGTCTGCAGGCGGCGGAGGACGCGATCACCGCCGGCGAGGCCGATCTGGCCCGGGACATCGCACGTGACGTGCTGACGCGTGCCACCGTGCCGGGCGAGCGGGTCCGGGCCTGGATGGTGGTCATCGAGGCGGCCGGCCAGGCGCTCGGCGAGGTCGACGCCGTCTTCCCGCAGGTCCTGGCCGACGCGGGCGACGACCCGTGCCTGCTCGCCCAGGTCCACTACCAGCTGGCCTGGCGCGGTCTGGTCGTGGAGGGCGACTTCGCCGAGGCCCGGCAGGAGGCCGCGCACGCCGCGGAGCTGGCCGCACGGGGCGGGGACCGGCGCACCGAGCTGATGGCGCTGTCCTTCCAGGCGTCCACCGAGACCCTGATGGGCCACCCGGACGCCCCCGTGACCGTGAAGCGGGCCCTCAAGGAACCCCAGGACCCCTACGTCGCCTGCCACCACAACGGCGCCGGCTCGGCCCGGTTCCGCTGGCTGATCATGAGTGACCAGCTGCCCGAGGCGCGGGCGACCATCACCGCGCTGCTGCGCGAGGTGCGGCGGCGCGGCATGGTCGAGAGCGAGGTGCACTTCCTGCGCTTCCTCGCCGACACCGAGCTGCGCTCCGGGCACTGCGGACGGGCCCTGGACCTGGCCCGCGAGAGTCTGCGGCTGGCCCGGGACTCCGGGATAGGCGAGGGCGCGTCGGCCATGCTCGCCTCCCTCGCGGAGGCGTCGGCCGGGGACGTCGACCGGGCTCTGGCCCTCGCCCGGGAGGCGGCGGACCACGCGGAGGTCGACGGCGACCAGATGTATCTGTCCCGGGCCCTCGCGGCGCTGGGCTACGCCCAGTTGGTGGCCGGCGACCCGGCCGCCACCGTCCGCTCCCTGCGCCGGGTGCGGGAACTGGAGCAGGGCCTCGGCATCAACGACCCCGGGCGCGGCCGCTGGCACGGCGACCTCGCCGAGGCCCTGGTCCGCATCGGCGAGCCGGGCGAGGCCCAGGACGTCATCGACACCACCCGGGCGCACGCGCTGCGGCTGGGCCGGCAGAGCGTACTGGCCGTCCTCGACCGGGCCGAGGCGCTGGTGCGGGCGGCACGCGGGGACCACGAGGGCGCCCTCGTCCGGCTGGCGTCCGTGCAGGACCGGCTCGGGCGGCTCGGCTACGGCCTGGAGGAGGCCCGGGCCGCCTTCGCCCTGGCCCGCCTGCGCGCCCAGGCGGCCGCCTCCCCCCGCCCCGGGGCCAGACCCCTGCCGGGACCGGCGTCGTACGACGAGGCCGCGCGGCTGTTCCGGCGCTGCCGCGCGCTGCCCTGGCTGCGGCAGGTCGACGCGGCCGCCACCGCGGGACCCACGGCGGTGGCACCGGCCGCCACCGCGCCGCCCGCCGCCCTGGACGCGCTGGAGGGCCTCGCCGCGATGGAGCGTCAGGTCGCCTCGCTGGTGATGGAGGGCGCGACCAACCGGGAGATCGCGGCCCGCCTGTTCATCAGCGTCAAGACGGTCGAGGCGACCCTCACCCGGGTCTACCGCAAGCTCGGGATCCGCTCCCGGGTGGACATCGTCCGGCTGGCCGCGGGCCGCCGCCCGAGCTGACCCACCTGGGTTTACGGGGCCGGACCGAGGGTTATCCCTGCCCAACTCCCTTAGGGGGTTCCCTCATTGGGGGCGCTCCCCGCGGGGCTCTAGCTTGGGGGCGTGCCGCTCGCCGGGCACACGGAGATCCGAACAACGGCGTCAGGGTCCCCGTGCTCCACCACCCGCGCGACCCCCCACCGGCAACTCCCCAAGGAGACCCATGTTCGGGCTCAATGCTGCCAGGAAGCTCGCCGCCGTCGCCGCGGCGACCGCTGCCGCCGCCACGACCGCCCCGCTCGCCGCCCCCTCGGCCGTCGCCGCGCCCCAGCCGATCGTCGGGGGCACCACGACCACGACGTCCGCGTACCCGTTCGTCATGCAGATCACGGACGCCTCGCAGAACCAGTTCTGCGGCGGCACGCTGGTCTCGCCCACGAAGGTCGTCACCGCCGCGCACTGCATGGTCGGCGAGTCCACGAGCAGCGTGCGCGTCGTCGGCGGGCGCACCTACCTCAACGGCACCAACGGCACGGTCGCCAGAGTCAGCAGAATCTGGATCCACCCGAGCTACACCGACGCCTCCAACGGCGACGACGTGGCCGTGCTGACGCTGTCGACGTCGATGCCGTACTCCCCGGCGAAGTACGTCTCCTCCTCCCAGACCTCGGTGTACGCGGCCGGCACCACGGCCCGCATCCTCGGCTGGGGCACCACCTCCTCGGGCGGCAGCAGCTCCAACCAGCTGCGCACCGCGACCGTACCGACCGTGTCCGACTCCAGCTGCGCGAGCTCCTACGGCTCCGACTTCGTGAAGAGCGACATGGTGTGCGCCGGATACACCTCCGGCGGCGTGGACACCTGCCAGGGCGACAGCGGCGGTCCCCTGCTCATCGGGGGCGTCCTGGCAGGCATCACTTCCTGGGGCGAAGGCTGTGCCCAGGCCGGTTACCCGGGTGTCTACACCCGGCTGACCACCTTCTCCAACCTGGTCACGACACAGGTCAACTCGTGACCGAGCACTAGCTCCTGAGTAACCCTCAGGTGAAAGACCAGGGGGCGGGGGGGGGGGGGGGGCCCGCCGGCCCCCCCCCCCGCCCCCCCGGGGGGGTTGGAGCAGGAGGTGCGGCCGGGCCGCCGCGGCCTCCCCACGAGCCTGCCCCGCGCCGCGCCCCCCCCCCCCCCCCCCACCACACACA
>NZ_JBHWFG010000005.1:191050-293347 GCF_042733745.1 Streptomyces sp. NPDC059696
GCGCGCCCCCCCGCCGGCCCCCCCCACGCCCCCTTTCCATGTCCGGGAGGCGTCTCAGGTCCGTACGGCCCCGAACCGGATGTCGTAGGCCGCCCCCGGGTGCATGACGTGCAGCATCCGCTCCCCCTCGGCGGTGACCTCGTCCCGCTGCGTGCGGGTGAGGCGGCCGAAGGGCTCGATCACGAGCGCGTCCTCCTCCAGCCGCCACAGCCCCGCGAGGAAGCCGTCGACGAGGAGCGTGCGGTAGGCCATGTTGCCCTTCCACGAGCGGCCCCGGTACGCGGGCGGGACGACGCGGCCGCGGTCGGCGTGCGAGAGCAGCAGGTTGTCGAACTCGGGCAGGAAACGCGGCGGGGCCGGGGTGTCCGGGTCGGGGCGGGGGGCGTCCGGGAGGTCGAAGAGTTCGACGCCGCTGTCGTCCCGGAAGGTCACCAGCCGCGGGCGGAGGCGTTCGAAGGCGTCGCGCAGCCGGGTCATGCCGGCCCAGGCCTGCATGTCCTTCACCGAGGCCGGGCCGAAGGCGGCGAGGTAGCGCAGGACGACCGCGTCGGGCGCGGGCGCCGGTTGCGCGGGCCGGCCGAGCCAGTGCTCGGCGGTGGTGAGACGGACCTGCCCGCTGCGTCCCCACAGTCCCCGGGGGGTCACCTGCACGAGCGGGAGACGGCAGCGGGCGGCGACGGCCAGGGCCTGCGGATCGGCCTCGGGCCACTCCCGGAGCAGCGCCTCGCGCAGCTGCGCCATGGTGCGGGGTTCGGTCTCGACGAGGTCGCGGGCGAGCGCGGCGAGCCGTTCCAGGTCGACCCCGGCGAGTCCCTTGCGGAAGGTGACGAGCTCCCGGTCGCGGGCGGGCTGCACCAGCGGCCGCAGGGTCAGGCAGTCGTCGGCGGTGTGGGTGTGGAGGGTGGAGCGCATCGTGACGATACGGACGGCCGCACGGTCGGCCATCAGCCGCGACAGGTCCTCGGGGACGAACCCGTCGAGCCGGGCGGCGAGCGCGTAGTACGGCGGGGTGACGTTCTGCGCCTGGAGTCCGAGCAGGTGCTCGACGGCCGCCGCGGCGGAGAGCCGGGCGGGGCGCAGCAGCAACTGCCGGTCGAGGGTCGCCCGGTTGAGAGCCCGCACGCCGAGCAGGGGTGGCGTGCCGGTGACGCTCCGCTTGGTGTTCGTCATATGAGGCACGGTAGCGAGACTTGCGGACAGCTTCTGTCCGCGACTCCGGACGGGAAGCGCCCACGCTCCCCCGGTGGATCCACGGACCGAGACGACGCGGGGGCGGGGCGTCGGCGGGACGCCCCGCGGGGTGTCGGCGGGACGCCCCGCGGGGGGCGGCGGAATGTCCCGCGGGGGTGTCGGCGGAATGTCCGCAGGTTGTTAGCCCTGCCGCGCCGCCGGGTACTCAGCAGTGCGTTCCCGCAACCCGCACCACACGCCCCACCCGGGAGATCCGATGTTCCGACCTCTTCCGCGACGCGATCCCGCCGCATCCCATGAGTGACAGCAGCGAAGGGGCGGCCGAGGGCAGAGGGCGGGGCTCCGACCCGGCGCGATCGGCGCTGATCGTGATCGACATGATCAACACCTACGAGCACGAGGACGCCGAGCTGCTCGTGCCGTCCGTCGAGCAGGTCGTGCCCGTCCTGACGGAGCTGATCGGCCGGGCCCGTGAGGCCGACATCCCCGTGATCTACGTGAACGACAACTTCGGCCTGTGGCGCTCGCACCACGGCGAGCTGCTGGACGCCGCCCTGTCCCAGCCGCACGCCCATCTGATCGAGCCGATCCGGCCCGACGATCGGTCACTCTTCGTGATGAAGGCCCGCCACTCGGTCTTCTTCGAGACTCCCCTGTCCTACCTGCTGTGGAGCCTGGACGTCGGGCACGTGGTTCTGACCGGCCAGGTCACCGAGCAGTGCGTCCTGTACTCCGCCCTGGACGCGCACATCCGCCACCTGGACGTCACGGTGCCGAAGGACGCCGTGGCCTCCATCCATCCGAATCTGGCGTCCGCGGCCCTGGAGATGATGGGGCGCAACATGGGCGCCCGGATCATCACGGCGAAGGAGACCGAGTTCACGCCCCGTGAGGAGTGAGTCCGTGCGGCGGCCGGCCCGGCGCGCTCCGCGGGGGTTCAGCCGCAGCGGCGGCCGGAGTTGATGCAGGCCACGGCCTGCCTCATCAGCCGCTCGGGCATCGCGTTGATGAAGTCGCCGTGGTCGGTGATGGGCTTGTGCAGCGACTCGGGGAAGCTGTCCACGGCGAAGCGGGTGCTGCCGGCCAGACCGCTGTAGGTGAGGCGCTGCACGAGTTGCGGGACCGTCTTGAACCCGGCCGGGCACCTGCCCCGTGCGTCGGCGAAGGCGACGTGGCTGCGGTGGTCCGCGCTGTCGGTGTTCCGGCCGTCCCAGCAGCTCTGGAAGCGCTCGGTGCGGACCACCTGGCTGCCGGCGGGGCAGATCGGATACCTGTCCTTGAGCTGGACCCGGTTCTCGAAGCCGGTGCAGGACCAGGCCGCGTTGGCGTTGGCGCCGCCGTTCGCGTTGGCCTTCGCGTCACCGGTGATGATGCGCAGGAAGCGCGGCATGGCGACCACCTTGGTGGCGGGGCTGCCGACGAAGGTGAGGCTCGCGGACGTGGGGGTGAGGATCTTGCCGACGTTGCCCTCGGCTCCGCCGCCGGGCTTGCCCGCGTCCGCCCTCTCGACTCCCTTGCGGTCGCGGAGCACCGGCCAGTAGTAGGTCGACCGGTCGCCGTTGGTGCAGGTGGTGCGGGCCGCGGCGAGGGTGTCGTCGGTGGTGAAGGCGTCGACGCCGATGGCGCCGACGTAGTCGTGGGTGTGGTGTGCCCCGTTGCCCACCCCCGGGGCGACGATCACGTTGTCGGAGTTGTGCCGGCCTTCCGCGTTGACGCCGCAGCGGGTCTTGAAGACGCCCTTGGAGGCGTTGCGGCCGTCGCGGGGCCGGGCGGGCACATTGGGGGCGACCTTGGTGATGTCCACGAAGTCCGCCCGCACCGGCCCGTTGCCGGCGGCCGGCGACGGCTTCACCCCCGGCCCGGACAGGGGTGAAGCCGCACGGGTGGTGGCACGCGGGGCGTCGGTCGCGTTGGCCTGCAGGGCGACCGACGCGAGTCCGACGCCCCCCGCTGCCAGCCCCGCGAGCAGGATGATCACGTTGCGACGCTTGCGGTCGCGCCTGTGTCCCTGGTTCATGGTGGCCCTTTCCGTTCGTGTGTCGGGTGGGACCACCGTGGCCGGTGGGACGAGGGGCGGCCACCGGTTCCGGGCCCGCGTCACCGTCGCGTAAGAAATGGCCGTCCGCGTCGGCCGGGGCGGTCAGCGGTGCTCGGGGTTGTCCGCACCCGGACGGCAGCCGGCGTCCCACTCCGAGCGCTGATTGCCGAAGGCGGGGATCCCTCCGGCTCGCTTGAGCAGGGCCGCGACGTGCATCAGGTTCCAGGTCATGAAGCTCGTGTTGCGGTTGGTGAAGTCGTTCTCCGGGCCGCCCGAGCCGGGGTCCAGGTACGAGGGCCCGGGGCCGGCCGCGCCGATCCAGCCCGCGTCCGCCTGGGGCGGGATCGTGTAGCCGAGGTGCTGGAGGCTGTAGAGGATGTTCATCGCGCAGTGCTTGACGCCGTCCTCGTTCCCGGTGATGAGGCACCCGCCGACCCGCCCGTAATAGGCGTACTGCCCCTGGTCGTTGAGCAGCGAGGAGCAGGCGTAGAGGCGCTCGATGACCTGCTTGGTGACGGAGCTGTTGTCGCCCAGCCAGATCGGCCCGGCCAGGACCAGGATGTCCGCCGCCATGACCTTCTCGTACAGCGCGGGCCAGGCGTCCGTGGCGAAGCCGTGCTCGGTCATGTCGGGGTAGACGCCGGTCGCGATGTCGTGGTCGACGGCGCGGACGAGCTCGGTGGTCACACCGGCGCCGTCCATGATCGACCGGCTCTTGTCGATCAGGCCCTGGGTGTGGCTGCGCTGCGGGGACGGTTTGAGGGTGCAGTTGATGTAGAGGGCCGTCAGGTCGTCGAAGCGGTGAGCCGTGTCGGGTGCGGGGGAAGCTGTCATGGGGGCAGGTTCTCGCGCCGGGCCCGGTTTGCCGCGGTCCGGCGCACCCGTGCCCTTCTTACGGAGTCATGACGTACCGCCGCGTCCCCGTGGCCCGGCGCCGAGGTGCGCCTAGCGTGCCCGTATGCGCGTACTGGTCACCGGCGGTGCCGGGTTCATCGGGTCCCATGTGGTCGCCGCCCTGCGGGAGCGGGGGCACGAGGCGGTCGTGTTCGACGTACGGGAGGATCCCGCGGCCGACGTGCGGGACCCCGCGGCGGTGAGCCGCGCCCTGGCCGGAGTGGACGCCGTGTGCCACCAAGCCGCGAAGGTCGGGCTCGGCGACGGCGTCGCCGACGCGGCGGACTACGTCTCGCACAACGACCTCGGCACGGCCGTGCTGCTCGCGGCCATGGCGGAGGCGGGAGTACGAAGGCTCGTGCTCGCCGGGTCGATGGTGGTCTACGGCGAGGGGCGGTACGCGTGCGAGCGGCACGGGGTGGTGAGGCCCGGGCCGCGGGCCGTGGCCGATCTCGACGCGGGCCGCTTCGAGCCGGTCTGCCCCCGGTGCGGGGCGGACCTCGCCCCCGGGCTGGTCGGTGAGGACGCCCCGGCCGATCCGCGGAACGTGTACGCGACGACCAAGCTGGCCCAGGAGCATCTGGCGGCCTCATGGGCCCGCTGCACGGGCGGATCGGCGGTGTCGTTGCGCTACCACAACGTGTACGGACCCGGCATGCCCCGGGACACCCCGTACGCCGGCGTCGCCTCCTTCTTCCGCTCGGCGCTCGCCCGGGGCGAGGCCCCGCGGGTGTTCGAGGACGGGCGGCAGCGCAGGGACTTCGTGCACGTGCGGGACGTGGCGGCGGCCAACGCCGTGGCGCTTGAGGCACGGGCCGCCGCTCCCGGCGTGCTCACCGCCTACAACACCGGCAGTGGCGACCCGCACACCGTCGGCGAGATGGCCCGGGCGCTGGCCGCCGCGTACGGCGGGCCCGAGCCGGTCGTCACGGGCGAGTACCGGCTCGGGGACGTACGGCACATCACCGCGGACTCGTCGCGGCTGCGGGCGGCGCTGGGGTGGAAGCCCGAGGTCGGCTTCGCGGACGGCATGACGGAGTTCGCGCGGGCCGGCATGCGCGCGGAGTAGCCCCTCACACCTCAGCCCTTCGCGCACGCCGGGATGCGCGAGGGGCTGAGGTACGAGGAGAGGGGTGAAGGGCGGAGGTGTGAGGGGGGAGGCGTGAGGGGGGGAAGCGTGAGGGGCGGAGGTGTGGGAGCAGACCTGCCGGCTCCGGCCGGGTGCCGACGTGGCGGCCGGCACAGTACCTGCCTCGGCCGGGTGCCGACGTGGCGGCCGGCACAGCACCTGCCTCGGCCGGGTTCAGACGCGGCGGCCGGCACAGCACCTGCCTCGGCCGGGTGCCGACGCGGCGGCCGCCGGCACCTTGCCCCGGCCGGGTTCAGGAGGCGGCGGCCGGCAGCACCACCTCGAAGCGGCAGCCCCCGGGGATGTTGCGTACGCCGGTCCGGCCCTGGTGGGCCTCGACGATGCCGCGGACGATGGCGAGGCCCAGGCCCGCCCCCGCCGGGGGCGTCCGGGCATGGGTGCCACGCCAGCCGGTGTCGAACACGCGCGGCAGGTCCTCCTCGGGGATCCCGCCGCAGGCGTCCGTCACGGACAGGACGACGCCCTCGGGCGAACGCTCGGCGGCGATGGCGACCGTGCCGTCGGCGGGGGTCCGGCGGATGGCGTTGACCAGCAGGTTGCCCAGGACGCGGCTCATCTCCTTGCCGTCCACCTCCACCGGCACCGGCTCGATACTGCCGCCCACCAGCCGCACCCCGTACTCGCGGGCGAGCGGGTCGACACCGGCGAGGGCGTCGCCGACGAGGTCGTACAGGGAGATCCGGGTGGGGGTCAGCGCCAGGGCCCCGGCGTGGATGCGGGAGAGTTCGAAGAGGTCGCCGACCATGTCGTTGAGGCGTTCGACCTCGGTGCGCATCTGCTGGAGATAGCGCTTCGGGTCGGCGGCGACGCCGTCCTCCAGGGCCTCCGACATGGCGCGCAGACCGGCCAGCGGTGTGCGCAGATCGTGCGAGATCCAGGCGACGAGTTCACGCCGGGACGCCTCCAGGGCGCGCTCGCGCTCCCGGGACTCGGCGAGCCGGGCGCTGGTGGCCGCCAGCTCACGGCTCACCGCGGCGAGTTCCGCGGTGGCGGGTCCGTCGGGTGCGGCGAAGTTCCCGCCGTCGCCGAAGGAGCGTGCGGCGACCGCGAGTTCACGGCTGCGGGCGACGACCCAGCGGCCCAGCAGCAGGGCGGTGGCCAGAGAGACCACGGCCGCCATGGCGACGACGGTGGTGACGACGGTCAGGTCGTGCGCCGACAGGAACATCGCCCAGGCGACGGCGAGCGTGCCCGCGAGCATGGCGACGATGCCGACGGTTGCCACCACCGCGAGGGAGACGGTCAGCGATCTGCGGCGGATCAGGCGCAGGACACCGGCTCCGGCCAGCCCCGTCACGGCGGCACCGGCGAAGGCGTACAGGGCGATCAGGACGTTGGCACTCACGGTCGCTCGGCTCCTCCACGGCGTTCACCGGGTTCACCGGGTTCACCGGGTTCACCGGATGCTGCGGGTGTTGCGGGCTCACCGAGTTCACCGGGCGCGCCGGGTCCTCCGTGTGCGTCGGATCCTCCGTGTGCACCGTGTGCGCCGGATCCTCCGTGTGCACCGGGCGCGCCGGGTCCTCCGTGTGCGCCGGGTGCGCCGGGTGCGTCTGGTGCGCCGGGTTCGAAGCGGTAGCCCACGCCCCAGACGGTCTGGATCAGCCGGGGCCGGGCCGGGTCGTCCTCGACCTTGCCGCGCAGCCGGCGGACGTGGACGGTGACGGTCGACAGGTCGCCGAAGTCCCACCCCCAGACCTCGCGCATCAGGTCCTCGCGGCCGAACGCCCGTCCGGGGTGCCGCAGGAAGAACGAGAGCAGGTCGAACTCGCGCAGGGTGAGGGCGAGTTCGGTGCCGTTCTTGGTGGCACGGCGGGCGTCCGGTTCCACGGTCAGGCCGGCCGCCCCGAACCGGTGCCCCGTGACGGCGGGGCGGCTGCGGCGCAGCACCGACTCGACGCGCAGGACGAGTTCGCGGGGACTGAAGGGCTTGGTGACGTAGTCGTCGGCGCCGACCTCCAGGCCCATGATCCGGTCGTCCTCGTCGCCGCGGGCGGTGAGCATGATGACGGGCACGGGGCCGTGGCCGCGGATCCGCCGGCACACCTCCAGACCGTCCATGCCGGGCAGCATCAGGTCGAGCACGACCAGGTCCGGCCGGTGCGCGGCGGCGCGGGTCAGGGCGGTGGGGCCGTCGTCGGCGCGGTCGACGGTGTATCCGGCGCGGTCCAGATAGCCGGTGACGACCTCGGCGACGGTCGGGTCGTCGTCGACGACCAGGATCCTGGGCGCCCCGCCCGCGGTCCCGGGGTGCTCGTGCGGTTGCTGCTGCATGCCTCCAGCCTGGCACCGCCTCACCCCTGGCGGAGCGCGAGCACCGCCGCATCGCTCCGACGTCCGCGTTTCGTAAGGAGCGGTGGCCCGGTATGTCCGGTTCGCGTTCGTAGGGTGAGACCCGTGACGACGACACCTTCGGACGTCGACGTGGTGCTGCCCTGCCTGAACGAGGCCGAGGCCCTCCCATGGGTGCTCGAACGGATTCCGCCGGGCTGGCGCGCACTCGTCGTCGACAACGGTTCCACGGATGGCTCGGCCGACGTCGCCCGCGCGTACGGGGCGACCGTGGTGCACGAACCGCGGCGGGGCTTCGGCGCGGCCTGCCACGCCGGGCTGACGGCCGCCACCGCCGACGTGGTGTGCTTCTGCGACTGCGACGCCTCCCTCGACCCCGGGCTCCTGGTGCCGTTCGTGCGCGCGGTGCGCGACGGACGGGCCGACCTGGTGCTCGGGCGGCGACGTCCGCAGGGCCGGGGCGCGTGGCCCCCGCATGCGCGGGCCGGCAATCTCGCCCTGGCGCGGATGCTGCGCCGCCGCACCGGGTTGCGGCTGCGCGACCTCGGCCCCCTGCGCGCCGCCCGCCGGGAACCGCTGCTCGCCCTCGGCCTGAGCGACCGGCGCAGCGGCTACCCGCTGCAGATGGTGGTCCGCGCGGCCGACGCGGGATGGCGGATCGAGGAGCACGACGTGCCGTACCTGCCGCGCACCGGGGCCTCGAAGGTGACCGGCACCTGGCGCGGCACGTGGCAGGCCGTACGGGACATGAGCCGCGTCCTCGCCGAGGCGCCGGGCCACGAAGCCCCGGCGCACGAGGACCCGGCCCGCGCCGAGACAGCCCACGCCGAGACAGCCCACGCCGATACAGCCCACGCCGACCCGGCGCACGAAGGGGGAACGGTCCGTTGACCACGCTGCTCGTCATCGCCAAGGAGCCGCGGCCGGGCCGGGTGAAGACGCGGCTCACGCCGCCGTTCACCCCCCGGCAGGCGGCCGCACTGGCCGAAGCGGCCCTCGCGGACACGTTGCACGCGGTGGCCGCCACGCCCGCCACCCGGCGCGTCCTCGTGCTCGACGGCTCCCCCGGCCCGTGGCTGCCGCCCGGCTTCGACGTCGTGGCGCAGTGCGCGGGTGGTCTGGACGAGCGGCTGGCCGCGGCCTTCGCGCGCTGCACCGGACCGGCCCTGCTCATCGGCATGGACACCCCTCAGGTGACCCCGGAACTGCTCGCCGTGGACTTCGCCGGCTGTGACGCCTGGTTCGGCCCGGCCGAGGACGGCGGTTTCTGGGCGCTGGGTCTGGCGAGTCCGGATCCCGCTCTGCTGCGGGGCGTGCCCATGTCGACGCCGGTGACGGGTGCGGTGCAGCGGGAGCGGCTGGTCGCGGCGGGCCTGCGGGTGCGGGACCTGCCGTCCTTGCGTGACGTCGACACCGCTCCCGACGCCCACGCCGTCGCCGCGCTGGCCCCACGGGGGCGCTTCGCGCAGCGGCTCGCCCGGTGCACGGCGAACGGACCGCTCCCCGCCGGGCCGCCCACGGTCCAGCCGTCCACCTCCGGGCCGCCCACGGTCGAACCGTCCACCTCCGCGCCGCCCACGGTCCAGCCGTCCGCCGCCCGGCCGTCCGATGCCGGGCCGGCCGCCGGGCCGGTCGCGTCGGTGGGCGGGTTCCGATGAGCGCGTCGCCTGCCACCGCCCTGGCGTGGGCCGCCGCCGACCCCTACGACGCCGCCCTGCGGGCCGGCCGCGGCCCGCTGTTCCTGCGGCGGCCGGACGGCTGGCTGCTGCCGCTGGAGGTGGAGCGCTGGTGCGCCCGGGCCGACGCGGTCGACCGGGATGTGCTGGACCGGTGCGAGGGGGCCGTGCTGGACGTGGGGTGCGGGCCCGGGCGGCTCGTGGCGGAACTGGCCGCCCGGGGCCGGACCGCGCTCGGGATCGACGTCAGCGGGGCCGCCGTGGAGCACACCGCCCGGCTCGGCGGGCAGGCGCTGCGGCGCTCCGTGTTCGAGCCGCTGCCCGGTGAGGGCCGTTGGGACACCGTGCTGCTCATGGACGGCAACATCGGCATCGGCGGCGACCCGCGCGCCTTGCTGGAGCGGGTCGCCGCCCTCCTGCGCCCCGGCGGCCTGCTGATCGCCGAGACCGCCCCCGCGGAGGTCGACGAACGCGTGGACGTCCACATCACCGACGCCCACGCCACCTCCGGCGCCCCGTTCCCCTGGGCCCGGCTGGGCACCCGCGCGCTGCTGCGGTACGCGCGGGGCTGGGAGCGGGCCGGTCAGTGGACGGCCGGCGGGCGGCGATTCGCCGCCCTGCGCAGTCGCAGCAGCCGCACCGCCAGCAGCAGCGCCGAGCCGCCGAAGAGGGCGGCGGTGATCAGCAGCCAGCGCGTGAGGAACACCTCCGGCGGCAGGCCGGTGGCGGACCGGTAGCGCGCCTGCGCCATCGAGCTGATCAGCGGGAACCACACGAGCAGCAGCAGCCCCGAGAGGGCGGCCGGTACACGCACGTACATCACCCACTCCCGGCGGCGCAGGCCCTCCAGCCCCCGGACCATCGCCCGGTCCGCCGCCGCGTACAGCGGCAGCAGGACGAGGTCGTGCAGCAGCGCGGCGCCCACGACCCACAGGGCCACGCCGAACCAGTCCCCGGCCAGCAGGCGCACCCCCGCGTAGGCGGCCAGGGCGAACGAGCAGCACAGCACCAGCAGGTGCAGGGGGCTGCCGATGACGGCGCGTCCTCGCATCACAGGTCTCCGAACGTCATCCGGGCCACCCACTTGGTGTTCAGCACGCCGGGCGCCGCGGGCACGATGATCCGCGCCGGGTAGCCGTGGTCGGGCGACAGCTCCTCGCCGTTGACGTACAGCGCGAGCAGGGAACGCGGGTCGGCCACCTGGTTGGCGCGCAGCGCGGCCTTGCGGAAGGCGCCCTGCCGCTGGAGGGATTCGACGAACACGTCCGGCGGATCGTCCTCGTACCCGACGAGGGCCGCGAGGTCGCGCAGCCGCACCCCCCGCCACCACTGGTCGGGGGTGGACCAGCCCTCCACGCAGGCGATGGGCAACGCCGAGCTGTGCAAGGGCAGCCCGGCGAGCCGGGCGCGGCTGAGGCGGACCGTTCCGGCGCGCCCCGTCACGACGAGCCGCCACACGTCCCCGGACGTCTCCGCGGTGTCGATCCGGGCGTACGCGGCGGTCTTGTTGATCTGGAAACCGTTCGGGCCGGTGCCGGGTTCGCCGCCGCCGTGCGGGGCGAGGAGGGCGGTGCGCCGCAGCGGGCCGCCGAAGTTCTGCCCCACGGTCGTGGCGAACAGCAGCAGTGATCCGCTCCCGACGAACCAGAGGGCGCCGCGCCGGGAGACGGTCGGCTCGGCGGGTCGCGGTGGGACCAGGTCGTTCTTCTCCTCCCCCCGTTGCCGCAGATTGCGCAGGGCCGTGGGGGCCTTCAGCAGGACGTGGGCCACGAAGGCGGCGATGAAGACCCAGGCGCCGTAGAAGTGCAAGGGGTAGAACGAGCCGGGGAACACGTAGTCGAGCTGGACGTTGAGGACGCCGGTCACGAACTCGAACAGCCCGCCGCCGACCAGCAGGAGCAGCGAGATCCGCTCCAGGGCGTGCGCGAGCGAGCGGGCCGGCGGCAGCGCGAACAGCCGTGGCACGACGGACCACAGCTTGGCGAGCAGGACGGGGATCAGGGTGACGCCGAGGGTGACGTGGACGCCCTGGTTCAGCCGGTACAGCCAGTGCGGGTCCGTCGGCCAGGCGAACAGGTAGAAGCCGAGGATCCCCTTGCCCGGGGTCTTGTCGTTGACCGGCGAGAGATCCGGGTTGTAGGCGGCGTACGAGAGGAGTCCCGTCAGGAACAGCACGGTGATGCCGGCCAGCAGGACGAGCCCCAGCACCGAGGTGAACCAGGGCCCTCGCAGGGGGCTGCGCCAGAAGCCGGGGGACGTGGGGAGCCGCGGATCGCGTGGGTCGTCTCGCATGAGCCGACGGTAGGCCGCGAACACCCCGCGCACGGGTGCGCGACCCATGACGAAACGCTGACGTCGGGCCCGGTCGGCGGTCCGCGGCCGGTCGCGCGGCCTAGCGTGCCGGTGTGATCCGCACCCCGCCCACCGCCCCGTCCCGGGACTCGCGCCGCGATGTGTACGCCGCCGGGGCCGCCGCCCTGCTCGTGACGGCGTCCGTCCTGGTCGGCCGTCACATCGAGGACACCCGCCGGACGCTGTTCGTCGACTGGCCCCCGCTGCTGGCGTCCTGGTACCCCCATGCGGGACCCGGCACCCCGGCCGCCGTCCTGACCGCGGTCGCCACGGTGGCGTACGGGCCCGTCCTGGCGGCCCGCCTGCCGTGGCGTGCGCTGCTCCCGGCCGCCTGGGGAACGTCCGTGATCTGGATCCTGTCCCTCGCCCTGGTCGACGGCTGGCACCGGGGCATCGCCCGCAGGCTCACCACCCGTCATGAGTACCTGCAGGTCATCGACCGCTTCCATGACATCCCGGGGGCGTTGCGGGGCTTCACGGGGCACATCCTGCTGGAGTCCCCCGACAACTGGCCCGCCCACGTCGCCGGGCACCCGCCCGCCGCCACCCTCACGTTCGTGCTGCTCGACCGGGCCGGGTTGCGGGGCGGGGGCTGGGCCGGGATGTGGTGCGTCGTCGTCGGGGCGGCCGCGTGCGTGGCCGTGCTGGTCGCGCTCCGCGCGCTGGCCGACGAGGCGCTCGCCCGCCGGGCCGCGCCCTTCCTGGTCCTGGCTCCGGCCGCCGTGTGGATGGGCACCTCGGCCGACGCGTACTTCGCGGCGGTGGCGGCCTGGGCCGTGGCGTCGCTGGCATTGGCGGTCACCCGGGGGTCCCCGGGGTGGGCGGGCGCCTCGGGGCTGCTGTTCGGCCTGACCTGCTACCTGTCGTACGGCCTCACGCTCGTCGCGCTGATCGCGGGGGCGGTGCTCGTCCTCGGCCGCCGCGGGGTCCGGCGGCGGCCGGTCCTGCCGGCGTCGCTGCTCGCCGGGCTGGCCGTGGTGCCCGTGGTGTTCACGCTCGCCGGCTTCGACTGGTGGGAGTCCTACCGCCTGCTGGTCACCCGCTACGGCCAGGGCGCGGGCGGCGTCCGTCCCTACGGCTACTGGGTGTGGGCGAATCTGGCCTGCGCGGTGCTCGTCACGGGGCCGGCGACCGTGGCGGGGCTGCGGCGGACAGCGGACTGCCTGCTCCGGCACCGCACCGGGGCCCGGGCCGGTGTCCGCCTCGCCTTTCTGGTGTCCGCCGCGCTGGCGGCCCTGCTGGTCGCCGACCTGTCCGGCATGAGCAAGGCGGAGACGGAACGCATCTGGCTCCCCTTCGCCCTGTGGCTCCTGCCGGCGTGCGCGTTCCTCCCCCGCCCCCGCCTGTGGCTCACCGCCCAGGCGCTGCTCGCCCTGCTCCTCAACCACCTGCTCATCACCGGGTGGTGAACCCCGCCGAGCCCCCGCCGGGAGGCAACACCGAGGGAGGGGACCCGGCCGGAAGCGGCCCGGCCGGAGAAAGCCCCGCGCAAAAGCCCGGCGGGAGCAACCCCCGCGGGAGCAAGCCCCGCGGGAGCAACCCCCGCGGGAGCAAGCCCCGCGGGAGCAAGCCCGCAAGAGGAAGCCCGGCCGGAGGCAGCCCGGCCGGGTTCACCACCCGGAGACGGCCGGGCCGGCTCAGGCCGCCGGATTGGTGTCGATCACCGCTTCGGCCTCTTCCACCACCGCTTCGGCCTCCTCCACCACCGCTCCGGCCTCTTCCTTCCGCGCCGGGCGCAGGCGGGCCGTGATCTGCTTGCCCTCGCCGAGGGGACGGACCATGACGTCCTCGCTGACCGTGTGCACCACGTGCATCCCGTGGCCGCCGAAGCGCTGCCCGTCACGCTGTCTGACCACCGGCTGCTCGGCGGAGGTGTCCCACACCGTGATGGAGAGCCCCTCCTCGGACAGTTGGAGGATCAACCCGCAGGGTCCTGGTGCGTGCCGGATCGCGTTGGTGACCAGTTCGCTGACCACCAGCTCGGCGTCGATCGCCAGCGGGGCCGGCAGGGAGAGGCGGCCGGTACGTGGAGCGTGCGACAGGAACGCGCGCAGCGCCCGGCGCGCCTCGACGGCGCACGCGACGCCTTCGGCCCAGACCGCGCCGTAGCGCAGGGTGGCCCGCTCGTCCGCGCCCGGCTCATCTTCCGCCTGCTTCATAAGCGGGATGACCATACGGGGCTCTTTCGTTGTTGTTCGTGCTGCCAAGTGACCTTTCGGTCGTTCGTCTACCCAGGCCCTCAGCGCACACACTGCCGAGGGCGCACCGCCGAGTGTGCTCTGCGCCGCACGGACGGCCGTCACTTCTCCGCCACATTCGGGACCCGGCGGGCGGACGCGTCGCTAGCATGAACACGGCGCTCACCCCTCGTCCACGCCGGGCGCGGGGCGGGGAGAGCGAGGTCACAGACGGAGCGAGGGCAAGGTCACAGCCGTTCCCTCTGCTGCTCGTTCGTTAACGTGGCCTAACATCCGAGCATGACGGTCCTGCCTGACGACGGGCTTGAGCTGGCCGGCGAGTTCCCTGACGTGCCCCATGAGCAGTGGCAGCGCCTTGTGGCGGGCGTACTGCGCAAATCGGGCAAGGACGTCGAGGGGGCCGAGGCCGAGGAAGCCCTGTCCACCGCCCTGGAGGACGGGTTGCGCACCCGCCCTCTCTACACCGCCCACGACTCCGCGCCTGAGCCGGGTTTCCCCGGTTTCGCCCCCTTTGTGCGCGGCGGCCGCCCCGAGGGGAACACGGTCGGCGGCTGGGACGTACGGCAACGGCACACGGTGGCCGACCGTGACGCGGTGCTCGGGGACCTGGAGAACGGCGTCACCTCGCTCTGGCTGACGGTCGGGGAGGGCGGCATCGCGGTGCCGGACCTCGGCCGGGTCCTCGACGGTGTGTACCTCGACCTGGCGCCCGTCGTCCTGGACGCGGGCCGCGACGTGGAGTCCGCCGCGCGGGAGTTGCTGCGGGTGTACGAGGAGCGGGGGGTGGCCCGGGACGCCGCGCGCGGCAGCCTGGGCGCGGATCCCCTCGGGGACGAGGCCCGCACCGGTCAGCGGTGTGAGACCGCTGCGGCGGCGGAGCTCGCGCGGCTGTGCGCCGGGGAGTACCCGGGGCTGCGGGCGCTGACCGTGGACGCGCTGCCGTATCACGAGGCCGGCGGTTCGGCCGCCCAGGAGCTGGGCTGCTCGCTGGCCACCGGCGTGGCCTACCTGCGGGAGCTGACCGCGACCGGGCTGGACGTCGAACAGGCCTGTGCGCAGCTGGAGTTCCGGTACGCGGCGACCGCCGACCAGTTCCTGACGATCGCGAAGCTGCGGGCCGCGCGCCGGCTGTGGGCCCGGGTGGCCGAGGCCTGCGGGGCGCCGCGCGCGGGGGCGCAGCTCCAGCACGTGGTCACCTCGCCGGTGATGATGACGCGCCGCGACCCGTGGGTGAACATGCTGCGCGCCACGATCGCCACCCTGGCCGCCGGTGCGGGCGGAGCGGACGCGGTCACGGTGCTGCCCTTCGACCACGCCCTCGGCCTGCCGGACGCGTTCGCGCGCCGCATCGCCCGCAACACCTCCACGATCCTCATCGAGGAGTCGCACCTGGCCCGGGTGATCGACCCGGCGGGCGGCTCCTGGTACGTGGAGCGCCTCACCGACGAACTCGCCCACGCGGGCTGGGAGTTCTTCCAGCGCGTCGAGCGGCTCGGCGGCATGGCGGCCGCCCTGCGCTCGGGCGATGTGGAGCGGGATCTCGCCGAGACCTGGCAGGCCCGCGCCGGCAGGCTCGCCAAGCGGCGCGAACCCGTCACCGGGGTCAGCGAGTTCCCGTTCCTCGCGGAGAAGCCGGTGGTCCGCGCGGACGCTCCCCAGCCGCGCTCCGGCGGCCTGCCGCGCGTCCGCCGTGACGAGGCGTACGAGGCGCTGCGCGCCCGCTCGGACGCCCACCTCGCCGCCACCGGCTCCCGGCCGCGGATCTTCCTCTCCGCGCTCGGCCCGGCCGCCGCCCACACCGCCCGCCTCACCTTCGCCTCGAACCTCTTCCAGGCCGGCGGCATCGAGCCGGTCGCGGAGGGCACCTTCGAGGAGAGCGGTGCGACGGAGGCCGTGCTGTGCTCCAGCGACGCGCTGTACGCGGAGCAGGCCGAGGCGGCCGTCCAGGCCCTGAAGGCCGCCGGCGCACGGCATGTGTTCCTCGCGGGCCGCCCCGGGGAGTACCCGGGTGTCGACTCGTACGTCTTCGCGGGCTGTGACGCCGTCGCCGTGCTGTCCGCCACCCTCGACCGCATGGGAGTGTCGTGATGGGTATCCCCGACTTCTCCGGGATCGAGCTGGGCACCCCGGCCCCCGACGGCGGCGCCGACGAGTGGCGTACGGCGGTCAAGAACGCCTCCGGCGGTGACGACCTGCTGTGGGAGACGCCCGAGGGCATCGCCGTCAAGCCGCTGTACACCGGCCGTGACCTGGAGGGCCTGGACTTCCTGGAGACGTACCCGGGAGCGGCGCCGTACCTGCGCGGCCCGTACCCGACGATGTACGTCAACCAGCCCTGGACGATCCGGCAGTACGCCGGCTTCTCGACGGCCGAGGAGTCCAACGCCTTCTACCGGCGCAACCTCGCGGCCGGCCAGAAGGGCCTGTCGGTCGCCTTCGACCTGCCCACGCACCGCGGCTACGACAGCGACCACCCGCGCGTGACGGGCGACGTCGGCATGGCGGGCGTGGCCATCGACTCCATCTACGACATGCGGCAGCTGTTCGACGGCATCCCGCTGGACAAGATGACCGTGTCGATGACGATGAACGGTGCCGTGCTGCCGGTGCTGGCGCTGTACATCGTGGCGGCGGAGGAGCAGGGCGTACCGCCCGAGAAGCTGGCCGGGACCATTCAGAACGACATTCTGAAGGAGTTCATGGTCCGCAACACCTACATCTATCCGCCGAAGCCGTCGATGCGGATCATCTCCGACATCTTCGCGTACACCTCGCAGCGGATGCCGCGGTACAACTCCATCTCCATCTCCGGGTACCACATCCAGGAGGCGGGTGCGACGGCCGATCTGGAGCTGGCATACACCCTCGCCGACGGCGTGGAGTACATCCGGGCGGGCCGTGAAGCGGGCCTGGACGTGGACGCGTTCGCGCCGCGGCTGTCGTTCTTCTGGGCGATCGGCATGAACTTCTTCATGGAGGTCGCCAAGCTGCGGGCGGCGCGCCTGCTGTGGGCGAAGCTCGTGAAGCAGTTCGACCCGCAGAACGCCAAGTCCCTCTCCCTGCGGACCCATTCGCAGACCTCTGGCTGGTCGCTGACCGCGCAGGACGTCTTCAACAACGTGACGCGCACCTGTGTCGAGGCGATGGCGGCCACCCAGGGCCACACGCAGTCGCTGCACACCAACGCCCTCGACGAGGCGCTCGCCCTGCCCACCGACTTCTCGGCGCGCATCGCCCGCAACACGCAGCTGCTCCTCCAGCAGGAGTCCGGCACCACCCGGGTGATCGACCCGTGGGGCGGCAGCGCGTACGTGGAGAAGCTGACGTACGACCTGGCGCGGCGGGCCTGGCAGCACATCGAGGAGGTCGAGGCCGCGGGCGGCATGGCCAAGGCCATCGACGCGGGCATCCCGAAGCTGCGCATCGAGGAGGCCGCTGCCCGCACGCAGGCCCGAATCGACTCGGGCCGCCAGCCGGTGATCGGTGTCAACAAGTACCGGGTGGAGTCCGACGAGCAGATCGACGTCCTGAAGGTCGACAACTCCTCCGTGCGGGCGCAGCAGATCGAGAAGCTGCGGCGGCTGCGCGCGGAGCGCGACGAGCGGGCCTGCCAGGACGCGCTGGACGCGCTGACCCGGGCCGCCGACGGCGAGGGCAACCTGCTGGAGCTGGCCGTGCACGCGGCCCGCGCGAAGGCCACCGTCGGGGAGATCTCCGACGCCCTGGAGAAGGTGTACGGCCGGCACGCGGGGCAGATCCGTACGATCTCCGGCGTGTACCGCAACGAAACCGGAGAGTCCCCGAGCGTGGACCGCACCCGCACCCTGGTGTCCGCCTTCGAGGAGGCCGAGGGCCGCCGCCCGCGCATCCTGGTCGCGAAGATGGGCCAGGACGGTCACGACCGCGGCCAGAAGGTGATCGCCACGGCGTTCGCCGACCTCGGCTTCGACGTGGACGTCGGCCCGCTGTTCCAGACGCCCGCCGAGGTGGCGCGGCAGGCCGTCGAGGCGGACGTGCACATCGTCGGCGTCTCGTCGCTGGCGGCCGGTCACCTCACCCTCGTCCCGGCGCTGCGCGAGGCGCTGGCCGAGGAGGGCCGCGAGGACATCATGGTCGTGGTCGGCGGTGTGATCCCGCCGCAGGACGTGCCGACGCTGCTGGAGATGGGCGCCGCGGCCGTCTTCCCGCCCGGGACGGTGATCCCGGACGCGGCGTACGACCTGGTGCGGCGGCTGTCGGACGGTCTCGGGCACGAGCTGTGATCGATGTCGACGCGTATGTGAAGGGTGTGCTCGACGGGAAGCGGGCGATCATCGCCCGCGCGATCACCCTCGTCGAGTCGACGCGGCCCCAGCACCGGGCGCTGGCCCAGGAGTTGCTGACCGCGCTGCTGCCGCACAGCGGCCGGGCCCGGCGGATCGGCGTCAGCGGGGTGCCGGGCGTGGGCAAGTCGACGTTCATCGACGCGTTCGGCACGCTGCTGACCTCGCTCGGGCACCGGGTCGCGGTGCTGGCCGTCGACCCGTCCTCCAGCCGGACGGGCGGTTCGATCCTGGGTGACAAGACCCGGATGGAGCGCCTGGCCGTGGACCCGGCGGCGTTCGTGCGCCCCTCCCCCACCGCGGGCACGCTGGGCGGCGTCGCCAAGGCCACCCGCGAGTCGATCGTGGTGATGGAGGCGGCCGGCTACGACGTGATCCTGGTGGAGACGGTCGGTGTCGGCCAGTCCGAGACGGCCGTCGCGAACATGGTCGACACGTTCCTGCTGCTCACCCTCGCCCGCACCGGCGACCAGCTCCAGGGCATCAAGAAGGGCGTGCTGGAGCTGGCCGACGTGATCGCCGTCAACAAGGCGGACGGGCCGCACGAGCGCGACGCCCGGGCCGCCGCCCGCGAACTGGCGGGCGCGCTGCGGCTGATGCACGGCAAGGACGCGTTCTGGACGCCGCCGGTGCTGCACTGCAGTGCCCGCGAGTCGACCGGTCTGGACACGCTGTGGGAGCGGTTGGAGCAGCACCGCACCCTGCTGGACTCCACCGGCCGGCTCACCGCCAAGCGCCGCGACCAGCAGGTCGACTGGACCTGGACCATGGTCCGCGACGAGCTCCTCGGCCGCCTGCGGGCCGACCCGGCGGTACGGGAGCTGGCGCCGGTGCTGGAGCAGCGTGTCCGGGCGGGCGAGCTCACCCCGACGCTGGCCGCCGAGCGGATCCTCGGCGCGCTCGGGGGTTCCGGGACGGCGCCTTCCTGAGCCCTGAGCGGCGGGGACGGCGTTTTCGCATACCCAGCTTGCATGACTATGCAAAGTGAGACATACTCTTTCTATGTCCAAGGTCCTCACCTCCCTGCCCGCCGGCGAACGCGTCGGCATCGCCTTCTCGGGCGGTCTCGACACCTCCGTCGCGGTCGCGTGGATGCGCGACAAGGGCGCCGTCCCGTGCACCTACACCGCCGACATCGGCCAGTACGACGAGCCCGACATCGCCTCGGTGCCCGGCCGTGCCAAGACCTACGGGGCCGAGATCGCGCGTCTGGTCGACTGCCGTGCCGCGCTGGTCGAGGAGGGCCTGGCTGCGCTGACCTGCGGCGCGTTCCACATCCGCTCGGGCGGGCGGGCCTACTTCAACACCACCCCGCTCGGCCGGGCCGTCACCGGCACGCTGCTGGTGCGGGCCATGCTGGAGGACGACGTCCAGATCTGGGGCGACGGCTCGACCTTCAAGGGCAACGACATCGAGCGGTTCTACCGCTACGGCCTGCTCGCCAACCCGCACCTGCGGATCTACAAGCCCTGGCTGGACGCCGCGTTCGTGACGGAGCTCGGCGGCCGCAAGGAGATGTCCGAGTGGCTCCTGGCCCACGGACTGCCCTACCGGGACAGCACGGAGAAGGCGTACTCCACGGACGCCAACATCTGGGGCGCCACCCACGAGGCCAAGACCCTGGAGCACCTGGACACCGGCGTCGAGACGGTCGAGCCGATCATGGGCGTCCGGTTCTGGGACCCGTCGGTCGAGATCGCCGCCGAGGACGTGACGATCGGCTTCGCCGAGGGCCGCCCGGTGTCGATCAACGGCAAGGAGTTCGCCTCCCCCGTCGACCTGGTCATGGAGGCCAACGCCATCGGCGGCCGGCACGGGCTCGGCATGTCCGACCAGATCGAGAACCGGATCATCGAGGCCAAGAGCCGCGGCATCTACGAGGCGCCGGGCATGGCCCTGCTGCACGCCGCCTACGAGCGTCTCGTCAACGCGATCCACAACGAGGACACCCTCGCCCAGTACCACACCGAGGGCCGGCGCCTCGGCCGGCTGATGTACGAGGGCCGCTGGCTGGACCCGCAGGCGCTGATGATCCGCGAGTCGCTGCAGCGCTGGGTCGGCGCCGCCGTCACGGGCGAGGTGACGCTGCGGCTGCGGCGCGGCGAGGACTACTCGATCCTCGACACCACCGGCCCGGCCTTCAGCTACCACCCGGACAAGCTGTCCATGGAGCGCACCGAGGACTCCGCGTTCGGCCCGGTGGACCGGATCGGCCAGCTCACCATGCGCAACCTCGACATCGCCGACTCCCGCGCGAAGCTGGAGCAGTACGCCGGCATCGGCCTGATCGGCACCGGCAGCCCCACCATCGGCGCCTCCCAGGCCGCCGCGACCGGGCTCATCGGCACCATGCCCGAGCTGCCGCAGGGCGGCGCCGAGGCCATCGCCTCGCGGGGCGAGGTCTCGGAGGAGGACGCGTGGCTGGACCGCGCGGCGATGGAGTCCGGCACGGACTGACCCCACGGCAGCGCGTCGAGGCCGGCCCGACATCGCGTCGGGCCGGCCTCCCGCGTTCTTCACGACTGCGCGTCGTCCGCGACCGCGGACGGCAGACATGCCTCGACCCCCTGCTGCTGCCCCCTGGTGAAGGCGTCAACTCGTTCGGAGGCGCTTCCGTGGTCCCCGACCTTCGTCCAGGGGGTCTCGTCGGCGACGAGGACGAGGGCCGTACGCAACTCGTCGACGTCCCCGGCCTCGAAGACGATCGTTCCGTCCCGGGCGGCACCCTCGAGTTCCGCTCCGGCCAGGCAGTCCGCCTGCAGTTCGCTGTCGATCGTCCGCAGTCGGACGTCGAGTCGGTTCTGTATCGCGTGACCCCACTCGTGGGCGACGACCAGGTACACGAACCCGTCTCCGAACCGGTAGCCGTCGCGCATGAGGTCGGTGTCCCAGGCGAGATAGTCCTCGGTCGTCGCGCAGTAGACGGCGTTGTCGTCGGCCAGCGGTTCGCCGTTGCAGAGGGGGACGTCCGCGGAGGCACCGTCGTACTCGCCCAGGACGGTGGGCGGGACGTACGTCCCGGTGAAGAAGTCGGACCAGTGGGCGTCCCAGTAGGCGTCGACGCCCTGCACGGCCGTCTCGATGTCCTGGTCCATGTCGTCGACCGCGGGGGCCCCGTACGCCCAGCCACCGGTCAGGGCCAGCACAGCGGTGGCCAGCATCGCGCCCACGCGTATCCGAAGGTGATGGGTCATGGTCGACTCCGCTGCATGCCCGTGCCTCGGCGCGGCTGCGTCGTTCCACCGCGTGCCGGGCGGGTCGTGATGCCCTTGTCACCAGTCAACGCCGATACCGGCCCGACCGCACCCCAGGAACAGCGGGGGCGCTTCGCCACCCGGTGCTCGCCGGTCACGCGCGCAGATTGGACTTTCGGCAGTGGTCGGACGGCGCCCGATGTCCGTACCGTCACCTCTGTGAACAGCACAAGGATCAACGTTCGGAGTGGGACCGGAACTGCTGTATTAAGGCGGGCACTTGGTCCTGGGACCATGCTCACAGCGGCTACAGCGTTGGCTGCCGGTCTGAGCGTGGTGAACCTGTGGTGGGCTGTCCCGACTGCCATTGCCGCGTTCCTGGCAGGACGACGTCCTGGACGGACGGCGCCGACAGTGCTCGCCCTGGTCGCGATTCTCGCGGCCGGTGTGGTGGCCTTGTCCGTCGTTCCCGCTTGGCTCCCCCTCGCCGGCCGCTTGGTGACAGTGGTGGTCGCCGCCACGATGCTGCCCTGGTTCTCGGGCCGGTTCTGGTGCCAGTATCAGCAGCTCGTCCGGGCCGGATGGGAGCGCGCCGATCAGCTGCAACGCGAGCAGCAACTGATCGCTGATCAAGCTCGGCTGCGCGAGCGGGCACGTATCGCCCAGGACATGCATGACGTACTCGGCCATGACCTCAGCCTGATCGCTCTGTCAGCCGGCGCACTCAAACTCGCGCCGAACCTCGAAGAACACCACCAAGGGGCTGCAGGGGACATCCGAGCCAGAGCCGCGGCCGCGGTGGAGCGTCTCGGCGAGGTGATCGGTGTCCTGCGTGAGGAGACCGGCACAACGCCGGTGGATCCCCACAACTCCAGCCTCACGAGTCTGACTTCCGAGGCTTCTGCGGCCGGTCTCACGGTGGAGTTGCGCATCGACGGCGAGGCGGACGAGGTGCCGCCCATGGTCAAACGGGCGGCTCACCGGGTTGTGCAGGAAGCTTTGACCAACGTTGCCAAGCACGCGTCCGGCGCGACCGCGACGGTCCACGTGACGCGTACGGCAACAGAAACGAAGGTCGTCGTGAAGAACGGCCCGCCGTTGTCTGCGGCCGACCAGCGGCCCCGGCCTCGGATCGGAGGGCGTGGCCTCGTCGGCCTCGAAGAACGTGTGCGGCTGACCGGGGGTTCGTTCGACCACGGCCCGTGCGAGGGAGGCTACGCGGTCGTCGCGCGTATCCCGCACACGCCCTCGCCGCCGCCACCGCCGGTCGCGTCTTCAGCCTCTCGCGGTGACGAGGTGCCGCAGGAGCATCGCCGCGCTCGGCGCCGGGTCGGCCGGGCCCTTGTCGCCGCGGTCATGGTGCCCCTCGTGACGGGAGCTGTGCTGAGCGGAGCTCTCACGGGCTGGGAGATGCTGTCGGCGTCGCAGTCGGTCCTGGACCCACGCGACCATGCCCGCCTGCATGTGGGGCAAGATCGTTCCGAGGTGGAGCGTTTCCTGCCGGACCGGCAGACGAGCCATCGACCGCTGACCGCCGAGCCGACGGGAGACGGCATGACGTGCGAGTACTACGCGATGACGGCCGACAGGTTCGACGACCGGTCCGGCGACGCTTACCGGCTCTGTTTCCGGAAGGACATCTTGGTGTCCCTGGACACGATCACCCCGTGAGCGCTCGATGATCCGGGTGCTGATCGCCGACGACGAGCCGATGATCCGCGCAGGGGTACGCGCCGTTCTTGCCACGGATCCGGACATCGAAGTCGTCGCCGAGGCCGTCGACGGGCACGACGCCGTGGAACTGGCTCAACGCCACCGTCCTGCGGTGGCCGTACTTGATATCCGTATGCCGGGAATCAGTGGCATCGACGCTGCCGCGGAAATCCGTAACACCGTGCCGCATACGAGGATCGTCATGCTGACGACCTTCGGCGAGGATGACTACATCCTTCAGGCGCTCGGCGGTGGAGCAGCGGGCTTCCTGATCAAGTCGGGCGAGCCCGAGGAACTGATCACCGGAGTGCGTGCGGTGGCCGAAGGCGCCGCCTACCTGTCACCGAAAGTCGCGGCCCGGGTCATCGCGCACCTCGCTGCGACGGGCGCGGGCACCCTGGCCGGTCGGCGCTCCGCCGCCCGCCACCGGGTGGCCGCCCTCACTGCCCGGGAAAGTGAGGTCCTGGCCTTTCTCGGAAGCGGCCTGTCCAACGCGCAGATCGCCCGGAGACTCCATGTGGTGGAGGGAACGGTCAAAGCCCATGTGAGTTCCATCCTGGCGAGGCTGGGCGTCGACAACCGTGCCGCTGCCGCGGTCGTGGCCCACGAGGCCGGGATCGTTCCGCCTCAGCCTCCCCACCCGTGATGCGGCCGCCTGGGCAAGGGGCAGGAAGGCGAGCAGCACCGCCGCCGCAACAGCGCCGCCGAGCGTCGCGCCGGCGAGCACATCGTGCGGGTAATGGACCCCCACCAGTACGCGCAGCAGCGCGGCGGCCCCGGCCAGCGGCAGCGTGATCGCGGCGAGGCGGGGCCGCAGCATCGCGAGACCGACGGCCAACCCGGCGGCCAGGGTGGCGTGGTTGCTCGGGAACGACCAGTCCCCCGCTCCGGGACATTCCGCGACGGATTCGGCGCCTGCGCGTAACGCACGGCAAGGACGCTCCTCGTCCACCACGAGCTTCACCGCTTCGCTCACCGCGTAGGCCGCGACGGTGCCGACGCCGGTCAGTACGGATCCGGCGACCCCTCGTGCGTCGTTGCGGCGGATCGCTGTCCACCCCATCCAGACCAGCACCATTCCGAGGATCACAAGAGTGCCCTCGGTGGCCATGTCCAGGAGGGGGCCCAGCCACGACGGTGCATCCGCCACCGCCCCGGTCACCGACCGGTACGCGGACGCCGAAGCTCCACCTGTGACCTCGACAGCACCAGCGTCGCCCAGGCCACCGGGGGACAGCCACGTGACAACTCCTGCTCCCACACCCAGGACGGCCAACGCGCCGAGCGGCCGACCGGCTCGGACTTTCCTGCGCAGTTCTCGTTCCATGAGGACCGAACGTAGAAGCGGCAACAGCCGGGAACCCGAGCCGAACGGCAACACCGGACCCTGACGATCGTCAGGGTTGACGGCTACGGGCGTCCTCGTTCCGCACCAGCCGGGTGCTGCGCGCCTGCGCGTTGGCGAGATCGGCCTGGAGCGAGGCGCGGAACACCCCCTGAGAAGGAGTCCCAGGAGCTCGACGAACCCGCCTCACCCCACGTCACACCCCGCATGACGTACCCCCCAGACAAAACGGTGCCCCGCCGGTCCGTACCGGCGGGGCACCGTGCTCAGCGTGACGTGCCGGCCATCTCCGGCACCGGTGCGTCCAGGGAGTCCAGGCCGCGCAGGATGTCCTCCACGCGCTGCCGGGCGTCGCCGAACAGCATCTGCGTGTTCTCGCGGAAGAACAGCGGGTTCTGCACCCCCGCGTAGCCGGCGGCCATGGACCGCTTGAAGACGACCACGTTCGACGCCTCCCACACGTGCAGCACCGGCATGCCCGCGATGGGGCTCGACGGGTTGTCGGTGGCGGCCGGGTTGACCGTGTCGTTGGCGCCGATGACCAGGACGACCGACGTGGCGGCGAAGTCGTCGTTGATCTCGTCCATCTCCAGCACGATGTCGTACGGCACATTGGCCTCGGCGAGCAGCACGTTCATGTGCCCGGGCAGCCGGCCCGCGACGGGGTGGATGCCGAAGCGCACCTCCACACCCCGGTCGCGCAGCTTGCGCGCCAACTCGGCCACGGGGTACTGGGCCTGGGCGACGGCCATGCCGTAACCGGGCGTGATGATGACCGAGGTGGCGTTGCCGAGGAGTTCCGCGGTCTCCTCGGCGCTGATCTCCCGGTGCTCGCCCTGCTCGCCCTCGTCGGCGGCTGCCGCGGGAGTGCCGAAGCCGCCCGCGATCACCGAGATGAACGAGCGGTTCATCGCCTTGCACATGATGTACGACAGGTAGGCACCGGAGGAACCGACCAGCGCACCGGTGACGATGAGCAGGTTGTTGGCCAGCAGGAAGCCCGAAGCGGCGGCGGCCCAGCCGGAGTAGCTGTTGAGCATGGAGACCACCACCGGCATGTCGCCGCCGCCGATCGAGGCGACCAGGTGCGCGCCGAGGGCGAGCGCGATCACGGTGACCGCGATGAGCAGGCCCATGCCCGGGCGGGCCACGAACGCGATGGTCAGCCCCACGAAGGCGACCAGCGCGCCGATGTTGAGGACGTGCTTGCCGGGCAGCGTGAGCGGGCGGGAGTTGATGCGGGCCGAGAGCTTCAGGTACGCGACGACGGAACCGGTGAAGGTGACGGCGCCGATGAACACCCCGATGAACACCTCGGCGTGATGGATGCCCAGCAGCGAACCGGACAGCTCGGCGTCGACGTCGAGGTAGCCGTTCCACCCGACGAACGTGGCGGCGAGACCGACCAGGCTGTGCATGATGGCGATCAGCTCCGGCATGCCGGTCATCTCGACCACCCGGGCCCGCCACAGGCCGATGCCCGCGCCGAGGGCCGTGGCGACGACGATCAGCACCAGTCCGGTCGCGGAGATGCTGCGGGAGGCGAGCCCGACCGTGGCGGCCAGGGCCACGACCATGCCCGCGATGCCCCAGACGACTCCGGAACGGGACGTCTTGTGCTGGGAGAGGCCGGCGAGGCTGAGGATGAACAGCAGCGCCGCGACGACGTAGGCGGCCTGGGCGGCCGTGTCTGTGGTCATCCCTGATCAGCCCTTCGAGAACATGCCGAGCATGCGGCGGGTGACGGCGAATCCGCCGAAGATGTTGATGCTCGCCAGCAGGATCGCGGCGAACGACAGCACGGTGACGGCGGTGTCGCCCTGCCCGATCTGCAGCAGCGCGCCGACCACGACGATGCCGGAGATGGCGTTGGTGACCGACATCAGCGGGGTGTGCAGCGCGTGGTGCACATTGCCGATGACGTAGAAGCCGATGACGATCGCCAGCACGAACACCGTGAAGTGGCCGAGGAGTTCACTCGGGGAGAAGGCCGTCACCAGGAACAGCGCGAGCGCTCCCGCGCCGACGAGGGCGTAGGAGGACCAGGCGGGGCGGGCGGGCTTCGCCGGTGTCCCGGCGGCGGCCGGTTCCGGCTCCTTGGCGGCCGCCGGGGCGGGGGCGGCGGACACCTGGACCGGGGGCGGCGGCCAGGTCTTCTCGCCCTCACGGACCACGGTCATCGACCGCTGCACCACGTCGTCGAAGTCGAGGACGAGCCGGCCGTCCTTGCCCGGGGTGAGCAGCTTCATCAGGTTGACGAGGTTGGTGCCGTACAACTGCGAGGCCTGGGCGGGCAGTCGGCCGGGCAGGTCGGTGTAGCCGATGATCGTCACGTCGTTGTCGGTGACGACCGCCTTCCCGGCGACCGTCCCCTCGACGTTGCCGCCCTGGGCGGCCGCCATGTCGACGATCACGCTGCCGGGCTTCATGCTCGCCACGTCCTCGGCGGTGATCAGCCGCGGCGCCGGGCGTCCCGGGATGAGCGCGGTGGTGATGATGATGTCGACGTCGGCGGCCTGCTCGGCGTACAGCCGGGCGGCGAGCCGGTTGTAGTCGTCCGAGGTGGCCTTGGCGTAGCCGTCGGTGCTCACCTCCTGCTCGGTCGCCACGGAGAGGAACTCCCCGCCCAGCGAGCGGACCTGCTCGGCGACCTCGGGACGGGGGTCGGTGGCGCGGACCACCGCGCCGAGGCTGCGGGCCGCGCCGATCGCGGCGAGGCCGGCCACGCCGGCACCGGCCACCAGCACCTTGGCGGGCGGCACCTTGCCGGCGGCGGTGACCTGGCCGGTGAAGAACCGGCCGAAGGCGTGCGCGGCCTCGACCACGGCCCGGTAGCCGGCGATGTTCGCCATCGAGCTGAGGACGTCCAGGGACTGGGCGCGCGAGATGCGCGGCACGGCGTCCATGGCGAGCACGGTGATGGGCCGCCGGGCCAGTTCCTCGACCAGCTCCGGGTTGAGCGCGGGGCTGATCAGCGCGACCAGGGTCGCCCCGTCGCGCAGCCGGCCGATCTCCTCGCTCGACGGGCCGTTGACCTTGAGCACGATCTCCGCCTGCCAGGGATCGCCGAGGCGGGCCCCCGCCTCCTCGTAGGCCGCGTCGGAGAAGCGGGACGAGGCCCCCGCCTCCGGTTCGACCACCACCTCGTACCCGAGCGCGACGAGTCTGCCCACGGTGGCCGGTGTGGCCGCCACCCTGGTCTCGCCCGCAGTGGACTCGGCCGGAATGCCGATCCTCTGGGGTTCAGCTTCCGCTGGAACCATCGTCTGCCTCTCCTCGTCTTTGTTCCTGTCCTCCTTGGTGCCCGCATCCTGCACGGTCGACGCGGTATCCGTGGCGGACCACCGTCACATGGCCGGGGAGGCCGTCCTCACACGACCGAGGGGTTGCAGAAGGGCCCGTTCGGCGGTATTGACGTGACGCCAGAGGCGGCAGATGCCCCGTGATGCGGCATGTTTCCCCCGGGCGCAGACTGGGCTGGTGAGCAACGTGCGCCCGGGGCGCGGGACCGCGTCCCCCTCCCGAACCGCGCCGCACCAGTCGCTGGCGCTGGCGGCGATGATGTTCGCCGTCGCCATGACCTTCATCGACCAGACCATCGTGTCGATCGCGGCTCCGGACATCGTCCGCGAACTGGGCCTGTCGTCCTCCGGGATGCAGTGGGTGATCAACGCCTACCTGCTGGCCCTCGCGGCGTTCTTCGCGCTCGGTGGGCGGCTGGCGGACCTGTACGGGCCGCGCCGGGTCGTCGTCATCGGCACGCTCGTGTTCGTCGTGTCGTCCGTGCTGTGCGGCTGCGTCCCCGAGGGCGACGCCGCACAGGCCTGGCTGATCTTCTTCCGGGCCACCCAGGGGATCGGGGCGGCACTGCTGTTCCCCGCGGCCCTGGCCGTGGTGGTGGCCGTCTTCCCGGTCGAGCGGCGCGGTCGCGCCCTGGCCCTGTTCTTCGGCGTCACCGGTGCGCTGACCGCCATCGGACCGCTGCTCGGCGGCTGGCTGACGGACTGGACCTGGCGGGCCGTGTTCTGGGTCAACGTCCCGGTGGCGATCGTGGCGCTGGTGCTGACGGCTCTGGCCCGCATCCCCGACCGGCGGCGGTCCGGCACGCTGGACGTGCCGGGTGCCGTGCTCATCGCCATCGGCATGGGTCTGAGCGTCCTCGGCTTCCAGCAGGCATTCTCCTGGGGCTGGGACAGCTGGAAGACCTGGCTGTGCATCGCGGGCGGTCTCGCGGTGCTGGCCGGGTTCGTCCGCTACGAACGCGGAGTGGAGCATCCGCTGATCGACCTGCGGGTCTTCCGCGACAAGGCGTTCAGCGTGGACGCGCTGGTGCTGTTCTTCGCGATGCTGGCGTTCGTCCCGCTGTTCTTCTTCGCCTCCGTCTACGCGCAGGTGTCGCTGAGCGCCTCGCCGAACCAGGCGGCGCTGTTCCTGCTGTACGTCTTCGTGGGCTTCGCGATCGCCTCCCAGTGGGGCGGCCGGATCCTCGACAAGAAGGGCGCGCGGCCGGCCCTGAAACTGGGCGGCGTGGTGGGCGCCGTCGGGTTCGCGCTCTGGGCGGGCGAACTCACCAACCTGACCATGCACGACCAGTGGCTCTACGCCGCGCTGTCCGGGGCCGGGATCGGCTTCATCCTGGCCCCGGCGTCGACGGACGCCGTGAACCGGGCCATCGGCGCCTCCTACGGCGAGGTCACCGGCATCACGCAGACGGTGCGCAACTTCGCGGCCAGCGTGGGCATGGCGATCTTCGGCACGATCCTGACGCACGTCACGACCGACAACGTGACGGGCACCCTGGAGTCCCGGGGCGTGCCCGCCGGGACGGCCGAGAGCGTGGCGCGCGACGTCACCGAGTCGGTCACGGGCAACGGCGACGCCCGGCCGCCGACCGGCACCGGGCCCGCCGCCGAGGCCACCCGGGACGCGATGTCCGCGATCCGCATGGACTTCGCGGAGGCCAACCAGTGGGTGTTCTACGGCATGGCCATCGCGCTGGGCATCGCCTTCCTGTGCGCCCTGCGGCATCCGGGCGGCACGGTGGAGTCGAACGCGACGGTGCGGGAGCCGGCGGCGCAGACCCGCTGACGCGGCCCGTCAGGAGGCGAACGACTCGTCCGTGCGCCGCTGGATCTGCTCCGGTGTCAGCTCCTCGATGGTCCGGGAGATCATCCAGAGGTGGCCGAACGGGTCGGCGAGCCGGCCACCGCGCTGCCCGTAGTGCTGGTCGGCGACGGGGTGCACCACGGTCGCCCCGCCCCGCACCATGGCCCGGGCCACGGCGTCGGGGTCGGACACGTCGAGCGCGATGATCACCGGGCTGCCGCCGAGGGACGTCGGCGCCGGGTCGCCCGCGTCGGCGTCCTTGACCGCGATCGCCGCGCCGCCGAGGCGCAGCATCGCGTGCACGATCCTGCCGTCGGGTCCGGTGTACCGTTCGCGCTCCTCGGCGCCGAGCGCGGCACGGTAGAAGTCGACCGCCCGGGCGGCGTCGGAGACCACGAGCCGTGCGTACAGCCGGGTGACGGGGGGTTCTGCGGGTGCGTTCGTCATGCCCCCACGATCGCCGGTTCCGGCGGGCGTGGATTGTAGAAAACCGACACCCGGGCGCGGCCCGCAGGGCTGGTTCACCCGCCGAGCGGAACGTGGTTGGGTTCGCCCGGCGAGCGCGGGACGTACGCGGTCGGGGTGATGCCTGCGAGGGCGCGGAACTCGTGGATCAGATGGGCCTGGTCGTGGTAGCCGCAGTCCGCGGCCAGGGCAGCCCAGTCCGGCGGCCCGTGCCCGGCGTTCACCCGGCGCAGCAGCCGCTGGAAGCGCCGGATCCGGGCGTACCGCTTGGGGGCGAGCCCCAGCTGGTCGGTGCAGCGGCGGGTCAGTGTCCTGGGGGTCCAGCCCAGCCGGTCGGCGACCTCGGCGACGGGCGTGCCGCGGTCGAGCAGCGCGGCGGCGAGACGGACCGCCGGGTCGGGCTCCAGGGGGCGCCGCGCCCGCTCCAGCAGGACCGTTTCCAGCACCCGCAGCGCGGCCTGCGGTCCGCCGGCCGCCACCGCCTCCAGCAGCCGCTCGCGCAGCACCAGACCGTGCGTGCCCCACAGTTGGTCGAGGCCGGCGAGTTCGTCGCGGAGCGCGTGGACCGGGGCGTCGAGGAAGGGGTGGACGCCGGCGGGGCGGAACGCCACCCACAGGACGGCCCGTTGCTGCGCGGGGTCGATCAGGGCCGGCGCCGTGAACGGCCCGTGCAGGGCCGCGCCGCCGGTACGCCGGTCCGCGCCCGTGCGCGTGGACGTGGACGTGGACGAGGACGAGGACGAGGACAGGGCGTCGGCGTCCAGGTTCACCAGGAGTTGCGCCGCCCCCGTGGGCAGGGCCACCTCGACGGCGTGCGCGCACCGCGCCTCGGCGTAGCCCATCGCGCCGATCAGCGGCACGAGCGCGGGCACCGAGGGCCGGACGGTGAGGGCGGCGGGTGTCCGCCCGGCCGTACGAGCCATGGGTCCACCCTACGGCCGTGCACCGCTCCGTTTCACGCCCGGTGACAGGACGGTCGGTGACCGTAATGCCCTGAATGTCTCAGCGTGGGACGGGAACTCAGGGCCTGTGCACACACAACAGGGCATGCGACCGCGCAGGGTGCTGCTCACCGGGTGGTTCAGCTTCCGGGACCGGGAGGCGACCGCCGGGGACGTGCTGGCCCTGCGCCGGGTGGAGGACGTCATGCGGGGGACGGGCATCCCCTACGACGTCGCCTGGAGCCCCCGCTTCCGTCCGGAGGCGTTGCATCTGGACCGGCTGTGGCCCGAGGACTACACCCACCTCGTCTTCGTGTGCGGCCCGCTGCACGGGCCGCAGGTCGAGGAGCTGCACCGGCGGTTCGCGCACTGTGTGCGGATCGCCGTCGGCACCTCGGTGATCGACCCCGGCAGCCCGGCGGTGACCGGCTTCGACCGGGTGCTGCCGCGGGACGGTCCGGACAGCGAGCCGGTGGAGGACCTCGCGGCCCGTGCCCCGGACGTACCGGCGCGTCCCGTGGTCGGGGTGATCCTCGCGCACGGGCAGCACGAGTACGGGCGGCTTCGGCGGCACGGGCAGGTCGCCGAGGAGGTGACGCGCTGGCTGGCCGGCAAGGACTGCGGCAGGCTGGAACTGGAGACCCGGCTGGACACGCACGACTGGCATCTGAGCGCGACGCCCGCGCAGCTGCAGTCGGTGCTGGCCCGGCTGGACCTGGTCGTCACCGACCGGCTGCACGGGCTGGTGATCGCGCTGCGGGTGGGCACGCCGGTGCTGGCCGTCGACCCGGTGGCGGGCGGCGCCAAGCTGACCGCGCAGGCCCGCGCCTGCGGCTGGCCCGCGCTGGTGCCCGCCGAGCGGCTGGACGTGCGGCAGCTGGACCGCTGGTGGGACTGGTGCCTGACCGGCGGCCGGGTGATGGCGCGGCAGATCCGCGACGGGTTCCGGGAGGGCACCGTGCCCGACAGCGCGGACCGGCTCGTCGAGGCGCTGGCGCGGCCGGTGCCCGGTTAGCGCGGGGGCCCCACGGGGCACCCGCTTGCATGTCCCCCGCCGTACTTCCACCGCCGCACGTCCCCCTGACGGAGAGACGGTCCGGCCGCCCGGAAGGAGAGAGCGTGTCCATCGGCCGACTTCCCGAGAACGAGCAGCGCATCCTCGACGAGATGGAACGGGCCCTGCGCCGCGACCGTCGCCTCGACCGCAAGCTGCGCACCCACCGAGTCAATCGCCGCCCCGATCCCGCCCTTCTCCTGGCCCGTGTCGCCTCCTATCGCCCCCGGGTGTGGACCGTGGCGGTCCTGCTCGCGGTATCGACGGGGCTGATGGTGGCCGGGATCGTCACGGCGGAGCCGGGGGTGATCTGGGCGTTCGCCGCGATATGGCCGCTGACGATGTTCGCCGGGTTCCGGCTGATGTGCCGGTGGTGCGGGAGCTGAAGGCGTCCCGTCCCGCTACGGCCGCGGCCCGCCGGGCACTTCGCTCAGTTCGCCGACGGCGCGCAGGACGTCGTCGGTGGTGATGCGCAGGAGCGCCGGGTCGGGCCGGCGGCCGTGCGGATCTCCTTCCGGGCCGTACCACAGGGCGCGGTGGCGCGGGTCGGCCGGCGGGCCCCAGCGGCTCGGCGCGACCGGGCCGAACAGGGTGACGGAGGGCGTGGCGTGGGCCACCGCGAGGTGGGCGATGCCCGTGTCGCCGCTGATGACGGCGTGGACACCGGCGACGAGCGCCGACAGCCGTTCGAACGGGAGGCCGCCGCCGAACACGTCGGTGTCCGGCAGACCGGCCTCCTTGGCGAGCCGGGCCACCAGGTCGCCCTCGGCCGCACCGCCGGTCACCACGACCCGCAGCCCCCGGGCACGCAGTGCGCCGGCCACAGCCGCGTACCGCTCGACGGGCCAGCAGCGCGCGGGCGACCCGGCGCCGGGGTGCAGGACGACCGCGCCGGGCGCCGGGGACGCGGTGGACGGGCGGGGCAGCAGCAGGTCGCCCGGGTCGGCTTCGATGCCGTAGGCCCGCAGCAGGCGGCACCAGCGATCCCTCTCGTGCTCCTGCGCGTACCAGGGCGGGCCGTCGATGCCGGGCAGGTCCGGGTGGGCGAAGGCGAGCAGCTTCCGCGGGCGCAGGTCCAGCAGCAGCAGGTGACTGGGCGTGCCGTTGCCGTGCAGATCGACGGCGACGTCCGGGGGCGGGCCGGTCCAGTCGAGTGTGCGCGGGACGGCCCGGCCGGGGGCGGAGGCGGGCAGCAGCCGGTCCACGGCTCCCGTGGCGGCGGCGACCGGAGCGAGCTCGGCGGGCGCCGCCAGGACGAGTTCGTGCCCCGGGTGGGACCGGCGTAGCGCGCGCAGGGCGGGGACGCCGGTGAGCAGGTCCCCGAGCCCGAGGGCACGCAGGACGAGGAGACGGGGTCGGGCGGGCTGCGCCCCTTGGTCCGAGGTCATGCCAGCAGCCTGCCGCCCCGCCCCCGGCTCCGCCGCCGCAAGCACACCCATCGGGTGCCACGCGAACCGGCGAGCGGCGGTCACGGGCACGCCCATCGGATGCCGCGGGAACTCGTGAGCGCCGGTCACGGGCACGCCCATCGAGTGCCGCGCGAACCCGCGAGCCCCGGTCACGGGCACACCCATCGGATGCCGCGCGAACCCGCGAGCCCCGGTCACCGGCACACCCACCGGATGCCGCGCGAACCCGCGAGCCCCGGTCACCGGCACACCCACCGGATGCCGCGCGAACCCGCGAGCCCCGGCCACCGGCACACCCACCGGATGCCGTGCGGACCCGTGAGCGGCGGTCACGGGTCTGTCGTGAACGCCTGCCGGATGGGGCGTTCGTCGGCGAGGACGCGGCCCTTCGGGGGGCCGTCCAGCAGCGCCCGGGCCGCGGTCAGCAGGTCCGGGGCGACGTGGTCGGCCCGGGCGGTCTCCTCGGGGCGGGTGTGCCCGTTCGGGACGAGGATGCCGTGGGCACCGGCCCGGCGCGCGGCCTCGGCGTCCGCCGCGGTGGAGCCGATGACGGCGAGCCCGTCGGGTCCGGTGCAGATCCGGCCGCCCGCCCACAGCAGCATGCCGGGCTGCGGCCTGCGGCAGTGACAGCCGTCGTCGGGGGCGTGCGGGCAGACGGCGAACACGTCGAAGGGGCCGAGGAGTTCGTCCACGCGGTGGTTGACCCGGCGCACGTCGGCATCGGTGAGCACCCCGCTCGCGACCCCCGGCTGGTCGGTGACGACACCGGTGCGGATGCCGCGCCCGCGCAGCAGCGCGAGTGCCTCGCGAGCGCCCTCGACGGGACGCACCCGCTCGGGGTCGGCGTTGTCCGGGACGTCCTCGACGAGTGTGCCGTCACGGTCGAACAGCACGGCCTTGACCGGGCTCACGGGGTGGCCTCCTCCTGCCAGGCGGGGGTGTGTCGGTGGCGCCAGGCACCTGCCAGCCGGTGCCAGGTCGCGGTGGGCGGGATGAGCACGCTGGTCGCCAGCATCGTCGTCACCTCGTGGCGGGTGCGCGGGCCGGGGGCGATGCGGGCGCGGGCGAACTCCGCCGTGCCGGCCGCCCAGCCGAGCGCGCAGGCCGTGGCGGCACGGCCGTGCCCGGTCGCCGCGAGGGCGCAGGCGGCGAGGCCCGCGGTCGTGATGGCCGCGTGGGTGCGGATCCGGCCGCGCGGCGCGACGGCCTTGTCCCACCAGTCGGGGCCGTGCAGATGCCGCATGAGGGCGTCGTCGGCGTTGCCGCGCTGCCGGCGCACGGACGCCCAGCGGGAGGCGGGGCGCAAGGGGTGGCGGGTGGTGCGGCGGCCCTGCCGGATGCGCCAGCCCGCGTCGAGGACGCGCAGCGCGAGGTCGGCGTCCTCGCGGAAGGCGCGTCGGAAGCGTTCGTCGAAGCCGCCGACCTGCTTGAGGGCCTCGGTGCGGTAGGCCATGTCGGCGGTGACCCAGTGGGCCCGGACGAGTCCCGCGGTGTCGCGTTCCCAGTCGGTGGGGCGGCGTTCGCCGGGCAGCGGCACGGCGAGGACGCCCTGGACGCCGGCGGTGTCGGGGGACGCCCCGGCGAGGTCCTCGGCCAGTTGCTCGCACCAGCGGGCCCCCACCTGGACGTCGTCGTCGAGGAACACGGTCCAGGGTGTACGCACGGCGCGCAGCCCGGTGTTGCGGGCGGCGGCGGGCCCACGACCGCCGCCGGCCAGCACGACGGTGCGCTCACGCAGGTCGCCGAGGACGTCCAACGGGTGCCGCAGCGCCCCGGGTTCGGGATCGGGCCGGTCGTCGACGAGGACGATCTCCTCGGGGTGCGGCCCGGTCGCGGCGGCGAGCGCGGCGAGACAGTCGGCGAGGGTGTCCGGCACGAGAGTGGGGATCACGACGGCGTACGAGGTCATCCGGGCGCCCCTCCCTCCGACGGTGTACGCGGAACTGCCGTGCTGGCGAGTGCCGCGGTACGGCTCGCTCAAACACCAGGTCAGGTCCGTCAGGGAACACCTCGGCGACTATAAACCACGCGTATACACGCAATGTATAGTCCCGGCATGCCTTCTCTGACCCAGAAGATGAAGAAAACGGGGACCGCGTTCCGAACCGCGACACTCGCGGCGACCGCCGCTCTCACCCTCGCCCTGAGCGGTTGCGCGGGAAGCGGCACCACGGCTCCCAGCGCCGTGCGGGCCCGCCCGGTGACCGACGTGCAGCCGGCCCGTTTCGGCGCCGTCGACTGCCGCGAGGTCAAGTGCATCGCCCTCACCTTCGACGCCGGGCCGAGCGAGCACTCGGCGCGGCTGCTGGACGTCCTCAAGGAGAAGCAGGTCCCGGCGACCTTCTTCCTCCTCGGCAGGAGACACATCGAGAAGTACCCGGACCTGGTGCGGCGCATGGCCGACGAGGGCCACGAAGTGGCCAGTCACACCTGGGACCACAAGATTCTGACCCGGCTGAGCCCCGAGGAGATACGCGAGGAACTGGAGCGCCCCAACGACGAGATAGAACGCCTCACCGGCCGGCGTCCGACCCTGATGCGCCCGCCGCAGGGCCGCACCGACGGCACCGTCCACGAGATCTGCCGCGAACTGGGCCTGGCCGAGGTGCTGTGGACCGTGACGGCCAAGGACTACCGGACGACCGACTCCGACCTCATCACCCGCCGCGTCCTCGCCCAGGCCTCCCGGGACGGGATCATCCTGCTCCACGACCTCTACGACGGCACGGTGCCGGCGGTGCCCGGGATCATCGACGCCCTCAAGGAGCGCGGCTACGTCTTCGTGACGGTGCCCCAGTTGCTGGCGCCTGGACAGGCGGAGCCGGGCGAGGTGTACCGCTGACGCCGCGCCGGTTCCCTACGATCGGAGCGTGGCGAACTTCCTGCTCGAACGCACGGCCCCGCTCCCCCTCGACGAGGCGTGGCGGCGGATCACCCGCTGGCAGCGGCACGGTGACGCGGTGCCGATGACCGTGGTCAGGGTCGTGCCGCCCGGGCCCACACGCGAGGGGACTCTCGTCGTGGCCCGCTCGGGCGCCGGACCGCTGGGCTTCGACGACCCCATGGAGGTCACCGTGTGGCAGCCGCCCGTGGACGGGGCGGCGGGCCTGTGCCGGCTGGAGAAGCGGGGCCGTGTGGTGCTGGGGTGGGCCGAACTCGAGGTGCGGCCCGGGCCGGGCGGCCGTGCGCGGGTCATCTGGCGGGAGGAGATCCGTGTCCGGTTCCTGCCGTCGCTCTTCGACGGCGTGGTGCGGCACTCCTCGCGGTACGTGTTCGGGCGGGCCCTGAACGGGCTGCTCCGGCAGCCCTGAACCGCGTGCTCGACGCCGTGAACCGCCTGCTCGTGAGGCCCTGAACCGCCGGCTCGGACGCGGCCCGGCGCCCCGGCCCGGTTCAGGCCACCGACCCGATCCGCCCGGCCGTCGCCGGGCCCGGCTCGTGGTGGATCGGCGTGTGTGCCCCGGTCAGGGACACGCCGCTGCCGCCCCGCCGGCCGGCGACGATCTCCGACGCGATCGACAGGGCCGTCTCCTCGGGTGTGCGGGCCCCGAGGTCCAGGCCGATCGGCGAGCGCAGCCGGCTCAACTCCAGTTCGGTGACGCCCACTTCTCGCAGGCGGGCGTTGCGGTCCAGGTGGGTGCGCCGGGAGCCCATGGCACCGACGTACGCCACCGGCAGGCGCAGCGCCAGCTGCAGCAGGGGCACGTCGAACTTGGCGTCGTGGGTGAGGACGCACAGGACGGTGCGGGCGTCGACGTCGGTGCCCTCCAGGTAGCGGTGGGGCCAGTCGACCACGATCTCGTCGGCCTCGGGGAAGCGCGTGCGGGTCGCGAAGACGGGTCGCGCGTCGCACACGGTGACGTGGTAGCCGAGGAACTTGCCCATGCGCACCAGGGCGGAGGCGAAGTCGATCGCCCCGAAGACGATCATGCGGGGTGCGGGGACCGAGGACTCGACGAGGACCGTGAGGGGCGCCCCGCAGCGTGAGCCCTGTTCGCCGATCTCCAGGGTGCCGGTGCGGCCGGCGTCCAGGAAGGCGCCGGCCTCGGCGGCGACCGTGCGGTCGAGTTCCGGGTGGGCGCCGAAGCCGCCCTCGAAGGATCCGTCGGGACGGACCAGCAGCGCGCGGCCCGTCAGTTCGGGCGGCCCCGAGACGATCCGCGCCACCGCCGCCGCCTCTCCTTCGGCGGCGGCGGCGAGCGCGGACGCGACCACCGGGCGGACCGGATCGGCGGCCCGTACCGGGGTGACCAGGATGTCGATGACGCCGCCGCAGGTGAGGCCCACCGCGAAGGCGTCGTCGTCGCTGTAGCCGAAGCGCTCCAGGACGGTTTCGCCGTCCCGCAGCGCCTGTTCGCACAGTTCGTAGACCGCGCCCTCGACGCAGCCGCCGGAGACCGAGCCGATCGCCGTGCCCTCGGCGTCCACCGCGAGCGCGGCGCCGGGCTGGCGGGGCGCGCTGCCGCCGACGGCCACCACGGTGGCGACGGCGAAGTCACGGCCCTGCTCGACCCACCGGTTCAGCTCCTCGGCGATGTCCAGCATCTGTCTCGGTCTCCTTGGGGTTGCGGCCGGGGCGTGGGCGTCAGTGGACGCCCAGCCAGCTCTCGATCGGGTTGAGGGCGAAGTACACGAGGAACACCGCCGTGAGGATCCACATGAAGGCGCCGATCTCGCGCCACTTGCCCTGGGCTGTCTTGATGGCGACGTAGGAGACGACGCCCGCGGCGACGCCAGTGGTGATGGTGTACGTGAACGGCATCAGGACGACCGTGAGGAACACCGGGACGGCGGTGGCCCGGTCGGCCCAGTCCACGTGCCGGGCGTTCATCAGCATCATGGCGCCGATGACGACGAGGGCGGCGGACGCGACCTCCTGCGGCACGATCGCCGTGAGCGGGGTGAAGAACAGGCAGGCCGCGAAGAACAGGCCCGTCACCACGGAGGCGAGGCCGGTACGGGCGCCCTCGCCGACACCGGTCGCCGACTCGATGAACACCGTCTGGCCCGAGCCGCCGGACACGCCTCCGATCGCGCCGCCGGCCCCGTCGATGAACAGTGCCTTGGACAGGCCCGGCATGCGGCCCTTGTCGTCGGCGAGCTTGGCCTCGGTGCCGACGCCGATGATGGTGGCCATCGCGTCGAAGAACCCGGCGAGCACCAGCGTGAAGACGATCATCCCGACCGTCATCGCGCCGACCTCGCCCCAGCCGCCGAACCGCACGTCCCCGAAGAGCGAGAAGTCGGGCATGGAGACGGCGCTGCCGTGCAGTTCGGGTGCGCCACCGGCCCACTGCCGGGGGTCGATGACGCCGGCCGCGTTCAGGACCGCCGCGACGACCGTGCCGCTGGCGATGCCGATGAGGATGGCGCCCGGGACGTTGCGGGCCTGGAGCATGAAGATCAGCAGCAGGGTGCCCGCGAAGAGCAGCACCGGCCAGCCGGCCAGTTCACCGGCGGGGCCGAGCGCGAGGGGCGTGGCCTTGCCCTGGTGCACGAAACCCGACTTGTAGAAGCCGATGAGGGCGATGAACAGGCCGATGCCCATGGTGATGCCGTGCTTGAGCGCGAGCGGGATCGCGTTCATGATCATCTCACGCAGGCCGGTGACGACCAGCAGCATGATGACCACGCCGTACATCACGCACATGCCCATCGCCTGCGGCCACGTCATCTCGGGCGCGACCTGGGAGGCGAGGACTCCGGAGACGGAGAGCCCGGCAGCGAGGGCCAGGGGCACCTTGCCGACGAAGCCCATCAGCAGGGTGGTGAAGGCCGCCGCGAACGCGGTCGCGGTGATCAGGGCCGGCTGGGCGAGCGTGGCCCCGGCCGCGTCCTTGCCGGACAGGATCAGGGGGTTGAGCAGGAGGATGTACGCCATCGCCATGAAGGTCGTGATGCCGCCGCGCACTTCACGGGCGACCGTGGACCCTCTGTGGGATATGTGGAAGTACCTGTCCAGCCAGGACCGTCCGGCCGGGACGCGGGTGCCTTCACCCGCGTCGTCGGCTGTGGTCCTCGGCTCCAGTGATTGCTGGGTCATGGGTGCCGTCTCCCAAGTTTCAAAGGGGGTTGGGATGTTCACGACCCGGGGGACGGCCCGAGACGAACAAGGAGCCCTGGGGGACGAAGCCCCCAGGGGAACGTGACTGCTCAGCCCTCGGAGAGCTGGGTGCCCGTCAGGTGCTCGGGCCTCACCGGAGTCCGGTTCAGCTCGAGCCCGGTCGCGTTCCGGATCGCCGCGAGGACGGCCGGGGTCGACGACAGGGTCGGTGCCTCACCGATGCCGCGCAGCCCGTACGGGGCGTGCTCGTCGGCGAGTTCGAGGACGTCGACCGGGATGGTCGGCGTGTCGAGGATGGTCGGGATCAGGTAGTCGGTGAAGGAGGGGTTCTTGACCTTCGCCGTCTTCGGGTCGACGACGATCTCCTCCATGACCGCCACGCCCAGGCCCTGTGTGGTGCCGCCCTGGATCTGGCCGAGCACCGACAGCGGGTTGAGCGCCTTGCCGACGTCCTGGGCGCAGGCCAGTTCGATGACCTTCACCAGGCCGAGCTCGGTGTCGACCTCGACGACGGCCCGGTGCGCGGCGAAGGAGTACTGCACGTGCCCGTTGCCCTGCCCGGTGCGCAGGTCGAAGGGCTCGGTCGGCCGGTGCCGCCACTCCGCCTCGACCTCCACGGTCTCGCCCTCCAGCACGTCGGCCAGGTCCGAGAGGACCTCGCCGCCGTCGGTGACGACCTTGCCGCCCTCCAGGAGCAGCTCGGCCGTCGCCCAGGCCGGGTGGGAGGAGCCGAACTTGCGGCGCCCGATCTCCAGGACCTTCTCGCGGACCAGCTCGCAGGAGTTCTTCACCGCGCCGCCGGTGACGTACGTCTGCCGTGAGGCCGAGGTCGAACCGGCGCTGCCCACCTGGGTGTCGGCCGGGTGGATGGTCACCTGCGTGACGCCCAGCTCGGTGCGGGCGATCTGCGCGTGGACGGTGACGCCGCCCTGGCCGACCTCCGCCATGGCGGTGTGCACGGTGGCGACGGGCTCGCCGGCGACGACCTCCATGCGGACCTTGGCGGTGGAGTAGTCGTCGAACCCCTCGGAGAAGCCCACGTTCTTGATGCCGACCGCGTAGCCGACGCCGCGTACGACGCCCTCGCCGTGCGTGGTGTTGGACAGGCCGCCCGGCAGCTGCCGTACGTCGGCGCCCTCGCTGGACTCCCACTGGCGCTCCGGCGGCATCGGCATCGCCTTGACACGGCGCAGCAGTTCGGCGACCGGGGCCGGGGAGTCGACGGGCTGGCCGGTCGGCAGGAGCGTGCCCTGCTCCATGGCGTTGAGCCGGCGGAACTCCACCGGGTCCATGCCGAGCTTCGCGGCGAGCTTGTCCATCTGCGCCTCGTAGGCGAAGCACGCCTGGACCGCGCCGAAGCCGCGCATCGCGCCGCAGGGCGGGTTGTTGGTGTAGAGGGCGATGGCCTCGATGTCGACGTCCTCGACCACGTACGGGCCGACGGACAGGGAGGAGGCGTTGCCGACCACGGCCGGGGAGGCCGAGGCGTAGGCGCCGCCGTCCAGGACGATCCGGCACTTCATGTGGGTGAGCTTGCCGTCCTTGGTGGCCCCGTGCTCGTAGTACAGCTTCGCGGGGTGGCGGTGGACGTGCCCGAAGAACGACTCGAACCGGTTGTAGACGATCTTGACGGGCTTGCCGGTGCGCAGGGCCAGCAGGCAGGCGTGGATCTGCATCGACAGGTCCTCGCGGCCGCCGAACGCGCCGCCGACGCCGGAGAGCGTCATCCGCACCTTGTCCTCGGGCAGGCCCAGCACGGGCGCGATCTGGCGCAGGTCGCTGTGCAGCCACTGGGTGGCGATGTAGAGGTGGACGCCGCCGTCCTCCTCCGGCACGGCGAGGCCGGACTCGGGGCCGAGGAAGGCCTGGTCCTGCATGCCGAAGGTGTACTCGCCCGTGACGATCACATCGGCCCGCTCCCGGGCGGCCGTGACATCGCCGCGGACGATCGGCTGGCGGTGCACGATGTTGGGGTGCGGGACGTGACCGGCGTGGTGGTCGTCGCGGTTGTCGTGGACGAGCAGCGCGTCCGGGGCGGTCGCGGAGGCCTCGTCGGTGATGACGGGCAGCTCGCGGTACTCGACCTTGATCTTCGCGGCGGCCCGGCGCGCGGTCTCCGGGTGGTCGGCGGCCACGATGGCGACGGGCTCGCCGTGGTGGCGGACCTTGCCGTGGGCGAGGACCGGGGTGTCCTGGATCTCCAGCCCGTAGTTCTTCACGTCGGTCGGCAGGTCGTCGTACGTCATCACGGCGTACACGCCCGGCATGGCCAGGGCCTCGCCGGTGTCGATGGACACGATCTCGGCGTGCGCGACGGTCGAGCGGAGGATCTGCCCCCACAGCATGTCCTCGTGCCACATGTCGGACGAGTACGCGAACTCGCCGGTGACCTTGAGGGTGCCGTCGGGGCGCAGCGTGGACTCGCCGATGCCGCCCTTCGTCCGGGAGCCCTGGGTGATCTTCGTGGGGGTACCGCTGGGGGACGCCATGCTCAGACCGCCTCCGACTGCCGGGCGGCCGCGAGGCGGACCGCGTCCATGATCTTCTCGTAGCCGGTGCAGCGGCACAGGTTGCCCGACAGCGCCTCGCGGATGTCCGCGTCGCTCGGGTTGGGATTGCGCTCCAGCATCTCGTCGGCCGCGACGAGCAGGCCGGGGGTGCAGAAGCCGCACTGGACGGCGCCGGCGTCGATGAACGCCTGCTGGATGGCGGACAGCTCGGTGCCCTCGCCGGTCTGCGAGTCGGTGCCCTTGGCCTCCCAGTGCTGGGCGTCCTGCAGCGACGTACCGCAGGCGCCGGAGGCGCAGCCGCCGCCCTCGGCGCGCTGCCTGGCGAAGTCGGCGAGGCCCTCGACGGTGACGACCTCGCGGCCCTCCACCTGCCCGGCGGCGACCAGGCAGGAGCACACCGGCACGCCGTCCAGCCGGACCGTGCACGAGCCGCACTCGCCCTGCTCGCAGGCGTTCTTCGAACCCGGCAGGCCGAGCCGCTCCCTCAGCACGTACAGCAGGGACTCGCCCTCCCACACGTCGTCGGCTTCCTGCTGACGGCCGTTGACCGTGAAGGTGACACGCATCACGCAGCTCCCTCGGTGAGGCGGCGGGTGCCGCGGTAGGACTCCCAGGTCCAGGTCAGCGTGCGGCGGGCCATGACGCCGACCGCGTGGCGGCGGTAGCTCGCGGTGCCCCGGACGTCGTCGATCGGGTTGCAGGCGGCGGAGCACAGGTCCGCGAACTGCTTGGCGACCGACGGGGTGACGATCTTTCCGTTGTCCCAGAAGCCGCCCTCCTCCAGCGCGGCGTTCAGGAACTCCTCGGCGGCCTTGGCCCGGACGGGTGTCGGGGCGGCCGAACCGATCCCGGTCCGCACGGTCCGCGTCTCGGGGTGCAGCGCGAGCCCGAAGGCGCACACGGCGATGACCATCGCGTTCCGGGTGCCCACCTTGGAGAACTGCTGCGGCCCGTCGGCCTTCTTCACGTGCACGGCGCGGATCAGCTCGTCGGCCGCGAGCGCGTTGCGCTTCACACCGGTGTAGAACGCGTCGATGGGGATGAGACGGCTCCCGCGCACCGACTCCACCTCCACCTCGGCGCCCGCGGCGAGCAGGGCGGGGTGGGCGTCCCCGGCCGGGGAGGCGGTGCCGAGGTTGCCGCCGACGCCGCCACGGTTGCGGATCTGCGGGGAGGCGACCGTGTGCGAGGCGAGGGCGAGACCCGGCAGCTCGGCGCGCAGGTTCTCCATGATCTTGGTGTAGGGCACGGATGCGCCGAGCCGCACGCTCTCCTCGCCGACCTCCCACTCGGAGAGGTCGCCGATGCGGTTCAGGTCCAAGAGGTACTCGGGCCGGCGGTGGTCGAAGTTGATCTCGACCATCACGTCGGTGCCACCCGCAATCGGCACAGCTGTGGGGTGCTCGGCTTTCGCGGCGAGCGCCTCCTCCCAGCTGGCGGGGCGAAGGAAGTCCATGACCGGCTCTCTTCTTCGTCTTCTCGTGGGGCGTTCAGATTGAGCCAATCCGTGTGCGGCGGTCCCGGCTCGTTCATGTGCTGTTAACGCGTAGTGGCCTCAGTACACAGCGCGTTGCGCCAAGCGAGTCAGTCACGGAAACCATGAAGGAGTTGGCTGGCCAGGACAGGCATCTTGTAGATTCGTATGAACGGAGGCCCGTGGAAACCTCCTCGTTCTCCTGTGGAAACACGCGATACGACCGCGTGACCTGGAACACAGCCGGGGCAGGGCTTGAATTCGAGACAAAGAACGGCGGCGACGAGAATGCGGCTGCGCGCACTGCTGGACACCGATGCGCTGGGCCTCAAGCTGCTCGGCGGCGAGGACGAGCTGGACCGCACCGTCCGGGGTGTGATGACCACCGACCTGCGCGACCCCAGCCGCTATCTCGCGGGCGGCGAACTGGTGCTCACGGGCCTGGCGTGGCGCCGGGACGCCGACGACTCGGAGCCGTTCGTCCGGATCCTGGTGCAGGCGGGCGTGACGGCCCTCGCCGCGGGCGAGGCGGAGCTCGGTGACGTGCCGGAGGACCTGGTCGTGGCCTGCGCCCGGCACCGCCTGCCGCTCTTCGCGGTGCACGAGTCCGTGGCGTTCGCGACGATCACCGAGCACGTCGTACGGCAGGTCTCCGGCGAGCGCGCCGGAGACCTGGCGGCGGTCGTCGACCGGCACCGCCGGATGATGACCGCGGGACCGGCCGGCGGCGGCCCCGACGTCGTCCTCGACCTGCTCGGCACCGACCTGGACCTGCGGGCCTGGGTGCTCTCCCCCACCGGCCGGCTGATCGCGGGCTCGAAGGCGACGGGCCCCGCCCTGCCGCCCGAGGCGTGCGCCCGGCTCGCCGGGGAACACCTGGCCGCCACCCGGACGGGCCGCCGCGGCCCCCACCGCGTCACCCTGGGCGCCACGACGTACTCCCTGTTCCCGGTCCGCTCCACGGGCCGCTCCCCGCAGCCCGCCCGGGACGTCCGCGAGAGCGTCCTGGCGGACTGGCTGCTGGCCGTGGAGGCGGACGCCGGCGACTGGCCCGACGAGCGGCTGGATCTGCTCTACGGCGTCACCCAGCTCATCGCCGTCGAACGGGACCGCCGCGACGCGGCCCGCACGGTCCGCCGCCGGCTGGCCCAGGAGGTCCTGGAACTGGTCCAGGCGGGCGCGGCGCCCGCCGAGATCGCCGCCCGCCTGCGCGTGGCCGCGCCGGTGCTGCTGCCCGGCCTGGGCTCCGCGCCGCACTGGCAGGTGGTCGTGGCCCGCGTCGACTGGGAGGGCGAGGGGATCGAGGGCGGCCCGGTGGCGCAGGCCCTGCTGGAGGAAGTCCTCGTGGACCCCGCCGTCGCCGGGCCGGAGCACTCCGACCGCATCGCGGTGGCCCACACCGGTGACGAGGCCATCGCCCTGGTCCCGCTCCCCGCGGTCTCGGCGGAGCACGAGGGTCCGGAGCCCGGCGTCCACGCGGACACGCTCCTGGCGTCGGTACGGGAACCCCTCACGGCGGGCCTCGACGGCGACGGCCGGCTCACGCTGGGCGTCAGCGCGGCGGTCCACTCGGCGGAGGGGCTGCGCGGCGCGCTGGAGGAGGCCCGCCACGCCCGGCGGGTCGCGGCGGCCCGCCCGGGCCGCGTCTGCGCGGCCGGCCACCAGGAGCTGGCCTCGCACGTCCTGCTGCTGCCCTTCGTCCCGGACGACGTCCGCCGCGCCTTCACGGCCCGCCTGCTGGACCCGCTGCGGGACTACGACCGCCGCCACCGCGCCGAGCTGATCCCCACCCTGGAGGCCTTCCTCGACTGCGACGGCTCCTGGACCCGCTGCGCCACCCGTCTGCACCTGCACGTCAACACGCTGCGCTACCGGGTCGGCCGAATCGAGCAGTTGACGAGTCGTGACCTGTCGCGCCTGGAGGACAAGCTGGACTTCTTCCTGGCACTGCGGATGAGCTGATACGCGGGGTGTCCCGGGGGCAAACCCGGGGCACCCCGGGATCCCACGACTTTGTGAAATCCTTCACCCACCCTCTTGGCCCGGCCCGTCGATTCGTGCTGAGATGCCGCCACCACTCAACAGCTCGATGGCGTGCTCGGGGAGGGCAACGTGGCGCATACCGCCATGTCTGGTAACGGAACGACCGCCGGTGACGATCCCCTCCAGACCGCGGTATGGCGGCTGCGCTCACGCGGGTGCTGGTCCGACGCGGCCGCCCTGCTCCTGCCGGCCACACCGGCGGCGGCGCTGCAACGGGCGTCGCTCCTGGTGGAGCGGTGTCTGTACACCGAGCAGGGCTGGGAAGAGGCGGAGGACGCGCTGCGCACGGCCGAGGCGATGGCCCACAGCGACGACGAGCGGGGCGCGGCCGCTTGTGAACGCGGTTACTTGGCCTACGCGGCGACCCTGCTCGCGGTACGGGACCGGGCTGACGAGGCACGGGCGGCGCTCGGCCGGGCGGCGGCACTGCTCCCTCCCGGGGCTCCCGCGCGGGCGCTGCTGGACTTCCGTCGCGGTCTGCTGGCGGAGAACCTGACGAGCGCCCCCCAGGCCGCCCGCGCCGCATACCGCCGGGCCCACGCGGGCGCGACGGCGCACTCCGACCCGCTGCTGCTGTCGTTCACCTGGCGCCACCTGGCCGGACTCGCCCTGCGCGAAGGGGAGTTGGCGGAGGCACGGCACGGTTTCGCGGAGTCGCTGCGGCTTCGGGAGGAGCTGGGCTACCTGGTCGGTACGGCCCCGGCCCTGGTGTCCCTCGCGGACACGGAGACGGAGCCGGAGGCGTCGCGGCTGCGTGAGGAGGCGCGACGGCTGTTCCGGCTGCTCGGCGGCGTACCGACGTGGCTGTCCCGCCAGTTGGCTCCGCCGGTGCCGCCGGCCGCGACGGCGTAGGCACTCGGGGTCGCCGCTCGGGCCGGGCGGATCCGCGGCCCGGCGGAGCGGGGTGCCTCCCCCAAGCTCTCGGCTCCGCTGGCAGGGGGGACGCCCACGCCCACCCGTGCCGCCCCTGGCGGCACGACTGCCCGCAGCCGAGCGCTCCCGCACCCGCGTACGGCGAGAAGGGGACGCGTCGGGGGGTGTCCGCCCGCAGCGGTTGGCGCGTCAACGAACAGTCAGTCGGCATGTGCGTCCATCGCGCCGTTCCGAGGACGGACACCCCCCGGCGCGGCCCCGACCCACCACCCGGCGGCGGGCGCGGACCCCGGCCGCTCAGCCGACGGCGCCCGCCCCCGCGAAGTGCTCCCCCACCAGCGCCCTGACCACATCGAGATCCCGCGCCACCAGCGCGTCCAGCAACGCCGTGTGCTCGTGCGCGTCCGCCAGCAGATCGGCCCGCGCCCGCACCCCGCGCCCACCCCCGACCAGCGGCCACTGCGCCCTGCGGTGCAGGTCCTCCGCGATCTGCACCAGCTGCGCGTTGCCCGCCAGGGACAGCACGGCCCGGTGGAACCCCCGGTCGGACTCCGCGTAGGTGGCACGGCAGCCCGATGACGCCGCGCGGACCGTCGCCTCGGCGAGCGGGCGCAGCTCGGCCCAGCGCTCGGCGGGAACGGTGCGGGCCAGCCGCAGCATCACCGGGACTTCGATCAGCGCCCGGACCTCGGCCAGTTCCGCCAGCTCCCGAACGCCTCGCTCGACCACGCGGAACCCACGGTTGGGAACGACCTCGACCGCGCCTTCGAGGGCCAGTTGCTGCATGGCCTCCCGGACCGGCGTCGCCGAGACCCCGAACCGCTCGCCGAGCACCGGTGCCGAGTACACCTCGCCGGGCCGCAGATCCCCCGCCACCAGCGCGGCGCGCAACGCGTCCAGGATCTGCCCGCGCACCGAGGCCCGCTGCACCACGGGCCGGACCCGCGGGGCGACCGGCGCGGCCGGCTCACTGTGCGTGTGCTCGCCTCGCACGCCGCCGACCTGCCGCGGCACCCGCCCGGACCCGGCCGACGCAGCCGCCGACAGCGAAGCCGATCCTGACACCGAAGCCGATCGTGCCGCCGAGACCGGGCCTGACACCGAAGCCGGATCCGACGCCGAAGCCGCCGCGGCTCCCCACGGTGCGTGAGCCCCCGTGTCCGCAGAGCCCTGCGCTCCCTGCCTCACGGGTCCTCCTCCGGACGTATCGGTACTTGGGGTCATTACGGCGGGTTGTCACGCGCCCGTCAGCACCATAAGCGCCGAAGCCCCCGGTTCACAGCCCCGTTCAATTTCCGGCGATCTTCAGTAAGGTTAGGCTTACCTTCAAGAACCCCGTTTCTCCCGACGGATCGGTGATCACATGCCTGCGCCCGTTTCGGCCGTCTCCGGCGCCTACGCCCGCCTGGCCGACGTGCTCCCGGGCCTCGCCGTCACCGAACTGCACGCGGACGACGACACCCCCCGCGGCGACGGCTGGGCGGCGGCAGCCGACCTCGCAGCCGCCGGCCCCGCCCTCGACGCCTTCCTGGCGTGGGACGTGGAGCAGATCCGGCGCGACTACGACCGGCAGGCCCGGCCCGACGTCGTGGCCGGCTTCGGCCTGCACCGCTACGCATGGCCCGCCTGCCTCCTGATCACCGTGCCGTGGTTCCTGCACCGCCGGGTCCCCCGCTACCCCGTGACCCATGTCTCCTACGACCGCACCGCCCCGGGCCACGCCCTCGGACGCCTGGCCGTCCGCCCCGCCGGCTTCGCCTGCCTGCCCGGCGACGAGGCGGCCGGGCTGCCCGGCGCCCGGGTCGTCCCGGACGAGGAGGCGCTGCGGGCGGAGGTCCGGTCGGCGGTCGCCGAGCACCTGGAGCCGGTACTGACCGGCTTCGGCCCCCGGATGCGCCGCCGCGGGCGCGCCCTGTGGGGCATGGCGACCGACGAGATCGTCGAAGGCCTGTGGTACGTCGCCCAGTTGCTCGGCGAGACCGAGGAGCGGCGCGCCATGCGCGAACTGGAGCTGCTCCTGCCGGGCGCGACCAAGCCGTACGTGGGCACGGCGGCGTTCCGGGAGCTGACCGGCCCCGGCGGCGAGCCGCTGCTCACCCGGGACCGCGCGAGCTGCTGCATGTTCTACACGCTGCGCCCCGAGGACACCTGCACCACCTGCCCGCGCACCTGCGACACGGACCGCGTCACCAGGCTGCTGGCCACAGCCGGCTGACCGTAAGATCAGCACGCGAGATCATCACGCGACCGGCCACCCAGCCCCGGGGCCCGAGCACCACCTCCCGTCGGCGAATCACATCACCCCCACGGGTCACGGGAACTTTCCGGAGAACCACTCGTGCGGGTAGTCTTGTTCGAACTCAACTCCCGCCCCTCAAGCGACAGTTCGAGCAGATCGCCGTCCTGGGCATTCCCTCGCACTTCCTTGGCGGTCTCTTGCACCGAAACCCCCTGAGGGCCGATGGGATTGGGCCACTATGGCGGGCGTTACGCCCTATCCCAATGCAAGGGACCACCCAGATGAGACTGACCGACATATCGCTGAACTGGCTGCTTCCGGGCGCCGTGCTTCTCCTGGGCATGCTGGCGGCGGTGGCGGTGCTCGCGCGCGGCAAGCGCTCCTCGGTCAAGGACACGAGCGCGGACGACTCCTGGGAGCGCAGCGAGGAACGCCGCAGACGCAAGGAAGCCCTCTACGGCACCCTCTCCTATCTTCTTCTGTTCTGCTGTGCGGCCGTCGCCGCCCTGCTCTCCTTCCACGGCCTGGTCGGTTTCGGCGAGCAGAACCTCGGACTGTCCGGCGGCTGGCAGTACCTCGTCCCGTTCGGCCTGGACGGCGCGGCGATGTTCTGCTCCGTCCTCGCGGTGCGCGAGGCCAGCCACGGAGACGCGGCGCTCGGCTCCCGGATACTGGTGTGGACGTTCGCCTTCGCCGCGGCCTGGTTCAACTGGGTGCACGCCCCCCGGGGCGCCGGCCACGCGGGTGCCCCCCACTTCTTCGCGGGCATGTCCCTGTCGGCGGCGGTCCTGTTCGACCGCGCGCTGAAGCAGACCCGCCGGGCCGCCCTGCGGGAGCAGGGTCTGGTGCCCCGCCCACTGCCGCAGATCCGCATGGTGCGCTGGCTGCGGGCCCCCCGCGAGACCTACCGCGCCTGGTCGCTGATGCTCCTGGAGGGTGTGCGCAGCCTGGACGAGGCGGTCGACGAGGTGCGCGACGACATGCGCAAGAAGGAGGAGGCCCGGCAGCGGCGGCGCGACCAGCAGCGTGTGGAGCGGGCGCAGCTGAAGGCGATCAGCCGCGGTCACCGCGGTCACTTCGGCCGCGGTGGCGGACGGCAGCTGGAGGTGCAGGTGGAGCGCGGCTCCTCGCAGGTCTCCGCGGAGCCTGCCATATCCGCGCCGGAGCCCCTGCCCGTGCGCTCGCGTCCCTCCCTTCAGCCGGTGCGCAAAGGAGCTGACGCGGTGACCGTCGACCTCACCGCGGAGGACGACACCATGGCGCTGCCGCGTCTGGACTCCCTGGAGCGCAAGCTCAAGGACCTTGAGCAGCAGTTCGGTTAGCCGGGCCGCGGCACAGCGGTGAAGGGGCGTGGCCTGCGGGCCGCGCCCTTTCGGCGTTCAGGCCGCGCCGGCCTCCAGCTCGAACCAGACGGACTTGCCCACGCCGTGCGGCCGTACGCCCCAGGCGTCCGCGAGGGACTGCACCAGGAGCAGGCCCCTGCCGTTCGTGCCCTCGTCGGCGACCGGGACGCGCAGCCGGGGTCTGCGGGCCACGAAGTCCCGGACCTCCACCCGCAGTCCGCGGGGCCCGACCGTGGCCGTGAGGACCGCGTCGTGGTCGGTGTGGACGATCGCGTTGGTGACGAGTTCGCTGGTGAGCAGTTCCGCCACGTCGGACTGCCCGTGTTTCCCCCACTGCCCGAGCAGTTCCCGCAGGGCCCTGCGCGCTTCGGGTACGGCCCGCAGGTCCGCCCGCCCGAGTCGGCGCCTCAACTGCGGCGCCGGATCGTGTTCCGTGACATCGTCGGTCCTGTCCTCCACCGTCTTCGCCGAGAAGCTCCCGATCGTTATGGGACCGCCTCGTCGTGCCTGCCTCTCCATGACCCCCGCCCGCGCGCCGATGTCGGTTCCCCCCTGCTCGAACACGTTCACGGGGATCCATGCCCCAACGCGAACGCGGCAGTCATGCCGGATCGTCGACGACCGGGTGTTCGGCCACCGGAACCGCGCGGGCGCCGCGGGCGGCGGGGCGCGAAGCGCTACGGCGCGGGAGGGGAGGGGGACAAGAGGGTAGCCGGTCATCGTCCCCGGACGGATGCTGACCGCCGGAGATCGGACGATGGGCCGATGTCCGGCTGCCGATCCGTGCGTACCCGGGGAGGGGCCGGGGCGAGCGCGCGAGGTGCGCGCCACCCGGCTGAAGTTGGCTGAAGTACGACGGTCTTGACGGCCCCCGGAACCGGTACGGGGCCGTCCTCCCCACCCCCGTGGGAGGAGGACGGCCCCGTATCTCGCGAGGGACGCGCGTCAGTACAGCTTGTTGACGGCGGTGGTCGTCGTCTTCTTGAAGGCGGCGACGGGGGCGTCCCCGAAGTCGCCCATCTGGCCCCACCGCACGACGGTGACCGTCCGGCCGTCGCGTCCGACGGACAGCAGCGAGATGTCCGTGGCGCCCCAGGACGTCTCCGTGTGCACGCCGCGGACGCGGGCGCCCTCCTCGACGGGCAGCGCACCGTAGTCCCGGCCCTCGGCCTCGATGTCGGGGTCGTTCTTCTCCAGGCGGTCGGCGCAGGTGCGGATCAGGTCGTCGTAGTGCTTCGCCAGGGCCTTGGCCAGGGCGGCCGTGTCCGCCACGACGGTCAGCTGCACGGCACTGGTGTCCAGGTCGGTCCGGAACTCCCGGTACCGGTAGTCGTAGGAGGGCACGCCCTCCGTGCTCACACAGGTACCGAGTGCCTCCGGGAACCCTTCGGTGACCGGGCCGGCCGTCCACGTGGAGGCCGGGTGCGGCGGGAGCTGGGACGCCGACAGGAACGCGGGTGCGGCGGCCGTCGGCGCGGCACCGGCGGCCGGGGCCGTGAGGACCGTGCCCGCCGCGAGGGCGGCAACGGTGAGTGCGGCGAGCGCGCCGGCTCGGATGTGCATGGGCATGGGTGTCCCCCGTGGGTGAAAGCGTGGATGGTCGATGCCGCCGCGCGGCCGGCCGGTCGGCCCGGGTCTGCTCGGTGCGGCACCAAAAGCATCAGCGGTCACACCGGACGGGCGCAACAGCCCGCATCCGATCCGGCACGGTGGAACCATCCCAGGCCGTCTGACGTGCAGGTACATGGGGTGCCTGGGATGCCGTTCCCGGGCCGGGTCGGGCCTACGAGGACGGGGGAAGGGTGTCGGCACAGGACGACGTCGACGACGTCGGGGAGTTCGCGGCGCTGCTGAGGACGCTGAAGGAGCGCACGGACCGCAGTTACGGTTCACTGGCCCGGCGCCTGGCCATGAACACCTCGACCCTGCACCGCTACTGCGCGGGTGAGGCGGTCCCGGTCGACTTCGCCCCCGTGGAGCGCTTCGCCGCCCTGTGCGGGGCGTCCCCGCAGGAACGTCTGGAGCTCCACCGCCGCTGGCTCCTGGCCGCGGCGGCGCGGCAGCGGCCCCGCACGGCGGCCACGACAGCCACAGCCGCTACGGCCGGTGCGGCGCGCGAGGGCGAGATCGCCACCGGGGAGGACGAACCGGAGCAAGCACAGGACGCCGTCGACGGCCTGACGACCGGTCCGGTACCCGGCCCGGTGGACGACCCGGCAGCGGAGGCAGCGGACGACGCGGTGGACGACCCGGCATCCGACGCGGTCGACGACCCGCAACCCGACGCGGTGGACGACCCGGCATCCGACGCGGTCGACGACCCGCAACCCGACGCGATGGACGACTCAGGACCCGACGCGGTGGACGACCCGGCATCCGACGCGGTCGACGACCCGCAACCCGACGCGATGGACGACTCGGGACCCGGGCCGTTGGACGGCCCTGTGGGCGGCCCTGCGGCAGACTCCCCGCTCCCCCGTCGCCCCTGGTACCGCCGCAGGCGCGTCGCGGTCGGACTGGCCGCCGCCTGCGCGGTGCTCGCGGCACTCGGGAGTCTCGCCGCACTGCCGGACGGGCGGCGTACGCCGGCCGGCGGCCGGGCCGGCCCGGCCGGTCCGGCGCCCTCCGCCATGACGGAGACCAAGGCCCCGGAGCGGCGCGACGCCTCTCCCACTCCGAGCGGCGTTTCCCCCAGTCCCCGGCGGTCCTCTCCCTCCGCCACCCCGAAGCAGCCGAAGCCCCCTCCGACACCCTCCTCCCGCACCACCCCGTCCACCGGCGGCTCCACGTCCGCCCCGCCCCTCACCTGGTCGGCCGACTCGCAGGCCTGGGAGCTCGGCTGCGCTCACGACTACGTCATCGCCCGGCCGCCCGGGCAGGTGGCGCCGCCGCCCGTCCCGCAGGACGCGGGGGTCTGGGCCGCGTCGCAGAACGCGGTGCACGGCGGCGAGACGCTCGTGCGACTGACCGTGCAGGGGCGGACCGACACGGCCGTCGTACTGGAGGCGCTGCGCGTGCGCGTGGTGGGGCGGACCGCCCCGGCGCAGGGCTATGCCTACGCCATGGACCGGGGCTGCGGCGGGGCGATCACCCCCCGTTCCTTCGACGTGAACCTGGACAAGGACCGGCCCATCGCCCGCGCGGTCGCCGGGAGCGACGCGGGTACGCCGATCCCGGCGGTGCGCATGCCCTACCGGGTGTCCGCCCGGGACCCGGAGGTGCTGCTGGTCAACGCCCGGACCACGGCGTGCGACTGCCGCTGGTACCTGGAGCTGGACTGGTCCTCCGAGGGCCGCCGGGGCACGGTCCGGATCGACGACGACGGCCGCCCGTTCCGGACCAGCGGCATCCAGGGCCTGCCCCGCTACGTGTACGACACCTCCGCACGCGCGTGGACCCCCTACAGCTAGAACTACAGCTAGAACCGGGGCACGTTGCGCAGGTTGGAGCGGGCCATCTGGAGCATCCGGCCGACCCCGCCGTCCAGCACCATCTTCGAGGCGGAGAGGGCGAACCCGGTCACCATCTCCGCCTTGATCTTCGGCGGGATGGACAGCGCGTTGGGGTCGGTGACCACGTCGACGAGGGCCGGGCCCTTGTGCTTGAAGGCGTCCTTCAGGGCGCCCGGAAGGTCCTTGGGCTTCTCGACGCGCACCCCGTACGCCCCGCAGGCCCGGGCGACGGCGGCGAAGTCGGGGTTCTTGTTGGCGGTGCCGTACGACGGGAGACCGGCCACCAGCATCTCCAACTCGACCATGCCGAGCGAGGAGTTGTTGAACAGCACGACCTTCACGGGCAGGTCGTACTGGACCAGCGTGAGGAAGTCGCCCATCAGCATGGAGAAGCCGCCGTCGCCGGACATCGACACGACCTGCCGTTTGCGGTCGGTGAACTGCGCGCCGATGGCCATGGGCAGGGCGTTGGCCATCGAGCCGTGGGAGAAGGAACCGATGACGCGGCGGCGGCCGTTGGGCGAGATGTAGCGGGCGGCCCAGACGTTGCACATACCGGTGTCGACGGTGAACACGGCGTCGTCGGACGCCACTTCGTCGAGCACGGACGCCACGTACTCGGGGTGGATCGGCGTGTGCTTCTCGACCTTGCGGGTGTACGCCTTGACCACCCCCTCCAGTGCGTCGGCGTGCTTCTTCAGCATCCGGTCGAGGAAGCGGCGGTTCTTCTTCTCCCGCACCCGCGGGATCAGACAGCGCAGCGTCTCCCGTACGTCGCCCCACACCGCGAGGTCCAGCTTCGAGCGGCGGCCGAGGTGCTCGGGCCGGACGTCGACCTGGGCGATCTTGACGTCGTCGGGGAGGAAGGCGTTGTAGGGGAAGTCGGTGCCGAGCAGGATCAGCAGGTCGCACTCGTGGGTGGCCTCGTAGGCGGCGCCGTAGCCGAGCAGGCCGCTCATGCCGACGTCGAAGGGGTTGTCGTACTGGATCCATTCCTTGCCGCGCAGGGCGTGCCCGACCGGGGATTTGATCTTCCCGGCGAACTCCATGACCTCGGCGTGGGCTCCGGCCGTGCCGCTGCCGCAGAAGAGGGTGACCTTGCCGGCCTCGTCGATCATCTCGACGAGCCGGTCGATCTCGGCGTCGCCGGGGCGGACCGTCGGGCGGGAGGTCACGAGGGCGGTCTCGGCGGCCTTCTCGGGCGCGGGCCGGTCGGCGATGTCGCCGGGCAGGGTGACGACGCTGACGCCGCTGCGGCCGACGGCGTTCTGGATGGCGGTCTGCAGCAGCCGCGGCATCTGCTCCGGGCTGGAGATCATCTCGCTGTAGTGGCTGCACTCGGTGAACAGCCGGTCGGGGTGGGTCTCCTGGAAGAAGCCGAGGCCGATCTCGCTGGAGGGGATGTGCGAGGCGAGGGCGAGGACCGGGGCCATGGAGCGGTGGGCGTCGTAGAGGCCGTTGATGAGGTGGAGGTTGCCGGGGCCGCAGGAGCCGGCGCAGGCGGCGAGAGAGCCGGTGATCTGCGCCTCGGCACTGGCGGCGAAGGCGGCGGTCTCCTCGTGCCGGACATGGATCCAGTCGATGGCGGAGTTGCGGCGGACGGCGTCGACGATCGGGTTGAGGCTGTCGCCGACGACGCCGTAGAGGCGCTTGACCCCGGCGCGGGTCAGGATGTCGACGAACTGTTCCGCGACGTTCTGTTTGGCCATGGTTCTCGTCTGCCCCTTCGGTCTGCTCGGATCCCTCCGGGTTCCATCAAGTCACACGGCTCGCGCTCACGCCTCCCACACCGCGGCGGCCGTACGGTCGTCCGCATAGCCCTTGACCCGTACCTGGGAGTCGGCGAGGAACGCGGCGAGGCCGGGCGGCTCGGGGCGGGACCAGCGCTCGGCGAGGTACTCGCCCAGGTCGGGCTCGCCGTGCAGGGGGTCGGCGAGGCCGCCGCTGCACATCAGGAGCGTGTCACCCGGGCGGGCGACGGACGTGCGGAAGCGGAAGGGCTCGCGGGGCGGCTCCGGGGCCGGTTCGTAGGGGCTGGGCGGGGTGGGGATGCCCAGGTCCATGGTGAGCCGGTCGCCCTCGGGCGTCTCGGAGGGCGGTGAGCCGAAGCCCAGGACGGGCTCGCCCTTGACTTCGGCGACCTGCGGTTCGATGTCCTGCCACTCCCCCTCGCGCAACCGGAACAGTCCGCCCGGCCCGACCCCGAAGAACACCCGGGTGCGGCACCGGGGGTCGGCCGGCAGCAGCAGGCAGCGCAGGCTGGCCGCGTACTCCTCGGGGGCGACGCCCTGCTCGGAGGCGCTGGCCCGGAGCTTGCCGAGGCTGCGGTCGGTGAGCCGGTGCAGCCCGGACTTCAGGTCGCCGCGCCGTCCGTCCCTTATGTCCTCGACCAGCCGGGCGTGGCTGCGTCCGACGGCTCGTCCGATCCAGTGACAGGCCTCGGCGGCGGCCCGGTGCGCACCGGGCGTGGCCCGGGCCCCGGTCGCCATCGCCACCAGCAGCAGCGCGTGGTCCCCCCCACCGAACCGGGCCATGAGCAGCGCATCCCTGCGGGGCTCCCCCCGGTACCGCGCGGAGTCCCCCCGCAGGGAGACGGCCCGCACCGTGCAGGCGCCGTACCGGGCCCCGTCCAGCACGGTGTCCGCCACGAGATCGTCGAGGTCGTCCGGGTCGGCGGCCGGGAGCGCGGTGGGTTCGGCGTCATAGGTCGGCGGTCGCGTACCGACGTAACCACGGGCCCCGGGAGCGGGCACGGGCGGTTCGAGCACCGACGGGGTGTCGTCCGGTTGCGGAACCACGGAGGGCTGTTCGGCGGGACGCGCCGGTGCGGGTGGAGCGTCCTGGGCCTGCGGAACCGCGGGCGGCGGCGCGGCGGGACGCGGCGGTACGGGCGCTTCGGCGGCGGTGTCGGGGGCCGGCCAGGCCGGAGGGTCCGTGGGAGGAGGTGGGACGCGGGGGGTCCGCGCGTCGGGGGCCGGCGGGGCGGGCGGCTGATCCGGGCGGTCGGGGGACGAGCCGGTGGCTGTGCGGTCGGTGTGTCGCGGCGGCTGCTGGGCTGCCGGGAAGCTCACCGGGCCCGTGGGGCGCTTCGTCGGCGGCTCCCAGGGGGCACGTGGGCGGGGCGGGCCGGGGGCGGGGGGCGGGTCGTGGACGTCGTCGGCTCCGGTGCGGGGCGCCGGGACCACCGGCTCCGCACCGAAGGGCCGCGCCGCCGGCCGGTTCGGGGAGCCGCCACGCTCCCGGGTCTCCTCCCCCACCGCCCCCGACGCCGAGGCGAACCGGTCGTCCAGGGAATCCCGCGCCGGTGCGGGGCCCGTGTCGTCGGTGGAGTCGTCGTACAACTCCCTCCACCAGTCGTCCTCGTGACCGGTGGGCCTTCCCCCCTGCTGGCTCATGCCCCTGATTGTCCACCGCACGAGCGGGATGAAAACGGGGCTTGTGGAAAAAACCGGCCCACCGAGGGGCCGTGAACGGCACGTCGGGTGAGCCGTAGAACGGCCGTACGAAAGGCGGGGTCCGGTGCGGCACGGGCGGCTGACCTGCGGGTCTGAGCCTCGGCCACGCTGCTGACCTGCGCGTTCTCCGGTGTTCCGGCAGTCTGGTCAGATGGGAGTGTGGGACCTCCTGCTGGTCGGGCTGGTCATCCTGCTCGGGCTGTGCGGAGTGCTGCTGCCCGCCATGCCGGGATCGTTGCTGGTGTGGGCCGCGGTCATGTGGTGGGCGCTGAAGGACCCGCAGCCCGTCGCTTGGTGGGTGCTGGTCGGGGCCACGGTCCTGCTGCTGGCCTCCCAGGCCGTCCGCTGGGCGCTCCCGCCCCGCAGGCTGCGGATGAACCACACCACCCGCCGCATGCTGGCCTGTGCCGGCAGCGGTTCCGTCCTGGGCTTCGTCCTGATTCCCGTCCTCGGCTCGGTCCCCGGCTTCCTGAGCGGTGTCTACCTCTTCGAGCGGCTCCGCCTCGGCCGGCACGCCGACGCGGTGGCGGCCCTGCGCACGGTCATGCGCGCGGGCGGCTGGAGCGTCCTGGCCGAACTGTTCACCTGCCAGCTGATCGCGGCGGCCTGGGTGGGCGCCGTCCTCTGGGGCTGAGCGGGCGGCCGTCGGTCCGCGGCACCCCCTCGTGTCAGGCCCGCAGCACCCCCTCATGGGTCAGCAGCCGTACCTTGCGGTCCAGCCCGCCCGCGTAGCCGGTCAGCGCCCCGTCCGCCCCGATCACCCGGTGGCAGGGGCGGATCACCAGCAGCGGATTCGCACCGATCGCACCGCCGACCGCCCGCACCGCGGCCCGGGGCGCTCCGATGCGCGCGGCGATCTCGCCGTAGGTAGCGGTCGCGCCGTACGGGATGTCGTCCAGCGCGGCCCAGACCTTCTCGCGGAAGGCGGTGCCCTCGGTGCGCCAGGCCAGACGGAACTCCTTCAGTTCCCCGGCGAAGTACGCGGCGAGCTGCTCCTCGGCCTCCCGGAAGGGTCCGGGGTCGCGACGCCAGTCGTCCCGCACCGCGCGTCCGCCCTTCTGCCCCGGAACCGACAGCGAGGTCAGCTCGCCGGTCGGAGCGGCGGTGAGAAGCAGCGGCCCGAGGGGGCCGGGCACGCTCGTCCAGTACGTCGGGCAGGTCATCGGGACTCCCACTCCCCTGCTGCGCGCAGGTGGTTCAGTGCGTACGAGCGCCAGGGGCGCCAGCTGTCGGGTGCGTCGAGGCCGGGCGGGGCGACGTCCGGGTCGCCGAGGGCGCGGGCGCGGATCTCGGCGACGGTACGGCCGTCCAGACCGGGCACGGCCCGCAGGGCGTCCTGCGCGGCGTCCCGGTCGGCGCCCGGGTCCAGGCGTACGGCCCGGTCGGCGAGGGCGGCGGTGAGCGCGCCGAGGGCGCCTGCGGGCTCGGCCCCGGCCAGCACGGCCGGCTCGGGGAAGAGGTGGGTGAGGCTTCCGCAGGGGGCGTCGAGGGCCTTGCCGTAGCGGCGTACGAGCCGTTCCGCCTCCGTGCGGCCGACCAGGGCACGCACCGCGAGTTCCTCCGGGTCGGCGGTGCCCGGCGAGCGCAGCCCGGGCCGGGCGGCGACCAGGGGTGCGAGCCGCGGGTCGGCGGCGAGGCGCTCGTCGACGGCGTAGGGGTCGGCGTCGAGGTCGAACAGGCGCCGCAGCCGCTGGACGGCTGTGGTCAGGTCGCGCGGGTCGGTGAGGTGCAGCCGGGCGTCGAGCCAGCCGCCCGGGTGGGCGCCGAGCCCGCTCCGGGCGGTGCCGGGGCGTTCGCCCACGGCGGCGATGCCGGTGCCGTAGGGGAGGCGGAGGGTGCGCCGGTAGGTGCGGGCGCCGGGTGGGCCGCTCACCTCTTCGATGCCGGGTACGGCCTCGTGTTCCAGCAGGTCGAAGACGGGTCCCGCCCGGTAGGGGCCGCGGTGGGCGAGCCGGAGCGGGATGCCGGCGTTCGGGGTGGGGGTGCGGCGGGCCCGGCCGTGCTCGGGTGCGGCGGCGCGCAGCTCGCTCGGCGTCGACGCGTACACCGTCCGCATCGTGTCGTTGAACTGCCGCACGCTGGCGAAGCCCGCCGCGAAGGCGATCTCGGTGATCGGCAGGTCGGTGGTCTGCACGAGGACGCGGGCGGTGTGGGCCCGCTGCGCCCGGGCGAGGGCGACCGGCCCGGCGCCGAGTTCGGCGGTGAGCTGCCGCTGCACCTGCCGTGCGCTGTAGCCGAGGCGGACGGCGAGTCCGGCGACGCCCTCCCGGTCGACGACGCCGTCGGCGATCAGCCGCACGGCCCGGCCGACCACGTCCGCGCGGACGTTCCACTCGGCGGAGCCGGGCACGGCGTCCGGGCGGCACCGCCGGCAGGCACGGAACCCGGAGCCCTGCGCGGCGGCGGCGGTGGCGAAGAACCGTACGTTGGCCCGCTTCGGGGTGACCGCGGGGCAGCTGGGCCGGCAGTAGATGCCGGTCGTCGCGACGGCGAAGAAGAACACGCCGTCGAAACGGGCGTCGCGGCTGCGCACGGCCTCGTACCTGGTGTCCTCGTCCGTTCCCTGTTGCGTCACAGCCCCAGTCTGCGCCCGCCGCCCGCCTGTCCGCTGGCGGATATCGGACACCACGATCGGGCGGGGGCCGGGCGCGGGCCCGGCCTCCGCCCCCACGGCGGGTGCGCGCCCGCCGGGCGAACACCGGATCCCACCCCGCCCCGCCGCGGGCGCGTAGTGGTCACGCGCGCCAGTGCGCGCCCCGCTTCGCCTGCATCGCGGCGCGGCCCATCGCTCCCTTCCGCTTCCAGTCCTTGCGGATCTCGGCCCGCAGGCGGGCGTCGGTCTTGGCGACGATGCGCTGGTTCTCCCGCAGCAGCTTGCGGTAGCTCTCCAGCCGCCGCTGCGGCAGCTCACCGCTGTCGACGGCGGCCAGCACGGCGCAGCCCGGCTCCGCCTCGTGGGCGCAGTCGTGGAAGCGGCACCGCTCGGCCAGTTCCGCGATCTCGGAGAACACCTGCTCGACGCCGGTCTCGGCGTCCCACAGGCCGACGCCCCGCAGCCCGGGGGTGTCGATGAGGACGCCTCCGCCGGGCAGTACGAGCAGGTTGCGGGTGGTCGTGGTGTGGCGGCCCTTGCCGTCGACGTCGCGGGTGGCCTGGACGGCCATGACGTCCTCGCCGAGCAGTGCGTTGGCGAGGGTCGACTTGCCCGCGCCGGACTGGCCGAGCAGGACCGACGTCCCGCCGCCGACGATCGCGGCGAGCACGTCGAGACCGTCCCCGCCCAGGGAGCTGACGGGCACGACCGGCACGCCGGGCGCGCTCGTCTCCACGTCCTGGACGAGGTGCGCGAGGGTCACGGCGTCCGGCACGAGGTCGGCCTTGGTGAGGACGACGACGGGCTGGGCCCCGGACTCCCAGGAGAGCGCGAGGAAACGCTCGATGCGCCCGAGGTCGAGCTCGACCGCGAGGGACACGGCGATGACGGCGTGGTCGACGTTGGCCGCGAGGATCTGTCCCTCGGACCGCTGGGAGGAGGTGGAGCGGACGAAGGCGGTGCGGCGCGGCAGGCAGGTGCGGACGTAGCGCGGGTTCCCGCCGGGTTCGACGGCGACCCAGTCGCCCGTGCACACCACCCGCAGGGGGTCGTGCGGGGTGACGAACGCGGTGTCGGCCCGCAGCGGCCCGTCGGCGGTGACGACGTCGCACTGCCCGCGGTCGACCCGTACGACCCGCCCGGGCAGCAGCCCTTCGGCCTGGTAGGGGGCGAACGCCTCGGCCCAGGCCTCGTCCCAGCCGTAGGGAGCGAGCGCGGAGGAAACGGATGAAGCGGAGGAGGAAGACAAGGGTGACCCTTCCGAGGTCGGCCCCCGGCCCGACGCATGCGGTCGGATCAGCCGGCGGCCATGGAGGTGGACTTCATGGACTGGATGCGGGCAGCGCTCATCGCAATGACAGCCATCGGTCAACACCTCCTCATCGCTCGGCTCTTGGTGTCACGGAACCGCGGTGTGCGCGGAACCGAGGTGACGATATCCCGCCCCGGCGCGGGTGCGTCAACTGTTTTTCGCGCAGGCCTGGCCGTTCAGTTCGAAGTCGTACGGCGGGGAGTTCTTGCCGCGCCAGGAGGCGAGGAAGCCGAAGGACAGGTCGCCGCCCGCCGGGACCTTCTTGTTGTAGTCGGCGGCCGTCGCGGTGACGCGGGAGCCGTCCTGGGCGACGGAGGCGTCCCACATCTGGCCCACCTGCTGGCCGTCCCGGAAGGACCAGGCGACGCGCCAGGAGTCGAGGGAGCGGGTGCTGGTGACGGTGACGGTGGCCTGGAAGCCGTCGGGCCACTGGTTGACCAGGTCGTACGCGACGCGGCAGAGGGGGTCGGCGCTCTTGTCGGGTGCGGTCCGGCCGGTGGGCGAGGAGGTGCCCTGGGGTTCGGTGTGGCGTTTGTCGTCCTCCGGCTCGCCCGACTTCTCCGGCCGCTCGGTGTCCTGGGTGGTCCGCTCGGCGGCCGGCTTCGAGGTCGTGGGCGCCAGGGACGGGGCGGAGGGCAGGGGCGGAGCGCTGTCGGCCACGGGCTGGCGGTCGACGCCGCCGCGCGCGCCCAGGTCGTCGCCGTCGCCGCCGAAGGGCATGAGGGAGACGCCGAGCGCCAGCACCGAGACCAGGACGGCGGCGACGAGGAGGCCGTTGCGGGCGACGCGGGCCTTCTGCTCGCCGTCCTCCGGTTCTCCGCCCGCCTTGTCCGCGGAGCCGGGGCGGCCGGCGCCGAGGCGTACTTCGGCGGCGCGGCGGCGGCGCTCCAGGTAGGCGAGGCCGCCCCAGCCGATCACTCCGCCGGCCAGCGCCCCGGGCAGGGCTCCGCCGTGCAGGCGCAGACAGGCGGCGGCTTCGGCGCACTGCACGCAGGTGGCGAGGTGCCGGGACAGGTCGCCGGGGGTCTCGGCGGCGGAGGAGCGGGTGACGGCGTCCAGCAGCCGGGCGTAGCTGCGGCACTGGGGGTCCATCGGGGTGTCGAGGTGGTTGCGGTGGCAGCGGTCCCGGAACAGGGTGCGCACCTGCTGGAGTTCCTCGGCGACACCGGCCGGATCGAGCCCCAGGCGGCGGGCGACCAGGGGCAGCGGCAGCGCCTCCACCTCGGCGAACCAGAGCAGTTCGGCGTCGGCCTGCTGCAGATCGCGCAGGCCGCGCAGGGCGAGGGGGCGTTGCAGGGGCGGGCCGGTGTAGCGGGCGGCCTTGTCGGAGTTGAGCCACAGGCGCAGGTCGGGGTCGAGTTTGTGGCCCTGCCCCTCCTGTTCCCAGGCCGCGGCGGTGGTGCGCACGGAGGTCAGCAGCAGGGGTATGCGGGGCAGCCGGGCCGGGCGGCGGGCACTGCCGCGGACGAGGCCGTGCTCGGCGTCACGGGCCTCGCGTATGCCGTGCGCGAACGCCTCGCGGCCGAGCTGTGCGGCGGCCGCGGAACCGGACGTGCACAGGTCCGCGTACGCGAGGACCGCGTCCCAGCACTCGGAGAACAGCGCGGCCTCGGTGGCGTCCTGAGGGGTCGGCAGGTCGGGCATGAGTCTCCTGCATCCACGAGCGAGGTCAACTCACCACATCGGTGTTGGAGTTGGGGGGAACCTCGCGGCAGTGCAAGAGCTTTTCACGCCTCCCACACAACTGACAAGCGCCCTGTTCAGATATCACGAAGGGCGGCCGCACCCCCCTGGCTCCGGCTTCGGTGTGCCATACGGGGGCGGCCGCCCTGCGACTCGATTCGGTGCCGCCCCGAGGGGCGTTGTCATCGAAGCGTTATCAAACGCCGGTGGGTGCGTCGGCCGGGAGGCTGTCCATGAAGGAGCTCACCGAGAAGACCGCGTTGCCGGCTCCGGGCGGGCCGTAGCCGGGGGGCGAGGAGAGGCCGAAGTCCTCCATGGTCTGCCGGTAGGCCTGGAGCAGACGGATGTGGTACTCCAGGGGCGCGCCCTGCGGGTTGGCCTTGCCGAGCGGCGTCGTGGGCTCCGGGCACCAGGTGGTGAAGCGGGGCGTGATGCCGTGCGACATGAAGAAGCGCAGGCCCTCGGTGGTGGAGTCGATGGCCTCGTCGACCGTCTTGAAGCCGAAGGGCTCGGCCATCTCCACGCCCGCCACGAAGTTGGGGATGACGTTGCGCGCGCCGAAGACCTCAGCCGAGTCCAGGATCCGCTTGTGCCACTCGTCGCGGCCGACGTAGCGCTCCTTGCCGGGGCAGTACATCTTGAACAGGTACTCGTCCCACACCTCGTAGTTGGGGTGGTAGATCTGCACGCCGTAGTCCTTGAAGCGCTGGACGTCGTCGCGCGGGAGGGCCTGGGCGACGACCTTGCCGATCCAGCGGCCCGGGAAGTGCTCCTCGATGGCCTTGGCGTACCGCCCGTAGAAGTCCGCCTCGTCCAGGCCCTGGACCTTCGAGGTGATCGCGCCGCCGGTGAGCGTGTACGCGGTGGACACCTTCGCGGTGTCGTACCGGTTGATGATGTCGAGCGCCTCGAGGACTTCGTCGACGTCCTTCACGCCCGTGTACGGCCGGCCCGCCGCCTTGTGCTGGCGCCAGTTGTGGTTGATGTCGCAGTACTGGCACTCCTCCTTGGCGCCGAAGTACTGGCACACGCGGAAGGCGGTCAGGTAGATCAGGTAGCCCCACTGGATGGTCGGGGCGACCTCCATGACCGACTTCCCGTTGGCGAGGGTGTGCCGGTAGTACTCGGGCATCGGCGGCACGCCGACGTCGGAGATGCGCTTGCCGTCGAGGTAGAGGCCGAGCACGCCGTCCTCGTTCGCGGCGACGCGGTAGGGGGAGGCGGGGTTCACCCGGACCGAGACGACCGTGCGGCGCAGGTCGTAGGGGCCGCCGGTGAGGATGATCTCCTCCGGCGGGCGGCGCAGCGCGGCCTCCCCCAGCTCGGGCAGGGTGCCGTGGTCGAAGGAGAAGATGAAGTACGACTTCGGCTTGACCTCGCCGCCCTCGTTGTCGCTGAGCGCGGACGGGTCGAAGGCGACGCCGCCGCGGAGCAGGTCCTCCTTGAAGACGGCCTCCCGCGGCACGTGCGGGAACCGCTCCATCAGATCCTCGACCAGCGCGGTACGGCTGCCCATCCCGTCTCTCCTCCCGGTTCGGACGTACGACTCCTCACGGTATGCCCCCGGCCGCGCGGGGCGGGTACCGGGTCCCCCGGAGCGGACGAAATGCTCTGTTCGTGATGCTTCACCCCGGACCGCGGGCCGGCGTTCACCGTCCCGGACGGGTCAGGCCTCGTGCTCCAGCGCCGCCCAGTCGACCGCGTACGCCGGCTGCTCGCCGGCCACCAGGCGTTCCGCCTCCTGCGCGACCACCAGGCCGAGCCGGGCCAGCTCGTTGCCCTGGGAGCCGGCGAGGTGCGGGGTGACGAAGGCGCCGGGCAGGTCGTAGAGGGGCGAGTCGACGGGGAGCGGCTCCGGGTCGGTGACGTCGAGGACGGCGGTGAGGCGCCCGGTGCGCAGTTCCGCCACGAGTGCGTCGTGGTCGACCAGGGAACCGCGCGCGGTGTTGATCAGCACCGCCCCGTCGGGCATGAGCGCCAGTTCACGGCGGCCGATCATGCGGTGGGTCTCGGGCGTCTCGGGGGCGTGCACGGTGACGATGCCGGACGTGCGCAGCAGCTCGTCCAGCGGCAGCAGGGGGACGCCGAGCGCGGCGGCCGCGCGTTCGTCGACGTAGGGGTCGGTGAGGACGGGCCGCAGGTCGAAGGGGCGGAGCAGTTCCAGGACGCGGCGGCCGATGCGGGAGGCTCCGATGACGCCGACCCGGCGGCCGTGATTGCCGATGCCGGGGATGACGCCCCAGCCCGCGACGGGGCGGGTGGCGCGCAGCCGGTCGCGGGCGGCCAGGACGCCCTTCCCGGCGAGCAGGATCATGGCGAGGGTGTACTCGGCGACCGGCAGCGCGTTGGCGCCCGCGGCCGAGGAGACGGCGATGCCGCGCTCCTGGAGGGCGTCGGTGGCGAAGGACTTCACGGAGCCGGCCGAGTGCAGCACCGCCCGCAGCAGGGGCGCCTTGTCCAGCACCGTCTTGTCGATCCGGGGACAGCCCCAGCCGGTCACCAGGATCTCGGCCCGGGCGAGCGCGTCGAGGGCGCGCGGGTCGGTGAAGTCCTGGACCACCAGGCCCGGGTCGATGTCGACCGCCTCGCGCAGCCGCGCCAGCACCTCGGGCGGGAAGACCAGCGGCACGTTCTCCGCGGCCAGGGCGAACAGTGCCTGGGGGCGCCGGCTCACAGAGGTGACCTTCCTGCTCGGGACGTTGTCCGAGCGGTTTCCGCACCGCGCACAGAAAACGCTCTCTACGCTCTTACCCTAGGCGGATCCGGACGGGAGCGGCAATGGACCATGGACCGGGGGTAGGTTCCCGCGGGGGGCTTTCCGTCCCCGTCGCCTCGGGGAAGGACGTGGGATGAACGGGACCGTGACGAACTGGGCGGGCAACGTCACCTACGCGGCGAAGGAAGTGCACCGGCCCGGCTCACCGGCCGCGGTGCGCGCGCTCGTCGCGCGGAGCGACCGGGTGCGGGTCCTCGGCAGCGGGCACTCGTTCAACGAGATCGCCGAGCCGGGTCCCGAGGGCGTCCTGCTGTCGCTGGCGGACCTGCCCCCCGAGGTGGAGATCGACACGGTGGCCCGCACGGTCCGGGTCGGCGGCGGCGTGCGCTACGCGGAACTGGCCCGCCGGGTGCACGCGCAGGGGCTGGCGCTGCACAACATGGCGTCGCTGCCGCACATCTCGGTGGCCGGGTCCGTCGCGACCGGCACGCATGGCTCGGGCGTGCTCAACGGCCCGCTCTCGGCGTCCGTGCGCGAGGTGGAGCTGGTCACGGCCGACGGCTCGGTGGTGACCGTGGGGCGGGGCGAGGAGCGGTTCGGTGGAGCCGTCACCGCGCTGGGCGCGCTCGGCGTCGTCACCGCGCTCACCCTCGATCTGGAGCCGGCCTACGAGGTCGAGCAGCATGTCTTCACCGGGCTGCCCCTGGAGGGCCTGGACTCCGGGGTGTTCGAGACGGTGATGGCGACGGGGTACAGCGTCAGCCTGTTCACCGACTGGCGCGAGCCGGGCTTCGGGCAGGTGTGGCTCAAGCGGCGCACGGACCAGCCGCTGCCCGCGTTCCCCTGGGCCGCTCCCGCGACGGAGAAGATGCACCCGGTGCCGGGCATGCCCGCGGTCCACTGCACCGAGCAGTTCGGTGTGCCGGGGCCGTGGCACCAGCGGCTGCCGCACTTCCGGGCGGAGTTCGTGCCGAGCAGCGGGGCGGAACTGCAGTCGGAGTACCTGCTGCCGCGCGGGCACGCCGTGGAGATGCTGCACGCGCTCGACGCCGTCCGGGAGAGCGTCGCGCCCGTCCTGCAGACCTGCGAGGTGCGCACGGTCGCCGGCGACGACCAGTGGCTGAGCCCTTCCTACGGGCGGGACACGGTCGCGGCGCACTTCACGTGGGTCGAGGACACCCGGGCGGTCCTGCCGGTGGTGCGCCGGGTCGAGGAGGCACTGGCCCCCTTCGGGGCCCGCCCGCACTGGGGGAAGGTGTTCACCCTGCCCGCGCCCGCCCTGCGGGAGCTGTACCCGCGCCTGGGCGACTTCCGGACGCTGACGCAGGAGCTGGACCCGAGCGGAACGTTCGCCAACACCTTCGTGCGGGAGGTGCTCGGGCAGGCGTAGGCGAAGGCACAGGCGTGGGCGAGGTGCTCGCGCGGACGTGGCCGGAAGGGGTGCCGGACCGGCCCGGAGGCGTCCGTGGCAGGGCGGGCGCCGGTCAGGTGGCGGGCCGGGTGCGGCCGCGGGTGGCCGAGGTCGTGGCGCGGCCGGCCTCGTCCTTGACGAGCAGGGACATCAGGGACGCCACCGTCAGTCCGGCCTCGGCGGGGTGGCGCAGCACCTTGCCGGGGTCGATCCGGTACGTGTTGGTGCGCCCCTCCCTCGTGTGGGAGAGGTACCCGTCCTGCTCCAGGTCCGCGATGATCTTCTGCACGGCCCGCTCGGTGAGCCGGCAGTGCGCCGCGATGTCCCGGATACGGGCGCTGTGATTGTCGGCAATGGCGGCCAGCACGCGGGCGTGATTGGTGAGGAACGTCCATCCGGCGTGTGACTCGGGCACTCCATCCATGCACCCAACTCTAACGACAGAACATTCAGGCACCCAAAAACACGTATGCCGTTTCATGTATTGATTGACATGCATGGGGTAGAGAGGCAACGCCGAAACCGGAGGCAAGGCGAACGGACGAGGGAGAACAGGGCCATGCCGGAGCCTGCGTATGCTGCGCGGTCTCACACCCCGGAAGACGCCGCACCCGCGGCGACCGGCCGTGCGCCGACGGCGATCCCGCCCTGCACGGCGACCATGGACGTCGTTCCGAGCGGCGACCGGATGACCGTGACGATGTGGGGTGAACTGGACCTGGGCAGCCGCCGGTTGCTGCCCGAGCTGTACGACCTGCTCCCCCTGTCGGGCGACGGCATCGACCTGCGTCTGGACGCGGTCGGCTTCTGCGACTGCTCCGGCCTGAACGCCCTGCTGGACCTGCGCGATCGCGCCGTCGAGCAGGGCAGGTCGGTCACCGTCCGGTCGTGCGGCGTCGCGGTCGACCGCCTTCTCGACCTGACCGGCACGCGGGAGCTGTTCACGGACTCCCGCCCCACGCGGAGCGCCGCACCCCCGGACCCGCCCGGCACGGTCCCGCCGCAGGAGGACGGCCAGGACCTGCGGGCCGAAGTCACCCAGCTGCGCCGCGCCATGCAGACCCGGCCCACCATCGACCTGGCCCGCGGCATCCTCATGGCCTCCTTCGGCCTGACCCCCGAGGCGGCCTGGAGCGTGCTGGTCAGGACCTCGCAGAACACCAACACCAAACTGCACGACCTGGCCCGGGACCTGGTGGGCACCGTACGCGGCGCGACACTGCCGGAGCAGGTGCAACGGCAGCTGTCCGCCGCGGTCGCCGGCGCGAGCCGCCCGGGCGAGGCGCCGCCCGCTGCCGCCGGGGCTCACGCCGAGGGACGGGACTGACACGGCGGGGGCCGCCGGTCCCGCACTGAGGCATGATGGGCGGGCCGCGTCCGGCCATCACCGCCCTTCACCAGGCGCGCACTTTATAAAGCCCCTTTCCAAACCCCTTGTCGAAAGTCCCGGCAGCCCATAGCCTTGCGCCGCGCCGTGGCCGACTCGACCCGGCCCGGCCGGTCTGGGAAGGAATGAGGCACCCCGGTGAAGCGCACCTCACGTGACATCCGCACCGCGAACCGCTACGAGGTGCTGCGCCAGATCATCGCGGAGTCACCCACCTCCCGGCAGGAACTGGCGGCGGCCACCGGCCTCAGCCTCGCGACGGTCGCCACCCTCGTGGGCGAGCTGCTCGACCTGCGCATGATCACCGAGGTCGGCTTCGAGGACTCGGCCGGCGGCCGCCCCCGCGGCCTGGTCGCGGTCAACACCTCGGGCGGCGCGCTGATCGGCGTCGACATCGCCGAGACGTACGTCCACGTCGAGCTGTTCGACCTCGGACTGAACGTGCTGGCCCGCGCCGAGGAGGACGTCCGGCCCGGCGAGAGCCTGCCCGAGCACGTCGTCGGCCACGTGGCCACCGCCGTCGGCTCCGTCGTCACCCAGGCCGGCATCGAGGGCGCCCGGGTACTGGGGGTCGGGGTGAGCGTGCCGGGGCAGGTCGACCGCGCGACCGGCATCTCCGAGTACGCGCCGAACTGGGACTGGCACGACGTACCGCTCCTCGACCTGCTCACCGAGCACATCGCCTACCCGCTGTACCTGGACAACCCGCTGCGCGCCAGCGCGGTCGCCGAGCTGTGGTTCGGCGCCGCGCGCGGACGCGGGAACGCGGTGGTGGTCAACCTGGGCACCGGCGTGGGCGCCGGTCTCGTCCTGGGCGGCGGACTGCACCGGGGCGTCAGCAACAGCGCCGGCGAGTGGGGCCACACCACGATGGTGCTGGACGGACGCCTGTGCCGCTGCGGCAACCACGGATGCGTGGAGACGTACGTCGGCGCCCGCGGCATCATGCTGAACCTGCGCGAACTCGACCCCGGCAGCGCGCTGCTGCACGCCGAGGACCAGACCGCGACCATCGACGCCCTCGCCCGCGGGGTCGCGGCGGACGACCCCGTCGCGCGCCGGGTCGTCCACGAGACCGCCCGCTATCTGGGCGCCGGCGTCGCGGACCTGGTCAACCTGTTCAACCCCGAGATCGTCGTGCTGAGCAGCTGGGTCGCCCGCACCCTGGGCGAGCCGCTGCTGCACGAGGTGCGCGAGGCCGTGACCCGGCACGCGCTGCCCCGGCCACTGGCCGCCACCGAGGTCGTCCTCTCCCCGATCCCCACCGACCCGGTGTGCCTCGGCGCGGCCACGTTCGCGCTCGAAGGCGCGCTGCAGACCGTCGGGCAGAAGAACGGCACCCGCACCACCCCCGTGCGGAGCCGTACCACCGCCCCGCCCGCGTAGCGGGAACCAACTCCTCCGCTCCCCCCGCGCGTTCGAAATCGCGAACCGGACACAACGCTTCGCACAGACTTCGTCCAACCCCTTGCCGAAGCCTTAGCCGAAGCTCTAGCGTCCCGCACCGCACCTCTCTTTGAGCCACCTGGCGCGCGCCTGCGGGCCGTGGGCCCTCAGGCAGTGAGCCGCAGAGCCGCAGCCACACTCGAGACAAGGACGTCAGCATGTCGGCATCGAGCAACATGAACTGGGACCGCCGGAACGTACTGCGGGCCGCGATGGGTCTGGCCGCCGCCGGCGGACTCGCCGCGTGCGGCGGCAACAACGGCCGGGGCGGTGGGTCCGGTTCGGGCGACGGCCTGGTCCAGTACTTCCACGCGTACGGCGAGGCCGGCGTCGAGCAGGCCGTGAAGCGGTACGCGAAGGACTACAAGGACGCCGACGTCACCACGCAGTGGATCACCGGCAACAACTACGAGCAGAAGCTCTTCGCCGCGCTGCTCACGAAGAACGCGCCGGACGTCTTCGAGTTCCACCCGCAGATCCAGCTCGTCAAGAGCGGTCAGGTGGCCGATCTGACCGACATCATCGAACCGGTCAAGGACGACTTCAACCAGGCCGACATCACGTCGCACACGGTCGACGGCAAGATATACGGCGTCCGGATGATCGACGACCCGCAGTTCCTCTTCTACCGTCCCTCGATGTTCGAGAAGGCCGGGGTCGAGGTGCCGACCACGCTGGAAGAGCTGATCGAGGCCGCCGACAAGCTGACCACCAGCAAGGTCAAGGGCATCTTCCTGGGCAACGACCTGACCTCGATCGACCGCCCGCTGATCTGGTCGGCCGGCGCCGACACGCTCACCGCGGACAACAAGCCCGCCTTCAACACCGACGCCGTCGCCGAGGGTCTCAAGCAGCTGCGTGGCCTGTTCACCAGCGGCAACCTGCTGCTCGACGCCCCCGCCGACTCGTGGGATCCCTCGGCCTTCATCCAGGGCCTGACGGCGATCCAGTGGTGCGGCATGTGGGCCATGCCGGCCATGCAGAAGGCGCTCGGCGACGACATCGGCATCTTCCCCTTCCCGAAGGTCGGTTCGGCCGGCAAGCAGTCGGTCTACAACGGCGGCTGGTCGATGTTCGTCAACGCCAAGAGCAAGAACGTCGAGGCGGCCAAGGCATACGTGAAGTGGCTGTGGATCGACCAGAAGAAGTACCAGGAGGACTTCGCCACCTCCTACGGCTTCCACATCCCGCCGCGCTCCTCGCTCGCCCGGTCCGCCACCAAGCTGAAGTCCGGTCTGCCGGCCGAGGGCGTCAAGCTCTTCAACGAGTTCGGCCACTTCGACAACATCGGCTGGACGCAGGCCATGATCGCCGCGTTCTGGGACGTGATCGCCAACACCGTCCGCAAGGACGGTGACCCGAAGGCCCAGCTCGACGCCTGTGAGAAGAAGGTCGACGCCGAACTCAAGAAGCTCTTCGGATAGACCACCGAAGGGATCTCGACATGTCGACCACCACCACGCGCGGGGTCGCCCAGCCCGCCCCGGCCGAGGTCTCCCGGCCTCGGCCGTGGCGGGGCCTGAGGGCGAGCAGCACCTTCAACTTCTGGCTCTTCACCGGGCCGTTCCTGACCGGCCTGGTGATCTTCGTCTTCGTGCCGATCGGCTGGAGCATCTGGCTCAGCTTCTTCGAGGCACGCTTCACCGTCACGCCGAGCGAGTTCGTCGGCCTCGACAACTACCGGCAGATCCTGACGGACACGAACTTCCGGAACTCGCTGGTCACGTTCACCGTGTTCGCCGCGTTCATCGTGCCCGCCACCTGGGCCCTCTCGCTGGGTCTCGCGCTGCTGGTCCACCGGCTGCGGTTCATGCGGGCGTTCTTCCGGTCGGTGTTCTTCCTGCCGACCGCGGTCAGCTATGTCGCCGCCGCGCTGATCTGGAAGATGTCCATCTTCAACGGCGTCCGCTTCGGTCTGGCCAACACCGTCCTCGGATGGTTCGGCATCGACAACATCGCGTGGCTGGCCAACCCCGACCCGCCCTGGTACTGGCTGGTCATCGTGACCGTCCGCCTCTGGCTGCAGTCGGGTTTCTACATGATCCTGTTCATCGCGGCGCTGCAGAACATCCCCCGGGAGCTGTACGAAGCAGCGTCCATCGACGGCGCCAGACCGGGCTGGCAGACCTTCCGGCACATCACCCTGCCCCAGCTCAGGGCCACCTCCACCGCGGTGATCCTGCTCCTGCTGGTCGCCGCCTACCAGGCCTTCGACGAGTTCTTCAACCTGCTCGGCAAGGCCACCTGGGGCCAGCCCCCGCTCGTCGAGCTCTACAAGATGGCCCTCGGCCAGAACCAGAACTACGGCGCGGGCAGCGCGGGCGCGGTCGTGCTGACCCTGCTCATCTGCGTCGTCACCCTGCTCCAGGGCAAGATCATGGGCTTCGGAAGGGGTGAGGAGTCCAAGTGACCACCACGGCACCCGACATCACCGAGACGACGAAGCCGGCCAAGGCCGAACGCGGCGGCGGCGTCATGGGCAGCACCGGTCTGTACATCGCGACCGGCGTCGCCGCCCTCCTCTTCCTGATCCCCTTCTATCTGATCGTCCGCAACGCGCTGATGACGGACCCGGAGATCACGGGCGAGACCTGGAAGTGGTTCCCCACGTCCGTCCAGTGGGGCAACATCAGCGAGCCCTTCGACGACGTCACCGTCGACTTCGCGCAGTCCCTGTGGAACTCCGTGGTCGTCGCCGTCCTCCACACGGCCGGCATCCTGCTGATCTGCTCGATGGCCGGATACGGCCTCGCCCGCATCCCGTACAAGCACGCCAACAAGGTGTTCTACGCCGTCCTGGTGACCCTGATGGTGCCCACGGCCGTCACCTTCGTGCCGAGCTTCGTGCTGGTCTCGTCCCTCGGCTGGGTCGACAGTTACCGGGGCCTGATCATCCCGGGCCTCTTCAGTGGTTTCACGTGCTTCCTGTTCCGGCAGTACTTCCTGGGGTTCCCGAAGGAGCTCGAGGAGGCGGCGCGGGTGGACGGGCTCGGCTACTGGGGCGCGTACTGGCGGATCGTCGTGCCGAACTCGCTGAACTTCTTCGCGGCCATCGCCACGATCACCTTCATCAACGGCTGGAACGCCTTCCTCTGGCCCCTGGTCATCGGCCAGGATCCGAGTGCCTGGACGGTCCAGGTGGCGCTGTCGTCGTATATGACGAACCAGACCGTCAACTACCACCTGATCTTCATGGCCACCGCCATCTCGATCCTGCCCCTGGTCTTCGTCTTCCTCTTCCTCCAGCGCTGGCTGGTGCAGGGGATCGCACAGACCGGCATCAAGGGCTGAGCTAGGAGACCGATGTCTTACCGCACGACCCCCTCCGTCGACTACGTCGAGGATGTCTCCCCGGGCAGCGGTGTCCTGCCGCCCCGCGCCTGGTACGCGTCCTCGGACGCGCGGTTCCTGTCGCTGAACGGCCGCTGGCGCTTCCGGCTCTCGGCCACCGCCGGCGCCGAGGACGACTCGTTCGCCGAAGAGGGCCACGACGCCGGGGACTGGGCCGAGGTCACGGTCCCCGGACACTGGGTCCTCCAGGGCGACGGGGCCTTCGGCTCCCCGATCTACACCAACCACCTCTACCCCTTCCCGGTGGACCCGCCGTACGTGCCGACGGAGAACCCGACCGGTGACCACCTGCGGGTCTTCGACCTGCCGTCCGACTGGCCGTCGGACGGCGGGGCGGTGCTGCGCTTCGACGGCGTCGAGTCCTGCGCCCGGGTCTGGCTGAACGGCACGGAGCTCGGCGAGTTCAAGGGCTCCCGCCTCGCGCACGAGTTCGCGGTGGGCGAGCTGCTGAAGCCGGGCCGCAACGTGCTCGCGGTGCGTGTGCACCAGTGGTCGGCCGGGTCGTACCTGGAGGACCAGGACCAGTGGTGGCTGCCGGGCATCTTCCGGGACGTGACGCTGCTGCACCGCCCGGCGGGCGGCGTCGGCGACTTCTTCGTGCACGCCTCCTACGACCACACCACCGGCGAGGGCACCCTGCGGGTCGACTCCGACGTCGCCGGGCGTGTGACCGTACCCGCCCTGGACATCGATGTCGCGACCGGCGATCCGGTCACGGTCGCCGTCGAGCCGTGGACCGCGGAGACTCCGAAGCTGTATGACGGTGTGCTGGCCACGGACGGGGAGCGGGTGCCGCTGCGCATCGGCTTCCGCACGGTCGCCCTGGAGGACGGGCTGATCAAGGTCAACGGCCGGGCGATCCTGTTCAGGGGCGTCAACCGGCACGAGTGGCACCCCGAGCGGGGCCGCGCGCTGGACCTGGAGACCATGCGCGAGGACGTGCTGCTGATGAAGCGGCACAACCTGAACGCCGTGCGCACCTCGCACTACCCGCCGCACCCGGCCTTCCTGGACCTGTGCGACGAGTACGGCCTGTGGGTCATCGACGAGTGCGACCTGGAGACCCACGGTTTCACCGAGCAGGACTGGCGGGACAACCCGGTCGACGACGACCGCTGGACGCCGGCCCTGCTGGACCGCGCCGCGCGCATGGTGGAGCGGGACAAGAACCACCCGTCGATCGTGTTCTGGTCGCTGGGCAACGAGGCCGGCACCGGACGCGGCCTGACCGCCATGGCCGAGTGGATCCGCGGCCGCGACCCCGAGCGGCTGGTGCACTACGAGGGCGACTGGAACTGCCGCGACACCGACGTGTACTCGCGGATGTACGCCTTCCACGACGAGGTCGAGAAGATCGGCCGGCGGCTCGACGGCGGGACCCGCAAGCGCCGCGAGCTGCCGTTCATCCAGTGCGAGTACGCGCACGCCATGGGCAACGGCCCGGGCGGCCTCGCCGACTACCAGGAGCTGTTCGAGACGTACGACAGGCTCCAGGGCGGTTTCGTCTGGGAGTGGATCGACCACGGCGTCAAGCACGCCGAGCTGGGCTACGCCTACGGCGGTGACTTCGGCGAGGAGCTGCACGACGGCAACTTCGTGTGCGACGGGCTGGTCTTCCCGGACCGGACGCCGTCGCCGGGCCTGATCGAGTACAAGAAGGTCGTCGAGCCGGTCCGCATCGAGGGTGACGGGGCCAACGGCACCGTGCACATCACCAACAAGCACGACTTCGCCGACCTGTCCGCGCTGGCCTTCGCGTGGTCGTGCCAGGTGGACGGCGAGACCGTCGAGTCGGGCTCGCTCGCGGTGCCGGCGCTCGCGCCGGGCGAGAGCGCCGAGGTGAAGCTGCCGGAGCCGCCCGCGGACGGCCGGGGCGGCGAACGGCAGTGGACGGTGCGGGCGCTGCTCGCGGACGACACGTCGTGGGCGGCGAAGGGCCATGTGGTGGCCTGGGGCCAGTTCGCGGTGGGGGCGCGGCCGTTGCCCTCGTTCCCGGCGACCGACCGGCCCGTCCCGGACGACGGCCGGATCACACTCGGCCCGGGCCGGTTCGACGCCCGCACCGGTACGCTGCTCTCGATCGGCGAGGTGGAGGTCGACGCGACGCCGCGGCTGGACGTGTGGCGGGCGACGACCGACAACGACGACGGCGCCGAATGGCAGACCGACACCCGCTTCGGGGTGCTGTGGCGCACGCTGGGTCTGCACCGGATGCGGCACCGCCTGGTGTCCGTCGAGGCCGGCGACGACGCGCTGACGGTCCGCACCCGGGTGGCGCCCGCCGCCCGTGAGATCGGCCTGGACACGGTGTACCGCTGGACGTCCGACGGTGAGCGGCTGCGGCTGAGCGTGTCCGTGACGCCGGAGGGCGACTGGACGGTGCCGCTGCCCCGGCTGGGCGTGCGCTTCAGGCTGCCGGAGGCCGACGCGGTGGAGTGGTTCGGAGGCGGTCCCGGCGAGGCGTACCCGGACACCGGCACGGCGTCCATGGTGGGCCGTTGGCGGTCGACGGTGGACGGGCTGCAGACGCCGTACGTCCGTCCGCAGGAGAACGGTGCCCGGGCCGATGTGCGCTGGGTGGAGCTCGGCGGCCTCCGGGTCGAGGGTGACCCGGAGTTCTTCTTCACGGCGCGGCGCTGGACGACCGAGCAGCTCGACGCCGCCCGGCACCGCACCGACCTCACGGCCGGCGACACGGTGTGGGTCAACCTCGACCACGGACTGCACGGCATCGGCTCGCAGTCCTGCGGTCCGGGTCCGCTGCCGCAGTACGTCCTGAAGGCGGAGCCGGCGGAGTTCTCGTTCGTGTTCTCGACCACCGGGTAAGAAAGCCGATCAGTCGATTGACCGATTGGTCGACATACCGGGGCTGTCGGAATGTCCTCCGCGGCCGGTCGGCCTCGTGCCGGCCGGCCGCCGCTGTCTCGACCGCAGCCGGCCGCGTGACGTACCTCGTCGCGGCCGTGCCGGGCTGCTGCTGGGGCGGTGGCGGTGGCGCCTGCCGCACGGCAGCGGCATCAACGGCTGACGGCCCGGCCACCGCGGGGGCGAACCGCATCAACGGCTGACAGCCCGGCCACCGCGGGGGCGAACCGCTCCGCGTCCGCGCCCCGCCGCCCGAGTCCCGTACTACGCTCGGACCTTCTGGACTGCGCTGACGGACACCGGGGGGAACGGGCGATGGCACGGGTCGTGGTGGTGCACGGGATCGGGCACGAGTGGTCGGGGGCGGCGCTGATGGGCCGGGACGTGGTCCCGGCCCTGCGTGACGGCGTACGGCACGGGTCGGGGCTCCGGCTCACCGAGGAGGAGGTCGCCTGCGCGTTCTACGGCGACGTCTTCTTCGAGGAGGGCACCCGCGCCCTCGGTGTGCCGCCCTGGGACGAGCACGACGTCGAGGAGGGATTCGAGGCGGAGCTGCTCGCGGCGTGGTGGGAGGCCGCCGCGGCCACGGACCCGGCGGTGCCCGGCCCGGACGAGCCCGGCACCCGCGCGATCCCCGGCACGGGCCGGCTGCTGTCCCAGCGGGTCCGCGGCGCACTGGACGCGCTGTCCGGGTCCCGGTTCTTCGGCACGTACTCGGACCGCATGATGGTGCTCGCCCTGAAGCAGGTGCGGCGGTACATGAACGAGCCCGTCGTGTGGCAGCGGGCCCGGGCCCGGGTGGCGGAGGAGATCGGCCCCGACACCCGGGTGCTGGTCGCACACTCGCTGGGCTCGGTCGTGGCGTACGAGGCCCTGTGCGAGCACCCCGAATGGCCCGTCACCGACCTGGTCACGCTCGGCTCCCCGCTCGGCCTGTCCCTGATCTTCAACCGGCTGAGCCCGCTGCCGACGGAGGGACGCGGCGCCTGGCCGGGCGGAGTCCACCGGTGGACGAACGTCGCCGACCCGGGCGACCTGGTGGCCGTCGTCCACGAACTCGCCCCGCGCTTCGGCCCGGTGGCCGACGAGTCCCTCGACAACGGCCTGAAACCCCACAGCCTGCTGCGCTACCTGACGGCCTCGAAGACGGGCCGGGCCATCGCGGAAGGGCTGATGTGACCGACGGCCACCGACACCGCCGCGCACCCACCGGCGGATACCATCGCCCGGCGCGTCCGGGGGACCACGCCTGTCGCCCGGCCCTCAGCGAGAGGTGACCCGAACATCCCATGCCCAGAGCCGGCCTCACCCCCGAGCGTCTCGTCGCCGCCGCCGTCGAGCTGGCCGACGAGGTCGGCTTCGAAGGTGTCACGCTGTCCGCCCTGGCCCGTCGCTTCGGGGTGAAGGACGCCAGTCTGTACACCCATGTCCGGGGGCTGAAGGACCTGCGGACCCGCATGGCCCTGCTCGCCGGGGGCGAGATGACCGCCCGGATCGCGGACGCCGTCGAAGGGCGGGAGGCCGGACGGGACACGCTGGGCGCCTTCGCCGCCGCCTACCGGGCCTACGCCCTGGACCACCCCGGGCGGTACGCCGCGACACAGATCCGCATCGACCAGGACCTCGTCACGGACTCCCCCGCGATGCGCCGCACGGCCGACGTCACCTACGGCATGCTCCGCGCCTACGGCCTCGACGAACCCGACCTCACCGACGCCGTGCGCCTGCTGCGCAGCACCTTCCACGGCTACTGCGCCCTGGAGTCCACCGGCGCCTTCGGCGCGCCCCGGGACGTCCAGGCCTCCTGGGACAGGGTGATCGACGCCCTGCACGTACTGCTCCTGAACTGGCCCGGCGAGAAGGGGACTTCCGATGGCCGTACGCACCCCGTCCGATGACACCGCCGGTGTCATCGCCGAGCGCTACTCCCTCGGCACCGGCCCCTGGACCATGACACCCGTCACCCGGGGCGCCCTCGGCCAGATCTGGAAACTCTCCGGAAACGGCCGCTCCTGGGCCGTCAAGGAACTCCTCTTCGGCTGCGACGAGGCCCAGGTCGCCCGCGAGGCCGCCTTACGGGACTCCGCGGCCGGGCTCGGCATCGCCTCCCCCCGGCTCCACCCCGACCGGCACGGCGCCCATGTCTCCCGCCTCCACTCCCCCGGCGGCGGCACCTGGGTGAAGCTGTACGACTGGGTCGACGGCGTCGCCGCGGACCCGGCCGACCCGGACGTCCTGACCTGGTTCGGCAGGACCATGGCGCTGCTCCACCAGGCAGGTCAGGGCGCCGTCGCGCCCCCTGACGACTGGTACGAACGGTGTCCCGACGACGCCGCCTGGGAGGACGCCCTCAAGAAGGTGCGGGACGCGGGCCTGCCCTGGTCCGGTGAACTGGACCGCTTCGTCGCCACGTCCGCACCCCGGCTGGCCCACTGGGTCACCCCCTCGGCGCCCGGCGACCTCGTGACCTCCCACCTGGACCTCCAGCCCCAGAACGTCCTGATCGGCCCGGACGGGCCCGTCCTGCTCGACTGGGACAACGCCGGTTCCGTCGCGGTGGAACGGGAGTTCGCGGGCGCCCTCCACGTCTGGTCCGGCGGCAACGAGGTGGACATCCCCGCCGCGCGGCTCCTGGCCCGGGCGTACCGGGAGGCGGGCGGCCGGGCCGTGGTCACCGGGCCGGAGTCCTTCTCCATGCTCTTCGCCACGGCCCTCAACTACATCCACGTACAGGCCGCCACCGCCGTCGAGCCCACCGTGACGGCCGCCCAGCGCGAGTTCGGGGCCCGGCAGGCCGTGGCCTTCCTGCGCAACGCGCCCGACCTGGCCGCCGTCTCCCTGCTGGTCGCCGCGCTCGACGAGTAGAGGCCGTGCGGACCCCCGGCCGCCCGCGAGGACCCGGCCGACCTGGCGACCGACCGGCCCGGCCGGGCCGACTCGTCGCGGCTCGCGGCGCGCGGCTCGCGATTCGCGGCGCGCGGCTCGCGGCGCGCACCTCAGTCGACGTGCACGCCCGACGCGTCCAGCCGGACCCGCACCTCGGGACCCTCGCTCCAGCGCACCCGCAGCTCCCCCTCCCCGGACACGGTCACCGAGACCGTGTCCGTCAGCGGAACCGGATCCGCCTCGGCGGTGAGCCTGGCCAGGGCCACGAACAGGGTGGAGTCCCCCGCGGTGACGCCGGTCAGGTCGTCGTCGAGACCGACCGCGGGCAGCAGTTCCGCCCGGGGGCCGTCCGGCGCGGCCCAGCCGGTCACGCGGACCTCCGTGCCCGGTTCCGTCCCCGCGACCAGGTACGCCCGCACTTCCGCCGCCCCCCGCGCCAGCACCGCACTCGTCACCCGCGCTCCTGCGCCCGCGTCGTGCCGGGAGGCCGCCCAGCCCTCGCCCACCCCGAGCGGTTCGATGCCGGTGCGGCTCGGGTCGCCGCCGACGAGGACGCTGTTGTCGTACGCGGGCACGGGTGTCGTCACGGTGGAGTACGCCAGCCGCGTGTAGTACGGGTCGTAGCGCACGTCCTCGCTGCCGTGGTTGTGGAGACGGACCACACCGTCGGAACGGGTCGACTGGAGCAGCCAGTTGGGCGGTCCGACGGGGGTGACGAAGTCCGCGCGTTCGGAGGGGGCGGGTTCCTCCGGTGCCGTCCAGACCTCGTGGTCGGGCGGCAGGAGCAGGCCGAGGAAGCCCTTGCTCGCCCAGTACGGGGAGGCCGGGCCGGAGTAGCCCTGTAGGACGGACTCGTCGTAGCCGTGCCAGCCGAGGGAGAGCAGGCCCCGGTCGTCCACCGCGCCCCGGTCCAGGAAGTACTTCAGCGCGCCCGAGGCCAGGCGCCGGGTCTCGCCGGGGGGCAGGGGCGTACGGCCGGTCAGCGCGCCGAGCCACAGCGGGGCCGTCGTGGCGAAGCGGTACGTCAGCGAGCGGCCCTGGTGCAGGGGGGCGCCGTCGCCGCCGAACAGACGGGCGTAGTCGCCGAGGTGACGGTGGAGGCGGTCGCCGTACCGGGCCAGCAGACGCTCGTCGCCCTCCAGCCAGGCGTGCAGCACCGGGTAGAGATGCATCGCCCAGCCGTTGTAGTAGTCGTACTTGCGGCCGTCGCCGTCGGTGTACCAGCCGTCGCCGGCGTACCACTGCTCGATGCGTTCCAGCCCCCGGTCGATCGCCGCGCGGGAGGCGTCCGGCTCGTGGCCGATCTCGGCGAGGAAGCCGCCCACGGTGACCGGGAACAACTCCCAGTTGCAGGGCCAGGGTTCGGCCGTGAGGGCGTCGGTGAGCCAGGCGGCCGTCCGCTGGCGTACGCCCTCGTCCAGGCGGTCCCAGAGCAGGTCGCGGGTGAGCCGCAGGGCCAGGGCGATGGACGCCGCCTCCACCAGGGACTGGTGGCGGTCCTCGATGCGGGGCCAGACGCCCGAGACACCGGCGGCGAGGCCGGCCGCGTAGCGTTCCAGGGCCTTCCCGTCGCGGCGGAAGGCGGCGAGCAGCAGGGTGCGTGCGTAGCCCTCCAGGCCGTCGGAGAGGCGGCCCGACCAGCCGGCCCGTTCCCCGGGCAGGTGGTAGAGCGCCTGGTTCTCGGTGGCGTACGGCGCGACGGCGGTGAGCAGGGAGTCGGCCGCCGCCTCCCAGTGGGCGCGGGTGTAGCCGGTGATCGGGGAGGTCGTGCGGTCGGCGGGAGGCAGCTGCATCGGGTGTCTTTCGTGTGTCTCTCGTGCGCGGGCCGGTGGATACGGGTCGGACCTGGGGCGCCCCGGTTCCGGTCGGGGCGCCCCAGGGGCTCTCATCCCACCCGGAGCATGCCCTCGGGCACCAGACGCCGGGTGACGAGTTCATCGCGGACGAGGCCCGCGTAGGCGGTCGCCCCACGCACGGAGGTGTGCGTGTTGTCCCGCGCCTCGTCGGTGAGGTAGAGCGCTGTGGAGCCTGCGACGCCGAGGGATTCGACGAGCGCCTTGGTCTTCGCCGTGAGGTCGATCAGCGGGACGCGCCGGGCGGCGGCGACCGCGCGGATGACGGCCGGGTGGTCGACACCGAGGCCGTTGACCAGGAGCGCGGTTCCGTTGTTCAGTGTGCCGTCGGTGTTGAACCAGCGCCGCACGACGGGAGTGACAAGGACCGGCTGTCCGCCCCGCTCCCGGACGCCGTCCACCAGGGTCTCCAGGTTGGCCCGGTAGGTGGCCTCGTCCGTGGTCTTGTCGTTGTGGGCGAGCTGGACCAGGACCAGGTCGCCGGGGCGGATCAGGGGCCGTACGGTGGCCCACAGCCTCGGGTTCCCCAGATACGAGACCGTACTCTCCCCCGAATCGGCGTAGTTGGCGACGGACAGGCCCTTGCGCAGGTACCGGGGCAGCTGCTGGCCCCAGCCGGAGTACGGGTCGCCGGGCTGGTCGCAGACGGTGGAGTCGCCGATCAGGAGGATCTGGCGGGTGTGCCGGGCCGGGGTGACCCTGATGTCGGCGAGGGCCGGGGCGGAGCCGCCGATCCGCAGGTCGAGGCCGGGGGTTCCCTCGGGGCCGGTGGGCTCGCCCTCGGGGCTGCGGACGTTCACCGTGAAGCCGCGGGTGATCCGCGCGCCGGCCGGTACGGCCGTCTCCGGGAGCAGGGCACGGCGGGTCTCTCCGCTGACGCCGGTGCTGGACGCCGTCTCGCCGCCGAGCGTGACCCGGACGTCGTAGGTGCCCGGCGGGACGTCGAAGTGGCAGGCGCCGGCGGTGCAGTGGCCTGGCCCCGGGTCCGCGTGCCGTCCTCCCGCGTGGGCGGGTGCGGACGACAACGCGGTTCCCAGGGCCACCGCCGCGGCGACGGCGATGCTGAAACGTCTCACTCCAGGCTCCTCCCGGCATGCGACACGACCTGGAGGGGGACCGTACAGCCTTCGGCAAGCGCTTTCTAGACTGATGGGAAGGTGCGCGGCGTTCCCGCAGCTCGGTCAGGTGCCGCGTGTCCACTGCTGGTTGGAGCCACCGTTGCACGTGTACGTGATGAGTGCGGCGCCGTCGGCGGTGGACGCCCCGTTCACGTCGAGGCACTCGCCGCTCGCACGGGACTTCACGGTCACGTAGGAGCCGGTGGTGGTCAGCGACCACTGCTGGCCCGTCTCGGAGGAGGCGCAGGTCTCCTGGGTGACCGTGCTCGCGTTCTCCTGCACGCACAGGCTGCTGTTCCTGACCATCAGCTGGTGGTAACCGCCGCCGACCGGCTTGAACCAGTACTTCTGGTTGGCACCTCCGTTGCAGTCGTACTGCTTGATCTGGGCCCCGGGCCAGAGCGACTGGCTGGTGACGTCCGCGCACTTGGAGGAGTGGCGGGCGATGAGCGTGTGGTACGTGGCGGCGGTGCCGGTGACGGTTCCCGCTGCCGTGTCGATCGTGATCTCCGGCGACCAGGACATCGACAGGGTCGTCGAGGTGGGGAAGGTCAGGGGCAGCCACACGTACCGCGAGTCGTTGACGGTGCCGCCGAAGGAGTTGCCCCAGCGGTCGCCCAGATACAGGTAGGAGGTGCCGGAGGTGCCCTGCACGGGCAGCACGAAGGCCGTCTGCGAGCCGTATGCCGTCGCGTCGCCGGCGTTCTTCATCGCCGACCAGGGTCCGGCGATGCTGGTGGCCGTCGCGTACTGCTGCTGGTTGGGGTTCCAGCCGGTGGCGCCCGAGGTCAGCATGAAGTACACGCCGCCCCGCTTGAACAGGGCCGGGGCCTCGCGGTGTCCTCCGGGCCACGGGTTGGCGACGAGGCTCGCGACGCCGGTGTAGTCGGCGGTGAGGCGGTAGATCTGGAGGTCGTAGTTCTCGCGGGCGGCGGAGATCATGTATCCGGCGCCGTCGGTGTCGGCGAAGACCGTGATGTCGCGGGACATGTGCCGGCCGAGCGGACGGAAACTGCCCTTCCAGGTGTAGGCGCCGTCGACGGTGTCGGAGACGGCGACGGCCGCGCGGGCCTCGCTGTAGTCGGTGCCGTTCTCCTTGTGCATCCACATCACGAACGTGCCGGTGGCGGCGTTGTACATCACCTTCGGCCGCTCGATGTTGGCGGTCGCGAGCTCCGGGTCACTGGCCTGGGTGAGGACGTGGTTGCGGAACTCCCAGTTCTTCAGGTCGGTCGAGCGGTAGGCGTCGACGTAGCGGAAGGTGTTGTCGGCGTTGCGGTGCTCGCCGAACCAGTAGTAGAAGGAGCCCACTTTGAGGACTCCGCCGCCGTGCGCGTGGACGGGGTTGCCCGAGGTGTCGGTGAACTGGGTGCCGTTGGCGACGGTCTGGGGGGCGGCCTGGGCGGTTCCGGCGGTGGCGAGGGCGCCGAACAGTGCGAGGCACAGGGCGAGGAGGGCGGCGTGGGCCCGTCTCATGTCAGTCACCCGCCGTTGCCGAGTCGGCGACCGGGATGCCGAAGTCGGGGGTGCCGTCGGGTTTCCAGCCGAGCCTCTGGACACGGGTGTGGCGGTTGGGGTCGTTTAGCGGGTCGCCGTTGATGTGCTTGTACTGGCGGGCGTGGTAGACGAGGACGTCGGTGCGGCCGTCCTCGGCGACGGTGAAGCAGTTGTGGCCGGGGCCGTACTGCTTGGTCGTGTCGTTGCTGGTGAAGACCGGGGTGGGCGATTTGGTCCAGCTCACGGGGTCCAGGAGATGGCTGTCGGCGTCGGCGGTGAGCAGGCCCATGCAGTAGTTGAAGTCGGTGGCGCTGGCCGAGTACGTCATGAAGAGGCGGCCGTTGCGCTGGAGGACGTACGGGCCCTCGTTGACCTTGAAGCCGATGCACTCCCAGTCGTACTCCGGGGTGGAGAGCCGCACTTGCGGGCCCTTGAGGGTCCACGGGTTCGCCATCTCGGACAGGAAGATGCCGGTGTTGTTGTCCAGGCCCGGCTCGTGCTGGGCCCAGGCGAGGTAGCGCTTGCCGCGGTGGCTGAAGGTGGTGGCGTCCAGGGAGAAGGTCTCCCACGCCGTCTTGATCTGGCCCCTCTCCACCCAGGCGCCGCGGAAGGGGTTGGGGTGGGCGTTCTCCAGCACCCATATGCGGATCGCCCAGACGTCCTCGGCGGGTGCGGAGGCGAAGTAGATGTACCACTTGCCGCCGATGCGGTGCATCTCCGGCGCCCAGATGTGGGCACCCATGGGGCCGGTGGCGTGGGCGCGCCAGATGACGGACTCGTCGGCCGTGCCGAGGCCGTTCAGGGTGCGGGAGCGGCGCAGGATGATGCGGTCGTACTCGGGGGCGGTGGCGGTGAAGTAGTAGAAGCCGTCCGTGTGACGGTTGATGTGCGGGTCGGCGCGGTTGCGGACCAGCGGGTTGACGAAGGGGGCGAGCTTCGGCCGCCCGCCGGGTGTCGCGGAGGCGGTTTCCGCCGGGGGTGCCGCCTGGGCGACGCCGGGGAGGGCGGGGACGGCGGCCAGGGCGCCAGCGGTCGCGGCACCCTTCAGCAGCAGCCTGCGGCGGGGGGACTCGGGCAGAACAGGGTCGCGGCTCATGCGGCCTGCCTCTCATGGGGTGGGGGGGAACACACCACTCGTCCGACATCTCGAACGTCATCTGGCATTACGAACGCCGAAAAGGTAAGGGTGTGCCACGAGGAGGTCAACGGGTCTGACGGGCCGAGTCGTTCACCGCTTCTGAAGGGCCGGCCTCACCGAGGTGAGCACCGCAGAGCCGCGGGTGGGGTGGAAGGGCCACGCCTTCCGCCGGAAGCAGTCGGCGCACCGCGGCCTGATCAGGGAAGTCCTGCTATCCCTGCACGACGTGGCCCTTCAACGCGTGGAGCTCAGACGCGCCCTGCGCGCTTCACTCGTCCCAGAGCCTGTCCAGCAACTGATCAAGTGCGTTGGCGGGGCTCTCCAGGGAGAGCACCCGCAGGGCGGCCCGCTGATCGTCCGAGAGGGTCCTGATGAGGTACTCGTACGCCTCCTCTTGGTCGTCCAGGAGGCTCGACGGCTCAGGATCGGGTTCGCTCTCAGGAGCGGGGGCGAGGGCGGGCTCCACCGTGCCGTGCGTCAGGTCGGGGTAGCAGGGGCCGTACGGGGCTCCGACCTCTCCGACCTCCCGTGGAGCTCCGAAGGCGATCTCCCTACCCAGATCGATGTGCTGCTGGTACTCGAGCGACGCGCGGGCCATGGCCCATTCCTGCTCGGCATAACTCATGTGCACTTCCTCACTCCTGGCAGAGCATCAGTGTCCGAGGATTCGAATGATCACCTCAAGTCCGGACATCCGTGTTCTCCATCCAGAGGGACATGTCCTTCTTCTCCAGCTTCGAGATGATCAGATGTCTCTCACGGCGGTGGCTTCGAGCAGTTGGTCAAACCCCTCGGTCCGGTGTTCGCCGTGCGGACCATCCGCCCGGGCGGCGCCGGGCGGCCGGGGCGGGCTCCGGGCTCACAGTTCGGACTCGCGCCACTCCACCACCTCGACCTCGTCCCCCACTGCCACCGTGCCGGGTCGGAGGACGGCGTACTTCGTGCCGAAGGCGATGCCGCCCTGGCGGGCGCGGCGGTAGGTGGCAAGGGTGCGCAGGGGTTCCGGGCCCGCTCGGGTGCCAGTGTGCTGGTCGACGAGGGTGACCGCGCAGCGGATGCGGGGGCGTATGACGGCCGGCAGCGGGTTCCGGCGCTGCGTCCGGTACACGCCCTCCTCGCTGACGACCATGAAGCTGCGGTCGTGCGCCGGCCCGGCCGGCGTCAGCAGCGCCTCGCGTATCGACGTCCCGGCGCAGCCCTTGACGGGGTAGTACGACAGCTCGGCGACTCGGGCCATGACCTCTCGTTCCGTTCGGCGGTTCAACGGCCGCTGGGGGCTTCGGGAAAGCCGAGCAGGGGAGCCAGCGTCCGCGCCTCGGCCGCCCACTCGGCCAGGAACGCCAGGGCCAGGCTCCTTTCCCGGGACCGGAGTTCGGCGGTGACCGTGCCCTCACCGGCGTAGGCCACCGGCTGCTCGTGCGCCCGCGCCGGCATCAGGGCCGTGAGCCGGCCGTACTTCACCGCGGACGCGCACACCCCCAGCCTGACGAGGCGTTCGTCGCCCCGCCAGCCGCTCCGTCGCAGCCCTTGCACGTAGGCGTCGTAGGCGGCCTTGGCCAGGCCCGGCAGGTCGGCGGCCGGGACGAACAGGCCGAAGACGCTGTCCGGGAGGTAGCTGCCGAGGTCCTCGCCGAGGGCGCCGTCGCCGGTGTGAGCCCAGTCGAGCAGGACGCTGGCGCCGGGTCCGCCGGAGACGACGTTCGCGGGCCTGTGGTCGAGGTGGCACAGGGCGCGGGGCAGCGCCTCCATGACCGTGAGGAACCACGCGCGGTCCAGGTGGAGACGGTCGAGGTCCTCGCGCAGTCCCGGCGGGAAGTGCCGCCGCACCAGGGGGTGTTGCCACGCTCCGTCGTCGTCGAGCGGTTCCTCACCGGTCGTGTTCCCACAGGTGTCGTCCCGCGGGAAGGACCGGGACAGCCAGGGGGCGTCCTCCCCCGCGCCGACCGCGCCCTGCGCGAGGCCCAGGCGGTGGGCGTGGTCGACGTGGCCGGTGAGGGGCCAGACGGTGGCCGGTTCGCCCGGCACGTCCTCCAGCCACAACGCCACGTCGCCGTCCGGGCGTTCGACGTGCTCCAGCAGGCGGGGAGCCCGGAGGCCGTGCCGCTGCCACACCCCGGCGAGCCCCGTCCGGTAGACGTAGGCCTCACGGCGCCAGAAGTTCCGGTGACGCGGGTCGTTGGACGCCGACCAGGCGACGCCGGTCTCCTTCGTCCGCGTCAGCACCTTCAGGACGGCCGAGCGGCCGCCGCCGATGACCCGCCACACGCCGGCCGTGGCGCCGTTCGACGGGTTGTACGCGAGCGGCTCGAACACCGCCCGGTCCGCCGGGACTCCCAGGACCTCACGTACTTCGGCATGCGGTGCGGCGACCTCGGGCATCCCCCGATGCTATGCCTCCGCCACGGCCCTGTCCTTGCGTCCCCGCAGCCACACGTACACGGGGATCCCCGCGAAGAGGAACAGCACGCCCTGGTAGACGGCCGCGTATCCGGCGCCGGCGATGAGCCAGAACGAGAAGCCGAAGGAGAGGACGGCGACGGTCAGGTCACGGGCGAGACCGGCCGGGCGGATCCGCTCGCGGGTGCCGCCGGCCAGCCAGTACAGCTGGGCCGCCGCCGACAGCAGGTAGGGCACACAGCCGGTGAAGGTGGTGATCAGGACGAGGACGCGGAAGGTGGTGTCCGGTCCCGCCGTGTAGTTGAGGGCGATGAGGACGCTGCCGAGGACCGCGCAGGCCCACACCCCGAAGCCCGGGACGCCGCCCTTGCCGAGGCGCGCGAAGGGCGCCGGGAAGAGACCGTCGCGGGCTGCGGCGTACGGCATCTGCGCGGCCATGAGGATCCAGCCGTTGAGACAGCCGGTGATCGAGGCGACGGCGACCAGGGCGATGGCCGTGCCGCCCCACGCACTGCCGGTGACGGCGTTGACGGCGTCGGCGAACGGCGCGCCCGAGTCGACGAGCCGGTCGTGCGGGACCAGGCCGAAGACGGCGATCGTGCCGAGGACGTAGACGAGGGCGGAGGCCAGCGTGCCGAGGACGCTCGCCCGGCCGACCGTGCGCTCGGGGTCACGGACCTCGCCCGCGCTGACCGCGGCCGACTCGACCCCGAGGAAGCTGTAGAGCAGCAGCGCGGCGGAGGCGGCCAGCGCACCGGAGACGCTCTGGCCGGAGGCGTTGAACGGGCCGAAGTTGTCCGCGTCGACGAAGAACAGACCGACGGTGGCGAGCAGGAGCAGCGGTACGAACTTCAGCACGGTGGAGACGACCTGCACCGCGCCGACCCAGCGTGTGCCCGCGAAGTTCGCCGCGGCCGGCAGCCACAGGGCGGCCAGGGCGACGGCGGCCTGGAGGGCGTGGTTGCCGTGCAGGGGGATGAGGACGTCGACGTAGCCGACGACCGCGACGGCCAGGGCGGCGATGCTGACCCAGCACATCGTCCAGTACGACCAGGCCGACAGGAACCCGGCGAACTCGCCGAAGGCGTCCCGGGGGTAGACGTACAGACCGCCCGTGACGGGGCTGCGCCGCGCCAGCCTGCCGAAGAGCAGCGCGAGCAGGACCGCCCCGACCGAGAGCACGAGGAACGCGAGCAGGCTGACCGTGCCGTACGGGGCGACGGTGGCGGGCAGGGCGAAGATGCCGCCGCCGATGATGTTGCCCATGACGAGGGCCGTGGCGGCGGCGAGGCCGAAGGTGCGGCGGGGAGCGGAGGCCGGGGCGGTTGCGGTGGTGGCCCGGTCGGCGGGTTCGGCGGCCTCGGTGGGGCTGGGGACGGTCATGAGGGTTCCTGTACAAGCGGAGGGGGAGGGTCCTGATCGTAAACCGCGATCCCACATGCTGGTCCACCTGTTCATTTGATGGACACACACGGCTGGGACCTGCCGCGGAACGTCGACTACCGTTTCGGCATGACCAGCACCCTCCCCCTCGCAGAAGCCCTCGCCGCCGGGACGGTCGTCCTCGACGGCGGCATGTCCAACCAGCTCGAGTCGGCCGGTCACGACCTGAGTGACGAGCTGTGGTCGGCGCGGCTGCTCGCCGAACAGCCGGAGGCGGTGACCGAGGCGCATCTCGCCTACTTCCGGGCCGGGGCGGACGTGGCGATCACGTCCAGCTACCAGGCCACGTTCGAGGGGTTCGCGGCGCGCGGGATCGGCCGGGACCGGGCTGCCGAACTCATGGCCCTGAGCGTGGAGCTGGCCCGGGTGGCGGCCCGGCGGGCGCGTGCCTCGCGTCCCCTGTGGGTGGCCGCCTCGGCGGGTCCCTACGGGGCGATGCTGGCGGACGGTTCGGAGTACCGGGGGCGTTACGGGCTGAGCGTGGACGAGCTGGAGCGTTTCCACCGGCCGCGCCTGGAGGTACTGGCCGCGGCCCGGCCCGATGTCCTCGCACTGGAGACGGTCCCGGACGCCGACGAGGCCAGGGCCCTGCTGCGGGCGGTGCGCGGGCTCGGAGTGCCGGCGTGGTTGACGTACTCCGTCGCCGGGGGCCGCACCCGTGCCGGACAGCCGCTGGAGGAGGCCTTCGCCCTGGCCGCCGAGGCGGAGGAGGTGATCGCCGTCGGCGTGAACTGCTGCGCGCCGCAGGACGTGGACGCCGCGGCGGCGACGGCGGCACGGGTCACCGGCAAGCCGGTCGTCGTCTACCCCAACAGCGGCGAGACCTGGGACGCCGAGGCGCGTGCCTGGACCGGTCGTGCCACGTTCACCACCGGCCAGGTGAAGGGCTGGCAGCAGGCGGGAGCCCGGCTGATCGGCGGCTGCTGCCGGGTGGGCCCGGACGGCATCACGGGCATCACGCAGGCGCTGGGGGCGGCGTAGGACACGGCCGGCCGACGTCACCCCGACCCTCGCGGTGACGCAGGCCGCGCGGGCACGGCGCCCCTCGCGGTGACGCCGCCTCGCGGGCACGGCGCCCGCGCGTGCATGCCGCCGCACGGTCACGCCGCCCTCGCGTGCACCCCGCCTCGCTGTCACTCCCGCCTCGCGGTCACCGTGCCCCTCGCGGGCACGCCGCCCCTCACGGGCACGCCGCCCCTCGCGGGCATCCCGTCCTCAGCCGTGCACGTCCTGGCAGCGCTCGTCGTACGAGCCCGGGTGGCAGAAGACGCCCACCACCGAGTCGCCGATGGTGAGGCCGACGGCGCTGTAGGGCTCGCGGGTGAGGGTGACGCGGTCGCCGGGGGCGTGGCCGCGATCGGTCGCGTTGGCGGAGCGCACAGTTCCGCGCAGAGTGCCGCGGGGGCCCTCCTTGACTGTGCCGGTGACGAGCCCGCCCCAGGTGGAGGTGGTCACGTCGTCGCAGGGCGGGGCGTCGGTGGCACAGTCGCGCAGCACCCGGTAGCGGTAGGTGAACTCGCCCTGCTCCGTGACCTTCAGGGTGCCCTGCGCCCAGCTCCAGGTGCCGGTGACGGCCCGCAGCCCTTCTCCCTTGGTGGGGATGCGCTTCGGGGCGTGACCGGGCGGGGTGCCGATCCACACCCGGGTGCGGGCGGGCGGGTGCCCGTCGGGTTCCGGGTCGGTGCCGAATGCGAGGAGGGTGCCGTCGTACTCGGCGGCCGCGTCCACCCGTACCGACTGCCGGAACCCGTCCTTGCCGCTCGTCGCCTCGGTCCAGCGCCGCCCGTCCGCGGAGGACCACAGGGCGCCCGTGAGCCGGGCGGGCGTCTCGGTCGAACCCAGGGCGGCATAGCCGTGCGGCACCGCGAGGACCTGGCCGACCCGGGCCCCGGCCGAGGGGCGGGAAGTGCCCGCGCGCGCAGCCAGGGGTGCGGGAGGTTCCGAGGTCCTGCGCCAGGTCTCACCGTCGGAGCTCTTCAGGGTGAAGGAGGCCGACGTGCCGAAGGCGTCCGCGCACTTCGCCCACACCGTGAAGTCCTCTTCGCCCGCGAGGGCGCCCACCTCCGGCTCCTGGTCGGGCCACTGGGGGCAGGAGACGTCGTACGGCGCCCGGAAGGAGGCCGAGCCCTTGGAGGTCCAGACGCGCAGGCTGCGGCCCCTCTTCTGGTCGGTCACGGTGTCGAAGGGGCCACCGGTGTGGCTCACCACGACCGCTCCGCGCGGTCCGCGGGCCGCCGCCAGGACGACGTTCGACGCTTCCCCCTCGGGCAGCGGCTCCGCCTTCCCCCACCGGCCCTCACCGCGGTACGGCATGGTCGCCGGCAGTTCCTCGCCGTCCCGGAACAGCCGGCCCGCGGCGATCACGTCACCGTCGTGCGCGGCGAGGACGTCCGCCTTCATCTGCTCGGCGGAGGGCCGGGACGACCGCCAGGAGATGCCGTCCTCGGAACGGTAGAGCTCCGCTCCACCGCCTCCTGGGCTGACAGCGAGAAGGAACCCGTCCTTCGACGCCACGAGCGAGCGGGCCGTCACCCCGAAGAACGCGGGGGGCAGTTCGGGCAGCGGGATCTGACGCCAGCGCGCGGCGGCCACGTCGGGCCCGGGCCGGTCGTCGTCCGGCCCGCTCTGGCAGGAGGCGAGCAGGAACGCGACGCAGAGCAGGCAGAGAAGGCGCCGGAATCCCCGGCGGGGAGGCGTGGCAGCCACTGCGCTCCTTCAGCTCGTGAGCGGGCGTACGCGCCGGGAAAGGATGGCAGACCTTCGCAGTCGCTGCGACACAAGAGGTCATTTCTGTTCCTGTTGGTTCGTATGTGATCGAACGTGCATGACCGAAAAACCGACTGTCTTTCAATTCCGGTCGTTCCGGCCCCTTTTCGCCGCTCCCGATGCCAAGATGACCCCCCACTGATCGTGCAGCCATGGAAGGCAGAAGTGGCCGAAGAACGCCTGCTCCCCTCCGCGGTCCGAGAGCTGTTGCACCGCCTGCCGCGCGGGACCAGCGAAGCGGATCTGTACCGTCGGCTGATCCGCGAGGGCCAGCCGCTGCGCTTCCTTTCACACTGTGTCGCCGAGGGTGACACGGAGGCGTTGCGGCTCGCCATGGCCGGCCATACGCCGTTGCACGACGTACTGGAGGAAGCCCACTTCTACACGCGGTTACCGGAACCCGTGGACCCGCCCCTGGTGGAACGCGAGTCGGCACCGGCCCGCGCGTTACGCGCCTACGCCGCCCTCGGACTGGCCCTGACCGGGGACGCCGACGCCGCCGAAGGACACCTGCGGACCGGAATGTCCTGGCTGCTGCGCAGCGGCGCCGCGTCCATGGTCGACGATGAGGCGGCGTCACCGAGCACGGCGGCGTGGACCCCGCCGGCCGGGGCACCGCGCGGTGAGCGGATCACCCGGCTGCTCGCCGCCGACGGGATTCCCGGCGCGGTCCGCGCACACCTGTCCCTCGTCCTGCTCGCCCTCGACGGCAGCCTGCCCAAGGCCCTCGACGGGTCCCGCCTGACGGTGCTGGCCGACCGCGGCGACCGGGGCGCGCGCTTCCAGCTCCAGGTGGACCTGGTGCGCGGACTGCCCACGGGGCTGCTGCCCGATCCACGGTCCATGTCGGCCTTCCTCGGCGACGACAGGTTCCGGGGCTCCCTCGACGACGCCTGGCGGACCGCGCGGCCGGAGAAGCTGAAGGGCGCCGTGCTCTGGTCGCTGCGGGACGAGGACGGCCCTGTCGGCCACGTGAGTGACTCCTCCTTCGGTGCTGCCTTCGCCGTTCTTCTCACAGAGCTGGGCAGGACCCGGGGCAGCGTGCTCGGGCCTCTGCGGCTGAGCCGGGCGAACCCCCGTACGGCCGTCGTCGGCGCGGTGTCCGCCGCGAATCCCCGCGTCATCGAGTCCGTGGGCGGCTACGACAGCAAACTCAGTGTGCTGAAGTCCGGTGACCGGGTCGTCGTCCCCCAGCGGGACGCGATGAAGGCCCGTGCCGTGCACAGCCCGGCCACCGTCGTCCCGGTGGTCACCGTGGACGAGGCCGCCAAGGTGGCTCGCCGGCTCGACACCCGCGCGATATCCCGGCTGGTGGCCGGTGTACTCGTGACCGCTCTCGTCGTCTCCCTCGCCGCCTGGGGCCTGGAGGCCGGGGAGAACGACCGGATCAACCGCAAGGCGCAGGCGGCCGGACTCGCCGCGCAGGCCGTCCGTCTCAGCGGCAGCGAACCGCGCAGGGCGGGGCTCCTGGCCCTGGCCGGGTACGAGATCGACCCCGGGAACAAGGAGGCCGCGGACGCCATCCAGGAAGTCCTGGAGGCCAATCGCAACACCGTGGGCACCTGGGTGGGCGACGAGACCTTCGTCGACGCCCTGGCCGTCGACGCCGCCGGTCACCGGGCCTACACCTCGGGCGGCGACGACGCGATCCGGGTCTGGGACACCCGGTCGGGGCGCAAACTCGCCGAAGTGGAGGGCAGGGCGGCCGGGCTCGTCCGCGGCGACGAGTCGGGTGTCCTCGCCGCCCATGACGGCAGGGACGTCAGGCTGTTCGACGCGTCCGGCCCCAGGCCCGAGGCGCTGGGGACCGTGCAGGCACCCTCCTGCACGGGGGCCTACAGCGAGATCATCGGGATGGACTTCACGGCCAACGGCTCCGCCCTCACCACCGTCTGGGACGACGGCGCCGTGGCCGTCACCGACCCGGTCAGCCGCACGGTGACCAGCTGCCTGAGGCTCCGCGACATCGCGGGCAAGAAGATCCGCGACCTGCTGCGGCCGAACCGGACCGCGATCAGCGCGGACCTCGTCACCGGTCACGCGGATCCCGACGGCGGCGACCAGGCCGTCCTGCTCCTGACCACCAACGACGTGGTCACGGTGGACCTGCGGACGGAGAAGGTGTCGCACGTCCTCAAGGCCGACCGGGTCCCCGGCACCGCCTCCCTGGTCCGAGCGAGCCAGGACATGGTGGTCCTGGCCGTGGACAAGGGGGTGATGGCCTGGGACCGGACGCGCAGCAGCCTGATCACGGACCGTCTGGCCGGGGTGTCCCGGCGGCCCGCGGGCCTGGAACTGGACGGCGACGACGTCGTCGTGGCCGGTGCGGACGGCACGGCGGTGATCGACGTACGGCCCGTCCTCGGCACGCCCGCCGAGCAGTTGGCCACACCGAGCGGGGGGCGGTCCGTCGCCGCCGTGCGGGCCGACGACGGAACCGTCGTGGCGGTGGGCGAGAACCGGGTCACCGTCCTCGCCGACGCACCGGTGCAGCGGGCACTGCCCCCGGCGAAGCCCTCCACGGGCATGGCCTTCGGCCCGGGGAACACGCTGCTCCTGACCGACTTCGCGACCAACAGCTCGCAAGGCGCCTACACCATCGACCTGGACTCCGCGTCCGAGATCTCCGGTGCCGCCGGGTCCTCCTACGAGCCCGTGGTCGACTATCCCGCCCCGGCGGCGTACATCAACTCCCTCGCGCTGTCGGACAAGTACGTGGCCGCCGTCGGCCAGAGCCGTGGCCTAGGCGCGGTGACGTTGTGGAAGCGGGACGGTACCTACCTCCAGGAGATCCTCATGTCCCCGGAGCAGGACCGCGGGCGGAAGCTGGAGGAACGCATCGTCGCCCAGGTCACCTTCGTTCCCGAGGCCCGGTTGATGGTGGCCCGGCAGGTCAGCGGAGACGTGGGCATCTGGTCGACCGGCAGCTGGCAGCGCCTGGGCACCCTTCACCTCGCCCCCGGCACCACGGCCATGGCGATCCACGGCCGGACGGGCGTCTTCACCGAGGGCGAGGGGAAGAAGACCCGGCTCGTCCAGGTCGACCTGGTGACGCGGAAGCGGCTGCGTACCGTCGCCGCGCCCCAGGTCGTAAGGCTGTCGGTCTCGGACGACGGGGCGCGGATCGCCGCCCTCTCCTGGGCCGACCGCACCATCAGGCTGCTGGACGGCAGGAAGCTCACCCCCGTGCGCTCGCCCCTGCGCCTGCCCGCAGGTGAACTCGCCGGCGACATCGCGCTCTCACCGGACGGACGGCTGGTGGCGACGGCGATGGGCAGTCAGGTGCTGGTCCACAACCTCAGGACCGGACAGCAGACGATGCCACCCCTGCGCGATCCCAACGGCGACGACGTGGTCGAGGTGCTGTGGTCCCTGAACGGCGCCTATCTCGCCGGGGCCACGCTGCCGCCCCGGCGCGAACACAAGCAGCCGGGCGCGGTCAACCTCTGGCGGATGACCGAGGGCTCGCCGAAGGAGCGGATGTGCGACTGGGCAGGCGGCGGTCTGTCACGCGAGGAGTGGAAGAAGAACGTGGACGCGTCGGTGCCGTTCATCGACCTGTGCGAGGGAGTGTCCGGGTGAACCGGCTCCGCACGGCGGTGAGATGGGCGGCGGCCCTGGTGGTGGGGGCGACACTGGTGGGCGCGGGCTGTGACGCGCCGGGGGGCGGGGACGACGCCGGGAACGGTGATGCGCGGGGCCACGGCGCTCCTGTCCTCGCCTTCGTCCGGCCCGCAGCGGGCGAGATCGTCCTGGCGGACGCCACCGGCCGCACCTGGCGCGGGGCGCGGCTCAAGGCCGAGCCCGACGACGTCCGGTGGTCCCCCGACGGCTCCACGCTGGCCTGGATCGACGAGGAGGGCGACGCATCCGACGGACGCAGGATCCACCGCCTGGACGTCGCCACCAGCCGTCTGCGGTCGACGCCCTGCCCCTGCCACGGAGTCGGCTTCCTGGGCGACGAGGCCGCGACGCTGACCGCCGACGGCGACGCGCTCCTGTTCTTCGCCGCAGACGGGAAGGTCCGGCGGGCGCCGCTCAGCGTGCCGCTCACCGACTACGCCACGATCGCCGCCGGTGGCCGGGACGCGGTGACGATCGCCAATTCCCTGCCGGAGGAGAAGGCGGGGCGCGGCCAGTTCGAGATGGTGGCCGCCGACCGGTCGGGGAAGGTCCGGCCGTTCCTTCCGGCCGGTGCGCCCACGTCGTTCGCGCAGGGCGAGCAGTCCCCCGACGGGCGGCGCATCGCCTGGGCGTCGGCGGACTCCGGCGGGGCCTGCTGGAACGTCGGGTCCGTGCGGCTCGCGGCGTACGGTGTGAAGGGCCGCCAGGAGCCGGACCGGCCGACCGACGCGGCGATGACCGACGCCCTGCTGGAGGACCGGGTCCTCGTGAGCGGACTGGCGTGGGCGGGCCGGGGCCTCACGGTGACGTTCGGACCGCAGTCGGGGTGCCAGGCCGTGCCTCCCGCGCGCTTCGTGTCGTACTACCTGCGCGACGGCCGGTGGCGCTTCATCGGCTCGGGCATGCTGGCGGTCGGCTACGGCCGTCAGGGGCGTGCCGCACGGCTGCTGGTGCCCGAGCGGCCCGCGCCGCAGAAGCCGGACGAGTACGCCTTCCCCCTCCTCGGTGACCTGGTGTTCACCGACGGGCGCGGTGCGCGGCACGACCTCGGCTCCGGGGTGTCGGCGTTCGTCTTCACCCCGGTGGAGGCCGCGGGGGCGGGCGCGCCTCCCACCGCGGCACAGCCCGGGCGGGCCCGGGTGGCCAAGACCGGCGACCGCGGCGAACCGGTGCCGGCTCACCTGCGGGCGCTGGCGCAGCGCATCAGGGACGCGGCCGAGGACGACGACGTCGCCCGCCTGCGGGCGTTGTGCGACCCGTGCGACGACGAGACGCGGGCGGCGCTGCGGACCTCCGAAGGCCGCCGCGAGCTGGTACGGCTGCTCGGCAGCCACCCCGGCCGGACCGACAACGGCATCGTCTTCCCCGGACTCGCCGCCCACCGCTGCGTCGACGAACCCGCGCGGGACATCACCTGCACCGCCGCACAACTCGCGGACATCGCCCTGCTCGACATTCCGGTGGACGACAGCGGCACCTTCGACAGCGACACGTACAACGGTTCCGTCTACGAGCCGGAATGGGAACAGCGACTGCACCTGAAAACGGGTGCGGGCGGAAAGGCCCTATGGGTGGGGAGGATCGCGCCATGACCACCACGGACGACGTGGAGGGCGCCGCCATGGCGGACGGCACACCGGACGCGGGCTGCGACTGCGGGCGGGACTGCCCGCCGTACCTCCCCGCGACACGGACCGAGGAGGTCCGCGCCCCGGACGGACCGGTCATGGCGGACGATGTGGTGGGGGGTGACCGTGTGGTGGGGTTCGCCTATGTGCCGCCGCAGGAGGGGACACCGGCCGGAGCCCCGCACGACCGGCTGCTGACGGAGGGCGACGGCGGTCTTGCCTCGCCCCCGCCCCGCCCCGTTCCCGCGCTCCGCCCTCCGGGCCCCGGCGACGAGCGGCTCCCTCACGACAGGCTGGCGGAGCACTGCGTGGTGCCCGCCGCCCGGCAACACCGGTGCCTCCCGGCGGCCGTGGGCGACCTGCTGGCCGACGCCCCCTGGTCGCGTGTGCTCCCGCGGCTCGCCCGGAGGGTGCGGGGCGCCGGACACGAGCTCTGGCTGTGCGGCGGGGCGCCCCGCGAACTGCTGTCCCGTCGCGGCCGGGACACGGTCCGGGACCTGGACCTGACGGGCACCGCCCCGGCGGGACGCTTCGCGGAACTGGCCCGCCGTACGCTGGAGGAGGACGGCGAGACGTACGAGCTGAGGACTCCCGTGAGCCCCGACACCCTCGTGTGCACCGTCCTCGGCGAAGACGAACAGATCCCGCTGCTGGAGTACCGGGGGCTTGGCGTGGGCGGCTTCGCCTTCCCGGCCACCGGCACCGACCTCGTTTCCGACAGCCTGCAACGGGACTTCACGGTGAACAGCGTCCTCTACGACTTCGAGCGGCACCTCGTCCTGGACCCGGGCGAACGCGGCCTGTCCCATCTGAGGGGGACCGCGCGGGTTCTCGCCCCGGTCGCCCAGTCCCCCGATCCGCGGGTCCAGGCCGCACTCGCGCTGCGGGCGGTGAAGTTCCTGGTGCGCTGGGAAGCCGACGGCCCGGTGGACACCGACGAACTGCGGTCCTGGACGAAGGAGTTCCCCGACGACTTGGCGGACCGGGTCCGCGAGCGGGGCGACCCGGCCTGGGCGCAGTTGCTGGCCCTGCACCACGAAAGCCTGGGCGGCGTCACGGCGGACCGGCAGACAGCCGTGGCGCGCACCCTGGGGCTCGGCGTGGAACGCCTGCTGAGGACACTGCTGGGGAGTCCCGCATGAACGGCGACACCGACGGCCGCGGTTCCACACCCGCCGCGCACCGGCCCCTCGCCCGCTGGGTCGCCCGACTGGGCGCCACCGGCTCCGGCGCCCACGCGTCCGGACCCCAGCGGATCACCGGGCCCGTGAACGACGGAGCCGAACGGACCGACGCGCGCATGCTCCCCGTGTTCCGGGATCCGGCGTGGCGGAGGAGGAGCGTGCCCGCCCACCGGGGCAACGGTCCGGCCGTCCCCGCCCTGGCGCTCCACCACCCCGTGCGCGGCGTCACCTACGTGGAGCTGGACGATCACGGCAACCCCCTGCGGGCGGGCGCGCGCGGCACGGAACTGGTCGCGCGGATCGAGACGCGATGGGACGCGCCGCCCTCGGACCCGGACGCCCTGGGTGTCCTCGCCGCCGAGAGCCTCGACCTCAGGCACGCCCTGCTGCACCGCCTCGCAGCAGAGACCGCACCGCCGCCGGCCCTCTTCCACACGCTGCCGTGGGACGCCCTGGACACGGTCGCGGACCAGGTGCTGGCTCAGCTCGACGGCGCCGCCCCCGCCGGGCGGCCGGGTGTCGAACTGCGGCACTGGTTCACCCCCGCGGCGACCCGGCTGGCCGGTCCGCTGGCCGTCCTGGAACGCGGACTGCGGGAGCGGCGGCACCCGGCGGCGCTGCGTCACGAGGCAGCCACCCTGCTGACGGGCCTGCTGGCCGCCCGGTCGGAGAGGATCCCCGTTCGCACGGCCGACCGGCTCGCCCTGCTGGCCGAGCGTCTGGCCACGCGGGACGTCCTCCTGCGGCACCCGGCCCGGGTGGTCGCCTCCCGGCTGCGCACCACCGGCCCGCAGCGACGGTCGCCCTCCCTGTCCGTCCGCATGGACGCCGAGCTGCCCGCCGCGGCGAACCGGGAGACCGGCCGTACGTACCAGCAGTCCGCGCAGGACGACCTGTTCGCGGTGAGGGCGGAACAATCACCGGGTGGCCGGCTGTGGGTGACGCTGACCCTCCCGAGCCCCTCCGCTGCCGGGGAAGGGTGGTCGACCGCGTCCGGCGGCCTCGTGGCGCCCCTCGTCCTGAACGTCGGGGCGTCGCGGCGGCGCCGCTTCTGGATCGCGCTGCGCAGCCGGGAGGAGGGCCTGACGGGGGCCCTGGACCTGGTCGCGCCACCCGAGCGTTTCGAGCTGGTCGCGGACGAACCCGCCGTGCCCTTCGCGGCGCTGCGTTCCGTCCCCGCCGCCGAACTGGTGCCGTCGCTGCACGCCTCCTCGAACGTCACGCTGCGTCTGTGGGAGTCGGCGGCGGCGTCCCTCCCACCCGACCATGCCGTACCCGGGGCCCTTCGGCTCTTCCGGGAGGAGATCACCCGCCGGTGACGTGGGTGGCCGACGACGAGGAGGGGCACGGTGGCAGACGACGGGCAGGCCGATCCGCAGACCCGGCGGGCGGCGATCGCGGACGAGCTGCGCAGGCTCGAGGAGAGCGCGATGTACAGCGCCCAGACGCAGTTCGAGACGGCGAAGCACTGGCGGGGCGTGCACCTGATGATGGGCATCCCCACGAGTCTGCTGGCCGCGGTGGCCGGTACGACCGCGCTGGTGGAGTCGACGGGGCGCATCGCCGCCGGCATCCTCGCGCTGGTGTCGGCCGGGATCAGTGCCGTCATGACCACGGTGAACGCGCCGCAGCGCATGTCCCACGCCACGGGTTGCGCCAACGCCTATCTGGAGGTGCAGACGGCCGCCCGGCAGGCCCGGACCGTGGACCTGCCGGTGCTGCCGGTCGACGAGGCCCGGGGTGTGCTGGCGGAGCTGACGGCCCGCCGGGACGAGCAGAACCGGGCGGCGGATCCCCCGGGGCGGCGCGCCTACCGGCGTGCCCAGGCCAATATCGGGCGCGGCGGCCAGACGTACGCGGTGGACCGTGGACCCGAGGTGCCGGGCCGGGAGACGGCGGAACCCTCCACGACGCCGTGAGCGGGCTTCTCCCAGGGCGTGGCTCAGTGCCGGCGCAGTGCGCCGGAGCGGCGGAGTCGGCGTACCGCCGAGCGGAGTTCCGCGCTGCGCGTGGGTGAGACGTCGGCCGCGACCGGTTCGGGTGCGGCCTCCGGGGGTGTGGCGGCGTCGGATTTCCAGAAGGCGATTTCACGGTCGCGGGGGCCGTACGCCGTGTAGGCCAGACCGTTCTCGGCACCCGGTGCCCGGTCGCCGAAGACGCGCACCGGGTGGGTTTCGTCCCAGCGCCGCCAGCCGGGGTCGCCGTCGGTGGCGAAGCGGACCCATGCCCCGTGCATCGCGTCGGCCAGTTCCTGCGGGGCACCCTCACCGGCGAGTTTGCGCGACTCGGGGACGTCCCCGGTGTCGAAGACGAAGCCGAGTTCCAGGGCGTGGCAGGCGCCGAGGCCGGGCAGGTTGGAGGGCCAGGCGAACTCGTAGACGTACGAGGGTTCCGTGCGGGCGTCGGCCAGGTGCTGCAGGGGGATGCGCAGCAGGTGGTCGGTGACGAGCTGGCCGACGGTCTCCGCCGTACCGGCCTCGGGGTGCAGGGTGCGGTAGCCGCGCGGGACGTCGCTGCCGCAGTGGCAGCGGGCCATGGCTCCGGCGAGGGCGACGGCACCGAGGCGGTCGACGCGTTCCAGGAGTCCGCCCGGCACCAGCCACAGCCGGTACTCGTCGCGGGTCCAGCCCAGCAGCAGTTCGACGCCGGGGGCGGCGCCGCCGTCGGTGAGGGCCTCCAGGGGGTCGCGCGGGACGACGTCGCCGTCGATGACGAGGCCGAACGCGGGGCCGCCGACCACCGGGCTGCTCAGCCTGCTCACGTCGGCCTGGGTGCGCAGCAGCAGGTCGCGGTCGACGGCGGCGAAGGCCTCGGCGGTGGCGGGGATCTTCAGCCGGGACGCCATGCGGCGGACCATCCGCCGCACCTTGGCCCGCTCGGACGCCTCCGGTGGTCCGCTCTGCAGGACGGCCCGCCGGACCAGGCCCTGGGTCTGCGGGGCGGCGATGAGGGCGCCGATGCTGATGGCCCCGGCGGACTGGCCGAAGAGGGTGATGCGGCCGGGGTCGCCGCCGAAGGCCTCTATCGCCTCGTGCACCCAGGCCAGGGCGGCTATCTGGTCACGCAGGCCGGGGTTCGGGGGTGTGTCCGGGAACAGTCCGTAACCCTCGACGCCCAACCGGTAGTTGATGGAGACACAGACGACTCCGTCACGGGCGAAGGCGTGCCCGTCGTACACGGGTACGGCCGAGGATCCCCTGGTCAGGGCGCCGCCGTGCAGCCAGACCAGGACGGGCAGGCGGGCCTGGGGGTCGGGCTGCGGGGTCCACACGTTGAGGTTGAGACAGTCGTCGCCGGGCACGACCGGGTCGGACAGGTAGCGGGCGAAGGCCTCGGAGTAGGGCGGTTTCGGCGGGGTGGGGCCGAAGGCACCGGCGTCACGGACACCGTCCCAGGGCGGCAGGGGCACGGGCGGCCGGAAGCGGCGCGGGCCGAAGGGAGGGGCGGCGTACGGGATGCCGCGGAAGACCGCGACGCCCCGTTCGCACCGGCCCCGGAGGGCGCCGTAGGGCGTGCGCACCACGGGGTCCGCCTGCGGTTCCGTCCGGTCTGTGGTCATCCGTCCACCAGCCTCCTCACCGCGCTCGTGCACCGTGAAGATCAGAGCAACTCATTCTGGCCGGGTATTCCGGCGCACGGGCGGGCGGGAGGGCCGTTCGGGTTACCCGGCGCACGTCGGCGTGCCGAACCCGAGGCGGTCGCGCGCGTTCACGGCGGGCATCAGCGGGTGACGGCCGGCTGCCCTGCGCGCCCGGCTGAGAGCGCTGTTCGCTGAGAGCACTGTTCGCGGTTTCGAAAGTTTTGGCCGGTGGGCGGCGGTGCGTTCGGTTTCCCTTCCCGCCGCCCTGCGCCCCACCTAGAGTAGGAAGCGCTTTCTGCCCGGCCGGACCCCGTGACCGCCGTGTGCAGCGCTGGTCGAAACTTTCCACGGCCCTCGGGCGGGCCGGAGAGGTGGGTTCCCGATGGTCCGTACGGCGAGTGCGAACGTGGCGGCCGGTCCGACGCTGGCGGTCGTGGCGCGCGAGGCGGGAGTGTCGGTGCCGACCGCTTCGAAGGTGGTCAACGGCCGCGAGGACGTCGCACCCGAGACCCGCCGCCGTGTCACCGAGGCGCTCGACCGGCTCGGCTACGTGCGCAGACCCCGCTTCGACGCGGCGAAGGCGCCCCGGCTGGTCGACCTGGTCGTGCACTCGCTGGAGAGCTCCTGGTCCGGCGCCGTCCTGCACGGCGTGGAGGAGGCGGCGCACGACGCGGGCCTGGAGGTCGTGGTGTCGGCGGCGCTGGTCCGCTCCCGGGTCGGCCGCCCGGAGCGCGGCTGGCTCGACAAACTCGTCGCCCGGGGCTCCTCCGGGGTCCTGTTCAACCTGGCCGAACTCAGCGACTCGCAGTACGCGTGGCTGGAGCAGCACCGCATCCCCTTCGTGATGATCGATCCGGTGCAGGAACCTCCGGAGGGCGTGGTGTCGGTGGGGGCTGCGAACTGGCAGGGCGGCCTGACGGCCACGGAACACCTGCTGGCCCTGGGCCACGAGCGGATCGCCGTCATCGCCGGCCCCCGGCGGACGCTGTGCAGCAGCGCGCGGGTCGCCGGGTACCGCTCGGCCCTCGCCTCGGCCGGGGTCCGGCACCGCCCCGAGTACGTGCGGCACGCCGGTTTCGACGAGAGCGTGGCCCACCGCCGCATGGGGGAGCTCCTCGACCTGTCCGAGCCGCCGACCGCTGTCTTCGTCTGCTCGGACCGGATGGCACTCGGTGTCTACGCGGCCCTGGCCGAAAGGGGGTTGAGGGTCCCGGACGACATCAGTGTGGTCGGCTTCGACGACCTGCCCGAGGCGCGCTGGGCCTCCCCCGGCCTGACCACCGTGCGCCAGCCGCTGTCCGAGATGGCCGCGACGGCCCTGCGGTCGCTGCTGCGTCTGATGGACGGCCACCACCCGGAGAGCACACGGACGGAGTTGTCGACACGACTGGTGGAACGGGCGAGCACGGCGGCGCCGCGCGCGTAGGAGAGGCCTGCTGTCGCCGGGACGTGGGAGCGGCTCCCGGCGCAGGCGCTGAGCGGGGTGGCCTCGCCCACGCTGCCGGGGACGCCGTTCGCGGTCGACGCGATCCCGGCCCGTCCCGGCCGCCCCGGGGGGGCCGCGGGGCGGGCCGGGGGCGGGGGGGCGGGTAGGCGCGGGGGACGGGAACGGCGGCCAGGGCCGCA